>DWYI01000027.1 GCA_019118765.1 Candidatus Allofournierella merdavium | reverse complement strand
GGCCCGTTCACGGGCGGCAAGTAACAATCCCACGCAGCTGGCAGACCGTATTACGCGTTCTACGCGTGGCGAAGAACATAGGGCTATGCCCGCATGTGAAAAACCACCGGCTTGGCCGGTGGATGTTTATTCGCGCAAAAAACCGTCATTCCCCGTCCAGATAGCCCGCGGGCTGGATGACGATGGCTTCCACCAGCTTGTCCCGCATCCACATGGCCACGTCGGTCTGCACCGTGTAGCCGCAGCCGGGGTCGGCCATCCACTGCTCCGCGGGGCGGCGGGGCAGCGCCAGCTGGGCCAGCATGCTCATGATGACCCCGCCGTGGGTCACGCAGGCGGCCTCGGTCACCTCCGAGCGGATCATGTATTCCAGCAGCTTGTGCAGCGTGTCCGCGCAGCGGGCGTGAAACTCCATGGTGGGCTCCGCCCCTTCGGGGGTGAAGCCGGCGGCGGGGTCCATCCAGCGGGCGAACTGGGGGTCCTTCACCAGGTCCTCCATCCGCCGCCCCTCGAACACGCCGAAATTCGCCTCCCGCAGCTGGGGCACCACCAACCGGTGCGTCGCCTCGGGAAAGAGCAGGTCGGCCGTCTCCACCGCCCTGGCCAGCGGCGAGGTGAACACCGTGTACGGCGCGGGGTAGGTAAAGCGGTTCTTCAGCACGGCCAGGTCCTGCCGGCCCTCGTCGCACAGCGGCAGGTCGGTGCCGCCGCCCACATACAGGCCGTCCAGGTTGCCCCGGGTCAGCCCGTGGCGGATCAGATGCAGCTTAAAGGTCTTCACAGCGTCCTCCATCCCCGCCGCGCCGCCCGGGAAGGACGGCCGCGGCCCGGAAAAATATTACAAAATCGTTACACACAGGAATAACAAAAAGGGCCGGAACACTATATTTAGAAAGAGGCCCGGCACCATTATCGTACATATAGTTTTTAAAGTCAAGGGATGGACATTTCCACCGAAAATGAAAAGGGGATTTTGGCGGATTTTGTATTTACAAAGCGTTTTTGCTGTTTTATAATTTACGTTGTGTAATGGCCCCTCGCGGGGGGCAACGCCGAAAAACCGCGCCGCAAAGCCATTTGCGGCGGTGACCGACTTCACGGCGCGGCGGCGCGACAGTAACGACAGGGAGCAGGACATCATGGAATTCAATCGCATCATCACTCTTCTCCGCAAGGAGCGGGGCATCACGCAGAAACAGGCCGCGGCGGAGCTGGGGGTCTCCCAGGCGTTGCTGTCCCACTACGAAAAGGGCATCCGGGAGTGCGGCCTGGACTTTGTGGTGCGGGTGGCCGATTACTACGATGTGTCCTGCGATTATCTTTTGGGCCGCAGCGCCGACCGCAGCGGCCTGACCCTCACGGTGGAGGAGATCCCCAGCCCCGAGACCGCGAAGGACAGCGTCTACAAGGGCAGCGTGCTGCCCACGTTGAACAAAAAGCTTATCTCCAACAGCCTGAACATCCTGTTCAGCAAGCTGGCCGCCTGCCCGGACAAGGGCCTGGTGAGCGAGGTGAGCGCCTACCTGATGCTGGCGGTGTACAACATGTTCCGCCTGCTCTACGCGTCGGCCCCCAAAAACGCCGAGAGCATGTTCCGGGTCAGCCGCGGGCGCTGGCAGGGCTATTCCGACGCCGCCATGAGCGCCGCCCGGGCCAACGTGAAGGCGGCGCTGGAGGGGGAAAACATGGGCACCGGCCCCGCTTTGAAGGATACCTCCTGCTTTGCCATGACCACCGAGAGCCTCTCGAAGGAATACCCTCTCTATGCCACCAGCCTGTTCAATCTCATCAAAAACAGCGAGGGCCGCATCGACCGCATCCGCTGAGCCCCGCGCCTTAAAAGAAAGAACAGCCCCCTGCCCGAAACACGGGCAGGGGGCTGTTTTCTGTCGCTGGGCGGACGGCGCGAATCGTGGCGGTCACGCAGGCAAGGCCAGCGGCTTTACAGCGCCCCGATCTTCTTGCGGCAGGCGGGGCAGATGTTGCGCCCCTCAAAGGCCACCACGCCTTTGGCCTCGCCGCAGAAGATGCATGCCGGCTGGTACTTCTTCAGCACGATCTCGTCTCCGTCCACAAAGATCTCCAGGGAGGCGTTCTCTTCCAGATTCATCAGGCGGCGCAGCTCGATGGGAAGAACCACGCGGCCCAGTCCGTCGACCTTGCGAACGATACCGGTGGATTTCATGGCTTTTCTCCTTTTTGTTGCGAATTTATATACACAGTGGAATTTATCGACATAATTATACCGCAGCAGGGAGAAAATGTCAATATATGGTAAAAATGGAATATTGCAAACTTTTTGTGAACAAAAACCGCGCTCCGGGCACGGAGCGCGGCGAAAAAAGCGGAAAAAGGTCGGTTTTTTTACAGCTGTACCAGCCCGATCTTTTTGTACACCTTGGCCACCATCCGGTCGGCCATGCGGCTGGCGGCGGCGGCGCCGTCCTTCAGCACGCCGTCCAGATATTCCCTGTCCGCCAGGATGCGCTCGTACTCGGCCTGGATGGGGCGGAACTCGTCGATGACGCACTGGGCCACCGCCTCCTTGAAGACGCCGTAGCCCTTGCCGTCGAACTCGGCCTCGATCTCGGCGTGGGTCTTGCCGGTGAGGGAGGCGTAGATGTTCATCAGGTTGGTCACGCCGGGCTTGTCCTCCCCGGCGCGCACCACGCCGTCGCTGTCGGTCACGGCGCGCTTGCACTTGCGCAGGATGGTGTCGGCGTCGTCGGTCATCAGGATGAAGCCGTTCACATTGGGGTCGCTCTTGCTCATCTTCTTGTCCGGCTCCTGCAGGCTCATGATCTTGGCGCCGGTCTTGCCGATGTAGGGCTCGGGCAGGGTGAAGGTGGGGCTGTACAGATTGTTGAACCGCTGGGCGATGTTGCGGGTCAGTTCCAGGTGCTGCTTCTGGTCCACCCCCACGGGCACCAGGTCGGCGTTGTAGATCAGGATGTCCGCCGCCATCAGGGCGGGGTAGGTGAACAGGCCGGCGTTCACGTTGTCGGCGTGCTTGGCGCTCTTGTCCTTGAACTGGGTCATGCGGGACAGCTCGCCGAACTGGGCGTTGCAGCTGAGCACCCAGCTCAGCTGGGTGTGGGCGGGCACATGGCTCTGCACAAAGACCAGGCTCACCTTGGGGTCGATGCCGGCGGCCAGCAGCATAGCGGCGGCCTCCCGGGTGCGGCGGCGCAGGGCCGCGGGCTCCTGGCGCACGGTCAGCGAGTGCAGGTCGGCCACCATATACAGGCACTCGAAATCCCGCTGCAGGCTGCCCCAGTTGCGCACCGCGCCGATGTAGTTGCCCAGGGTGAAGGTGCCGGTGGGCTGGATGCCGGAAAGAATGCGCTTTTTGCGCTCGATTTGTTCACTCATTTGGTAAAACCTCGATTCTGCTCCGATGGTATGCCGGAGAACGCTATCATTATATACCCGCCCTGCCAAGCTTGCAAGAGTGTTATTGGGCCAGCCGCAGCGGGCTGGAGGAGGGTGCCAGTGCGGCGTTCAGATACTCGGTGTCGATCAGGCTCGCCAGGGTCTCGCTCTCGGCGGCCAGGTGCAGCGCGAGGCGGGCGTAGACCCGGTCGCTGCCGTGGTAGCCGTCCACATACTCCTCGTCCAGGGTGTCGGGCATGTAGGAAAAATCGTACACCTCGTAGCCGTAGGGCTCGCAGAGTTCGGTGAGGATGGGCATGATCCAGTCAAAATACCCGTAGTTGCCGCTCTCCACCATCCGCTGATAGACGCTGGGGGCGTAGGGCGGCACGATGAGCACCACCTCGATGTCGTGCCCGTTGCACCAGGCCAGCAGGTCCTCAATGGCATAGGTGCTGGGCTCGTGGACGTATTCGCCGAACTCAAAGCGGTTGGTGCCCTTCAAAATGCGGTCGAAGGTGTCGTGGAAGCCCACGTCGGTGCCGGTCTCGGGGTGGTCCAGCAGGGTGCCGTAGTTGTAGCTGCCGTCGGCGTTGTAGCCGCTGCCCCGGCCCACGGCGGCCATGCCGTAGACGTCCGGGTGGCTGCCGTAGGCCGCCCGCAGGGTAAATTTGCCCTGGGCCCAGTCCCGGATGGCCTGGGGCAGCGCCGACCGCATCGAGAATTCATAGTGGTTGTAGTCGAAGAACTCCGGCATGCTGCCGGTGCCCACCCAGGCGCCGTTGAAAAAGTTCTGGTCCAGCACCATGATGAGGGTGGAGGGCAGCTTGTCCTCGTCCAGCTGTTCCAGAAAATACTGGAACTCGTTCACATAGCCCGCGCCGCCGCCGGCGTTGTAGAAGCTGTCGGTGGTGAAGAACTCGCTGTGGAACTGCATGCTGCGGCTGGTGCCCAGCACCAGCAGGTCGGCACCCAGGGCGTTTGCCACCAGATGCTTGTAGTAGCGGGTGTTGTCCCGGTAGGCAAGGCCCAGAAAAGCCGGCTCGCCCGCCGCCACTTTGGCGGCGATCTCCTCCTCGGTGTGCCACTCGCCGCTGGCGTAGACGGCCCCGGCGAAGAGGGCGACGAACAAGAGAACGGGCGCGAGGAACAGCGCCACGATCAAGAGAAAACGTTTCAAATCCCGCGCCTCCCTTTAAAACTGAAAATAGATGTTTTGCAGCGTGCCCGCCGCGCCCCAGAACAGGGTGGCGAAGACGCATCCGTAGCAGAAAAGCACCTGCACCCAGCCCCTGCGGGCGGCGGCCCAGCGGCCGAAGCCGTCCTTCCGGGCGGCAAAGTCCACCCCGAAGGCGGCCAGGGCGAACAGGCCCAGCCGGGCCATGACGGCGGCGGTGTAGCCCAGCTGGGTGAAGCTCTCCTTGAGATACTGCACGCTGAAGGGGATGGGCCGGGCGAGATAGCCCATCAGCAGCCGCACCTGGCCCACGTCGCCGCTGAAGAAGAAGATCCAGGCAAAGCACACCAGCACCAGCGTGACCGCCCAGCCCACCGCGCTGCGCACCGGGCTGCCGGGCTTCTGGCGCAAAAGCGCCCAGGCATTCTCCCGCAGGGGCCGGGTGGCCCGCCCCGCCAGCAGATAGACCCCGTGCAGGCCGCCCCACACCACAAAGCCCAGCGCCGCCCCGTGCCACGCGCCGGAGACCAGGAACGTGACCATGGTGGCGAGGATGAGCACCGGCACGCCGTGGCGGCTGCCGCCCAGGGGGATGTAGATGTAATCCCGCAGAAAGCTGGAAAGGCTGATGTGCCAGCGCCGCCAGAACTCGCCCACGCTGCGGGAGAGGTAGGGGCTGAGGAAGTTTTCCTCACACCGCAGCCCCAAAAGGTTCGCCACCCCGATGGACAGCTGGGAGTAGCTGGCGAAGTCGAAGTAGATGTACAGGCTGTAGGCCGCCAGCGACCAGACGATGCCCAGGGAGTAGTAGTGGTCGGGCTGGTAGAGGGCGTTGTAATAGGCGGCAAAGTGGTCCGCCAGGCACTTTTTCAAAAACATGCCCCAGCACAGCCGCACGCAGCCGTTCAGCGCCAGCGCCCGGTCAAAGGCGGGCGGGTCTTTCAGCTGGGGCAGCAGGCTCTCGGCCCGCTGGATGGGCCCGCTGGTGAGCTGGGCGAAAAAGCCGGTGTAGGCAAAGCAGTACAGCGGGTTCTTCTCGGCGGGAAGGGCCCCCTTGTACACCGCCACCAGATAGGTGATGTTCTTGAACACGAAGAAGCTGATGCCCACCGGCATGAGCAGGTCCGCGAAGGAGGCCAGCGCCTGCCAGCGGCCGGCCAGGGCGGGCAGGTACTTGTAGCCCGCCAGGGGCAGCACCCCCGCCAGCACGCCCACCGCCAGGGCGGCCCTGCCGCCGCCATGGGCCATCCACAGGCCGCAGGCCCAGCCGGCGGCGGTGATGAGCGCCAGCGCCGCCAGCGCCTGCAGGCCGAAACTCAGGGCGAAATACACATTGGCCGCCGCCAGCGCCCAGGGGCGGAAGCGGGCGGGCAGCGCCCACCAGACGGCGAACACCACAACGCCAAAACCCAGGAAGGAAAGAGAGAGAAAATTCATCGGTCAAAACTCCTGTTATCGAGTGGTCCGGCCCGGCGGGCCGCGCGGGAATACTCCTATTATAAGGAAAAGCGGCGCTCATTGCAAATCGGCAAATTGACAAAGGGCGGCGCAGCGTTTAGAATGGAACAGAGAAAAGCCCGGCGGGCCGCACCGCACCGCCGTTTTGAAGGAGTAAACGCACCATGCTGAAAAATTCCGTTCGCACCCGTTTCGCCCCCAGCCCCACCGGCTATATGCATGTGGGCAACCTGCGCACCGCCCTCTACGCCTACCTCAAGGCCCGCAGCGTGCCCGACGGCTCGTTCATCCTGCGCATCGAGGACACCGACCAGGGCCGCTATGTGGAGGGCGCGGTGGACATCATCTACGACACCCTGCGCCAGACCGGCCTTTTGTGGGACGAGGGCCCCGACGTGGGCGGGCCGGTGGGCCCCTACATCCAGAGTCAGCGGATGGTCCTGTTCAAGCAGTACGCCGAGCGGCTGGTGGCCGAGGGCAAGGCCTATTACTGCTTCTGTTCACCTGAGCGGCTGGAAGAGCTGCACGCCCAGCAGAAGGCCGCCGGCGAGGCGGTGGGCCACTACGACCGCCACTGCCGGGACCTGAGCCCCGAGGAGGTGGCCGAAAAACTGGCGGCGGGCACGCCCTACGTCATCCGCCAGAAGTGCCCCACCGAGGGGGTGACCGGCTTTGACGACGCGGTCTACGGCCATATCGAGGTGAACAACGCCGAACTGGAGGACCAGATCCTCCTCAAGGCGGACGGCATGCCCACCTACAACTTCGCCAACGTGGTGGACGATCACCTGATGGGCATCACCCACGTCATCCGCGGCTCGGAGTATCTCTCCAGCACCCCCAAGTACAACCTGCTCTACGAGGCCTTCGGCTGGCCCATCCCGGTGTACATCCACTGCCCGCCGGTGATGAAGGACGCCCACAACAAGCTGTCCAAGCGCAACGGCGACGCCTCCTATCAGGACCTGGTGGCCAAGGGCTATCTCAGCGCGGCCATCCTGAACTACATCCTGCTGCTGGGCTGGAGCCCCAAGGGCGAGGAGGAGATCTTCACCCTGGAGGAGATGTGCAAAATTTTCGACGAGAGCGGCATCAGCAAGAGCCCGGCCATCTTCGACCCTCTCAAGCTGCGGGCCATCAACGCCGAGTACATCCGGCGGCTGACCCCCGAGGCGTTCCGCAAGATGGCCGACCCCTGGATCGACCAGGCGGTGCACCGCCCCATCGACCGGGACCTGCTGTGCCAGAACCTCCAGCCCCGGTGCGAGGTGCTGGGCGAGATCCCCGAGCAGCTGGACTTCTTCGACGCGGTGGTGCCCTACGGCCCCGAACTCTACGCCAACAAAAAGCAGAAGACCACCCCCGAGACCGCAAAGACCGCGCTGGAAGCCCTGAAGCCGGTGCTGGAAGGCTTGAACGACTGGAACAAGGACGCCATCTTCGCCGCCTGCAAACAGCTGGCCGAGGGGATGGAGGTCAAGAACGGCTGGCTGCTCTATCCTCTGGGTATCGCCCTCTCGGGCAAGCAGCGCACCCCCGGCGGCGGCACCGACCTGGCCGCCATGCTGGGCAAGGAGGAGACCCTCGCCCGGCTGAACGCCGCCCTGGCCGCTTTCTGAACAACCAAAAATGCCGTTCCCGGCGGGGAACGGCATTTTTCTTTGTCATTTCAGCTTCGCGAACTGGTCGATGGCTTCCTCCAGCCGGGCCAGGGTGTCCTCGTCGCAGTCGGACAGCACGCAGTGGGTCAGGTGTTCGGTGAGGATGAGTTTCGCCACCTGGGTCACGGCGCTGCTCACGCTGGACAGCTGGATCAGCAGTTCGTCGCAGGGGCGGCCCTCGTTCACCATCTCCCGGATGCCGTTCACCTGCCCGCTGATGCGGGCCAGACGGCGGTTCACGTCGGCGGAATGTTTGCAGTCCATGGGTGGTTTGACCTCCTTTTGCGGGTGTGTCACTGGGCCATGGTGGCCCCGGTCAGGTCCAGCACCGGGCCGAAGGGGCGGAACACCAGCCCTTCCACCCCCGGCTGCACCAGCAGCGCCTTGGTCTGGAACCACAGCGGCGCCACGCTGGCGCTCTCCAGCAGGGCGCGCTCCGCGCCGGCGATCTGGCCGGCGGTGTAGCCGCCGGCGGCAAAGAACCCGTTCAGCTGCTGCTGCCAGGCCGTGTCGGTCCAGCCGGCCAGCGCGGCGGCCTGCCCCAGCAGTTCGGGGGCGGAGTCGCTGGCGGGGGAGAGGGGCAGCAGGGCGATCTGGTAATCGCCCGCCGCCACCTGGGCGGTGAGCTGCTCCAGGGGCAGCTGCTTCACCGGGAAGTAGGCGGAAAATGCCCCCAGTTCCTTCTGCCACTGCTGGTTTACCCCCTGGGCCAGCTGCAGATACTCTTCGCCCTCCGGCGCCAGCAGGGTGATGTTCTCAAAGCGGGTGGCGCCAAGAGCGGCAAGCCCCTGGCGGCACAGGTCGGCGGCGCTGCCGAAGGAGGGCTGTACGCTGCCGGCGGCCTGCCGGTAGTTCTCCCCCTGCACCGTCACCGCGGGGGGCACGAGCCCCTCCGCGTCGGCAAAGCCCTCGGGCAGCTGCGCCTGGGCGGCACGGGCGCTGGAGACCAGCGCCTCCCGCACCAGGGGCTGGGCCAGCGTCTCGTTGCCACAGTTGAACAGCAGCACCCAGGTGGTAGCGGTGTAGGGGATGGAATCCAGCCCGGCGGCGGAGAGGGCCTCGCTCAGCGCGGCGGTGGCGCCGCCCTCCTTCACCAGCGCCTCGCCCCACAGCGTCTGGCCGGAGGCGGAGGAGCTGCCGGAGGAATCGGCGCTCTGGCCGGTGGCGTTGATCACCAGCCGCAGGGCGGTGACGGCGTCGCCGCTGGCGGGCCGGCGCAGGAACAGGCCGTTGTCATTCCAGTTGTACACATAAAAGCTGCCGTTGCCCATGGTGGAGGCCCGGGTCAGCCCGTAGGTGCCTTCGGTGCTCTCAAAAAATTCCTCGTTGCAGGGCATCGCCCCGGGCAGCGCCAGCTTGTAAAGCAGCTGGGGGTCCGGCTGGGAAAGCTCGATCACCACCGTGCGCTCGTCCGGCGCGCTCACCCCCAGCGCCGTCTCGTCCATGGAACCCGCCAGCACCGCCGCGCTGTTTTTGATGGCGGCGTAGGTGTCGGTGTAGGGGCTGCCGGTCTCGGCGCGAAAGACCCGCCGCAGGGCGAACACAAAGTCCCGGGCGGTCAGCGCATACTCCGCCGTCTCGCCCCGGTTCCGGGTGTAGGCCAGGCCCTCCTTTAACGTGAAGGTATAGGTGAGGCCGTCGGGGCTGACGGCGTAACTCTCGGCGCAGTCCGGCACCGGCTCGCCGTCGGCGTTCAGCCGGAACAGCCCGCTGTACAGGTTGGTCACCGCGATCAGTTCCGGGCTCGCGGCGGCCAGCTGCGGGTCCAGGTTGTTGGGCACCCGCTCCATGGCCCAGGTGAACTCGATCTGCTTTTCGCAGCCGGTCAGGCACAGGGCGGCGAGGCAGGCCAGCAGGATCAGTTTCAGTTTTCCCGTGGCGGGCACCTCCTTTCTCTCCCTTTTGTACGATCGTAAAATAAGTATGTTTTCATCGCCGAAGGGTATACGTTTTTATCCTATCAAAAAATTGCGGAAAATTCAAACAACCGCCGCAATTTTCGCACTTTTTTCGCCTTTGGGTCGAAAACCGCCGCCGGCGGGGGCACGCCGCCCCTTTTTTTGCCAGCCGCCGGCCGGTTTGGTTGCGCCGGGGGCGCAAAATGACTATAATGAATAAGAAAACCGATCCGCGGGGCGGTTTCGACGCCCGGCGGCATTTTTGACGAAGGAAAGGCTGTGTTGCAAGATGCAGAGAGACAGCGAGGCCCTGGCCGCGTTTCTGCGGGGCAAAAAGGTGGCGTTTATCGGCGCGGGGGTCAGCCACAAGACCCTCATCGGGCAGTTCTGCGCCATGGGGGCCGACGTGACCCTGTGCGACAAAAAGAAGCTGGAGGACTTCGGCGACTACGCCGCCACCCTCCAAAAGCTGGGGGTGAAACTCTCTTTAGGCGAAAGCTATCTGGAGGGCCTGGCGGGGCAGGACGTGATCCTGCGCACCCCGGGCTTTGAGTATTATACCCCGGCGCTGCAGGCGGCGAAGGCGGCGGGCAGCCTTGTGACCAGCGAGATGGAGCTGTTCTTCGAGTACTGCCCCTGCCACATCACCGCCGTCACCGGCTCGGACGGCAAGACCACCACCACCAGCCTGATCGCGGCCATGCTCACCGCCGCGGGCAAGAAGGTGCATCTGGGGGGCAACATCGGGCGGGCGCTGCTGCCCGTGCTGGCCGAGATCGAACCCGAGGACGAAGCCGTGGTGGAACTTTCCAGCTTCCAGCTCATCAGCATGCGCAAAAGCCCTCAGGTGGCGGTGGTCACCAACGTGACCCCGAACCACCTGGATCACCACAAGGACATGCAGGAGTATGTGGACGCCAAACGCAACATCCTCTTGTGGCAGACCCCGGCGGACAGGGCGGTGCTGGGCTATGAGAACGACATCACCCGCGCCATGGCCGCCGACTGCAAGGGCAGCCAGTGCTGGTTCACCCGCCTGCGGGAAGTGGACAACGGCGCTTTCCTGCGGGCGGACGGCATGCTCTGCATGGCGGAAAAGGGCACGGTGACCCCGGTCGTCTCGAAGGACGAGGTGAAGCTGCGGGGGCTGCACAACATCGAGAACCTGCTGGCGGCCATCGCCGCCGTGTGGGGCCGGGTGCCGGTGAGCGCCATGGCCGAGACCGCCCGCACCTTCGCCGGGGTGGAGCACCGCATCGAGCCGGTGCGGACGCTGGACGGGGTGCAGTGGTTCAACGACTCCATCGCCTCCAGCCCCACCCGCACCATCGCGGGGCTGCGCAGCTTCGACCAGAAGATCATCATCATCGCCGGCGGCTACGACAAGAACATCCCCTACGAGCCCCTGGCCCCGGAGATCCTGGCCCATGTGAAGGTGCTGGTGCTCATGGGCGCCACCGGCCCCAAGATCGAAAAGGCGGTGCGGGAATGCCCCGGCTTTGCCGACAGCGGCCTTGTCATCCTCCACGCGAAAGACATGAAGGAGGCGGTGGACGCCGCCCGCGCCGCCGCCAAACCCGGCGACATCGTCAGCCTCTCGCCTGCCTCCGCCAGCTTTGACCTCTACCCCAACTTCGAGGTGCGGGGCCGCCACTTCAAGGAACTGGTGAACGCCCTGTGATCCGGCTGGTGGAAACCGCCGCCGACGCCGCCCGCTTTTCGGCGGCGCTGGCGGGCCGGGCGGACCCGGTGGCGGTGGAGACGGCGGTGTGCTTCGCCGCCTTCCGGGATGTGCCGGGCAGCGGCTGGAAGTTCTACACCGGCGGGGCAGGGGAGAAGCCCTTCGCCCTGGCGGTGCGGGACGCTTCCGCAAAACTTACCGGCCGCGCCGACGGCGAGGAGCTGGCGGGCCTGCTGGCGGTGCTGGGGGCAAGGCGGCTGAAGAGCGCCGAAGCCGCCGCCCCCGCCGGCTGGCGGCAGGACGCGGCCTTCGACGCCTTCTGCGCCCCCGCCTCAGTGGAAGTGCCGCCGCTGCCGGCGGGCGCGGTGCTGGACGAGGACGTGCCCATGACCGAGGTGGTGGCGCTGCTCACCGGCGGCGACAGCCTGGCCGGCGCGGCGGGAAAAGCCGCCGCGGACACTTTCTATGCCGAGGGGTGCGCGCTGCGCAACCGGGGCCTGGCGAAGGTGTGGGGCCTGCGGCTGGGCGGCCGGCTTGCCGCCACCGCCGGGCTTTACGCCATCGGGCAAAGCGCCGCCGTGCTCTCCGCCGTGGAGACGGCGGCACCCTTCCGCCGCAAAGGCTGCGCCGCGGCCCTTGTGCTGCGGCTGGCGGCGGACTTCGCCCCCCGCGGCCCGGTGAGCCTGCTGGCCCGCCCCGGCGCCGAGGGCTTTTATCAAAAACTGGGCTTTGAACAAAGGGGACGGGCCTTCGGCTTCGCCGCCCCGGAAACTGACTGAAAGGGACTGTACATACACCATGCTGGAAGAATTTTTTGACTTTCCCCCCCGCCTTTTGGAACTGGACCGGCACGCCATGGAGCTCTGCCGCCCCTATTTTGAAAAGGTGGACGCCATCCGGGATTACAACCAGGTGAAGATGCTCAAGGCCTTCACCGATCAGAAGGTGGCGGCCACTCACCTGGTGGGCACCACCGGCTACGGCTACGACGACGCCGGGCGGGACAAGCTGGACGCCCTCTTCGCCCAGGTGGCGGGGGCGGAGGACGCCCTCTGCCGGCCCCACTTCCTCTCGGGCACTCACGCGCTGGCGGTGGCCCTGTTCGGGGTGCTGCGGGCGGGGGATACCCTGCTGGCCGCCACCGGCCGCCCCTACGACACGCTGGAGGGGGTCATCGGCATCGGGGACGCGGGCAAGGGCTGCGGCACCCTGGCGGAGTTCGGTGTGAACTACGACGAGGTGCCGCTGCTGGAGGGCGGCCTGCCCGACCTTGAGACCATCGCCAGAAAGGCCGTAAACGCCAGGGTGTGCCATGTGCAGCGCAGCCGGGGCTACTCCAGCCGGGCCGCCTTCGATCTTGCCACCATCGAACTGGTGGTGAAGGCGGCCAAGAGCGCCAACCCGGACATCGTCGTGCTGGTGGACAACTGCTACGGCACCTTCACCCAGACGGCCGAGCCGGTGAGCGTGGGGGCGGACCTGATCGTGGGCAGCCTCATCAAGAACGCCGGCGGCGGCATCGCCCCCACCGGCGGCTACATCGCCGGCCGGGCGGACCTGGTGGAGAAGTGCGGCCACCGGCTCACCGCCCCCGGCACCGGCCGGGAGCTGGGTTGCACGCTGGATTCCTTGCGCAGCCTGTACCTGGGCCTTTATTACGCCCCCGGCGTCACCGCCGAGGCGGTGAAGACCAGCATCTACTCCAGCTGCCTTTTGGAGCTGCTGGGCAAGAACCCCATCCCCCGCTACACCGAGCCGCGAAACGACATCATCACCAGCTTTGAGGCGGGCAGCGCCGAGGCGCTGGTGGGCTTCTGCCAGGGGGTGCAGGCGGGCAGCCCGGTGGACAGCTACGTCGCCCCCGAGCCCTACGCCATGGCGGGCTACACCGACCAGGTGATCATGGCCGCCGGGGCCTTCACCCTGGGCAGCAGCATCGAGCTTTCCTGCGACGGGCCGATGCGTCCGCCCTACACCGTCTATCTCCAGGGCGGGCTGAACCTGGCGGCCAGCCGCGCCGGGGTACTGCTGGCGGTGCAGCGGGCTTTTGGCGGGGAACTGTAAGCAAACCAACAGGATCGGCGGCACGGCCGCCGAGAGGAAAGAAGGGAAAACCGATGGATTGGAATTTTGAACTGACCGAACAGACCGCGCTGGCCCTCTACGCCAAAAAGTACCGCCAGGAGAAGGCCTCCGGCCGCCTGCTGCGGGGCCTGGGCCTCATCGTTGGCGCCTGGGGCGTTTGGCTGGCCGCGGAGGCATGGCGGGCCATGATGCGCCCGGGCTATTTCTACGCCGAGTTCGACCCGGCGGGCGGCGGGCTGTACATTGTGCTGGGCGCTGTGCTGCTGATGCTTGCCGTCTTTCTGTTCTGGAGAAGCCGCGCCCAGGGCATTGCCGCCGGCGTGCTGCGCCGGCAGAAAAAGCTGGGCGCCTCGCCTCTGGGCCAGTGGCGGGTGCACCTGGACGAGGAAAAACTGGTCGCCGTGCGCGCCGGGCTGCAGGAGGCCAGCGATCCGTCGGTGGTGCAAAAGGTGGAACAGTACCCCGAGGGGCTGCTGGTCCACACCTACGGCGGCGCAAAGATGCTGGCGCTGCCCGCCGCGGCCTTCGAGGGGCCGGAGGCGATGAAGGCGGCAGCCGACGAGTTTGAGCGGTGCGCGGCCCTGGCCAAGAGCCGCCTGTACGAGAGATCCGCCCGGCAGCTGGCCGGGCAGGATGGGGGGCGCGCCCTGCCGCCCTGCCCGCCCCTGCCCGAAGGGGAGACGCAGATGTACGCCGCGCCCCAGATGCTGCGCCCGAAGGAGGTGCTGCCCGCCTACTGCGCGGCCAACCGGCTGCTGAACCCCGTCGGCAAGGGCCGGCTGGCGGTGCTGTGGGCGCTGCTGGTGGTGGCCGTTCTGGAGGTGGCGCTGGGAGTGGCCACCGGAGACGCGATGGTGGCCGTGGCTATGGCCGCCCTGGCGGTGGTGGTGGGGCTGCTGCTGGCGGCCCGCTCGCCCGCCGCCCAGCGCGCCGCCATGAAGCGGCAGCTGGCGGGGGAGCAGACCCAGCGCCTGGCCACCCCCGGCTGGGTGGTTCTGGGCCAGAACGGCTTCACCGAGACCAGCGGCGCGCTGTGCAGCTACCGGCCCTACTCCAATCTGAACAAGGTGGCCCAGGATCAAAACTACATCTTCCTGCGCTTCGAGGGCAACATGATCACCGCCATCCCCAAGCGTGGCTTTGAGAGCCCGGCCCAGGCGGCGGAGGCTTTTGCTTACCTCAAAAAGCGGCTTGCGGAACAAAAACGGAGATGATCGTGGCACAAAAACCATCCTCCCACCCTTGCGCCAACGGAAAAAAGGTGCATAATAGGTCATTGTGACTGCAGCGGTCCCGTTTGCGGCGGGGCCGTTTTTTTTTGTGAGGAGGAGAGAACTATGACCTATGGATATCTGGCCGACCTGGCCCTCATCCTGCTGGCCACCAAGGCGCTGAGCATGCTCACCGGCAAGCTGCAGATGCCTCAGGTGGTGGGCGCGCTGGTGGCGGGCCTGGTGATGGGCCCCGCGGTGCTGAACATCATCCAGCCCAGCGACTTTTTGTCCCGGGTGGCGGAACTGGGCGTGATCGTCATCATGTTCAGCGCCGGCATGGGCACCGACCTGAACGAACTGAAAAAGACCGGCAAGGCGGGCCTGGTGATCGCCACCGCCGGCGTGCTGGTGCCGCTGGCCATGGGCACCGGGCTGATGTTCTTTTTCAACACCGGCGAACTGACCATGCCCGGTAACAAGTTTTTGCAGGACCTGTTTTTGGGCACCGTGCTCACCGCCACTTCGGTGAGCATCACCGTGGAGACCCTGAAGGAACTGGGAAAGCTGTCCACCAAGGTGGGCAACGCCATCCTGGCCGCCGCCCTGATCGACGATGTGCTGGGCCTGGTCTGCCTGACCGTGGTCACCAGCATGGCGGGCGAGGATGTGAACATCCTGCTGGTGCTGGCCAAGATCCTGCTGTTCTTCCTGTTCGTGGGCGTTGTGGGCGTGGCCGTCAGCCGGGTGCTGGGCTGGTATGAGACCAAGGTGCGCAACCGCGATCTGCGCCGCTATCCCATCCTGGCCTTCGTGCTCTGCCTGTTCCTGGCCTGGGCCGCCGAGGAGTGGTTCGGCGTGGCGGACATCATCGGCGCTTTCTCCGCCGGCCTGATCGTGGCCACCACCCCCAAGGGCGCCTACACTGCCAGCAAGTTCACCCCGGTATCCTACCTGCTGCTCACCCCGGTGTTCTTCGCGAACCTGGGCATCGGCGTGGAGCTGCCCCAGATGGACGCCGCCATCCTGCTGTTCACCATTGCGCTGGTAGTGGTGGGCATCGGTTCCAAGCTGATCGGCTGCGGCCTGGGCGCAAAACTCTGCGGCTTCAAAAACCGCCAGTGCGTGCAGGTGGGCTGCGGCATGGCCTGCCGGGGCGAGGTGGCCCTGATCGTGGCCAACAAGGGCATGGCGATGAACATCGTCAACCCCATCTTCTTCGGGCCCATCATCATCCTGGTGGTGTGCTGCGCCGTGTTCACCCCCATCATGCTGAAATTCGCCTTCAAGGGCGAGAACGCCTATGAGGGCATGGAGGAGAGCCGGCTGGCCGAGGGCTTCCAGCTGTCCGAGCAGGTGGACGAGGTCACCGACCGCCTCATCGCGGGCGAGAAGCGCCGCCAGAGCAAGTAACCCGTATCCTCGGGCAAAAAGTTCCCCCGGGCGCTGCCCGGGGGAACTTTTTTGCGCAAAGAGAGAGCGCCGCCCCGCTGCCTGCCCGGCCGCGGAACGGCGCTCTCCCTTTTTTTAAAACCAAAGCGTACCCTCCGCCGCAGGAGGGCGGATCACCCGGCCGCGTCCGGGTTTTTGGCGAAGAAGGCCACCCCCGCCGCGCCGGGGCCGGCATGGGTGCCGATGGCGGTGCCGATGTGGCGGCACAGCGGCGCCTCCAGCCCCAGATTCTGGGTGAGATACCGGTGCAGAGGCTCGGCGGCCTTGCGGTGGGCGGTGTAGCCGATCATGTAGGGCATGGCCTCGTCCAGCCCCCCTTCGGCGTCCATCAGCTTGAACAGCGCCACATAGGCGCCGGGCATCCCCCGGGCCTTGCCGGCAAGGCCCACCTTGCCGTCCCGCACGGCCACCACCGGCTTCACGCCCAGCAGGCTGCCCGCCAGCGCCTGCGCGCCGGAGAGACGGCCGCCCTTGCGCAGATATTTCAGGTCGTCCACCACGGCCACCAGGCGCACATCCATCCGGCGGCGCTCCAGCTCCTCGGCGATCGCGGCGGCGCTTTTGCCCTCGCCGCGCAGCTGCACCGCCAGCCGCACCAGCAGCTGTTCGCCCAGGGTGGCGTTCATGCTGTCCACCAGATAGATCTTGTCGTAGCCGCAGGCGTCGGCGGCGATCCGGGCCGACTGGTAGGTGCCGCTGAGCTGGCCGGAGATCAGGATGGCCACCACCTCGTCGCCCGCCGCCTTCGCCTCCTCGAACCGGTCCAGAAAATCCTGGGGGCTGGGCTGGCTGGTGGTGGGCAGCTTGTCGCACTTGACCAGCCGGGCATAAAATTCGTCGGGGGTCATGTCCAGCCCGTCGCGGCAGACCTCGCCGTCCTCAAAGCGCACCTGCATGTGCACCAGTTCCACCTGCAGGCGGGCGGCCTCGGGGGCCAGGATATCGGCGGTGGAATCGGTCAGAATACGGATCATGTCACATCGTCTCCTTACTGTTGGGCGGCCGGGCCGCCGCGTCACTGGATGTCGGTGAAAAAGCCGTGGAGCGCCGAGAGGGTGTCGGCCAGCTGTTCCATCTGGCCAGCGCTCAGCCGGCGGCTCACCCGGTCGATCAGCTGCTCATGGAAGGCGGCGTGGCGCTCCAGCGCGCCGCGGGCGGCGTCGGTGAGGGTCACCGTCACCTTGCGCCGGTCGTCCTCCGCCTTCGCCCGCACCAGATACCCCTTCTGCTCCAGCGTCTTCACCGCCACGGTCAGGGTGCTGGCGGTCACCCGCAGGCGGGCGGCCAGCTCCCGCATGGTCACCCCCTCGGCAGCGTTGTCCACCGCCTCCAGCACATGCATTTCACTGACCGAGAGGTTTTTGTGGGGCCCCCTGGCCAGATTTTCCTCCTCCAGCCGCAGCACATCGTTGAACACGTCCACCAGAAACCGGTTGATCTTTTTTTCCGCCTCGGTCACAGAATGCACCTTCTTTCCCGTTCGAACCAAAACTTTGAAGTTCAAACAATCTGATTGTAGCGCGCCGCCGGCCCGTTGTCAAGATGCTTTGAACTTCGAAATAATTTTTGCCGCGTTGCGCGCCGCCGCCGCCCGGAGGTATAATAAAAAGAAAAAGGGCGAAAGGGGGCCTTCGGATGAACGAGCGTGTGGGAAAGGCGGGGCGCTGGCTGGCGCAGAACCGTCTGCCCTGCCTGGCGCTGGCGGCGGGGTGCGCCGCCCAGGGGCTGTTTTTGCTGCTGCGGGGCCGGCGGGAGGCGATGGACGCGGCGGCGCAGGCCGCGCTGGCGGTGCGCCGCTTTGTCAGCGCGCTGGCGGACCCGCTGCCCTTTTCGCTGGCGGAGGCGCTGTGCACCGCGCTGGGGGTGTGGCTGCTGGTGATGGCGGCGCTCACGGTGCGCGGGGCGCTGCGGGGCCGGCGGGTGGCGGCCCGGCGGCTGTTGGGGCTGGCGGCGCTGGTGGTGTGGATCGCCGCGGGGGTGAGCTGGCTGTGGGGCGTTCATTACTACGCCGCCTCCTTCAGCGAAAAAAGCGGCCTCGAGCCGGCGCCGGTGAGCGCCGGGCAGCTGGCGGCCACCGCCCTGTGGTTCGCGGAAGGGGCCAACCGCACCGGGCGGCTGGTCCCGCGGGACGGCGAGGGCCGCCTTTCGGCGGACAGCGCGGCCATCCTGGCGGCGGGCGCCGACAGCCTGGACGCCCTCGCCCGGGCGTATCCCTTTTTGGACGGCCCGGCCCGGCAGCCCAAACCGGCGCTCTATTCCTGGTTCATGAGCGCGGCGGGGTTTACCGGCTACATCTTCCCCTTCACCGGCGAGAGCACCCTCAATGTGAACTGCCCCAATGTGTTCCTGCCGGTGACCATCGCCCACGAGCAGGCCCACCAGCAGGGGGTGGCCCCGGAACAGGAGGCCAACTTTGTGGGGGTGGCGGCCTGCCTGGAAAACCCCGACACGCTGTGGCAGTATTCCGGCTGGCTGTTCGGCTTTTTGCACCTGAGCAACGCGCTGTACACCGACGACGCGGCCGCGTGGCAAACGGTGTGGCAGCAGCTGGAGGCGGGCCCTGTGGCGGACCTTTTGTGGAACGACGAATACTGGGCTTCCTTTGAGAGCCCCGCCGCCGACCTGGCGGAGAGCACCTATTCCGCCTTTCTGGAGGGATACGGGCAGACGATGGGCATGGCCAGCTACGGCGCCTGCGTGGATCTGCTGGTGGCCCGTTACTGCCCGCTTGCCGCCGGGGAGTGAATCCGTCCGCCGTGAGAAAACAAATTTCGTGAAAAATGTG
>DWYI01000026.1 GCA_019118765.1 Candidatus Allofournierella merdavium | reverse complement strand
TTCATGATTTCGACTTCCTCCTCATTATAGCTTTCTCGGTGTATCTCCCGCCGCCCGGGAAGCCCGAGAGCACCAGGGAGCTACAGCGTCTCCATTATAGTGCAATAAAATCAAAAAGTCACTGTTCAGATCGATGAATTTTCGCCTTATTTTTCCCGGAAACTTGTGAGCTTTTCTCACAAAATCAGGGTTTCCACCTGATTTGCCAGCACAAGGGCGGGAAACAGCAGCAGCAGGCCCGGCGCAAAGCAGGCCCATGCCCCCTTTTGGGGCGGGACGGGCGGCATGGCCGCGAAGGCCGCCGCCACAAAGCACAGCGGCAGCAGCATGGGGCTGGTGATGCTGAAAAGGGCCAGCGCACCGTAGCCGGCCAGGGTCAGCGCCGCGAAGGGGCGCGCGCGCATCCCCTGCAGGATGTGCCACACCAGGAAGGCCACCCAGCAGGCGGCCCCCAGCGCTCCCCCGCACACCAGGTGCTGCAGGTATTCGTTGTGGGCGCTGTCAAAGACCTCGCCGGTGAGCACGATCAGCGTGGTGGTGTGCCGGGGGTTGAGCAGGGCGTTCACCCCGTCCGCCCCCACGCCGAAGAGTTTCTGCAGCGGCGGCAGTTCCCGGTACTGCTGCCACAGCACGCCCCACACGTCCCAGCGGCTGGACCCCCAGCCGGACTTGAGCCAGAACGCGCCGTTCAGCGGCCCCAGCGACACCCCGAACAGGCTGGGCAGCGCAAAGCCCACCGCCAGCAGCGCCACGGCCGCGATGCCCAGCGGCCGGAACAGCCGCCAGGGCGCAAAGGTCCGCGCCGCGCACACCGCCGCCACCGCCAGCGTCACCGCCAGGCCGGCCAGCGCCACCGGCGGCCGGGTGAGCAGGGCGGAGCCGGTGCGCAGCACCACGCGGCTGGTCGCCCCCCCGGCCAGCGCCAGCCCGGTGGCCAGCGCCGCGGCGCACACCCCCGCGCCCATGCGGCTCACCAGGCCCAGCTGCGCCGGGGTGAGCCGCCGGTCACAGCAGAGCAGCGCCAGCATCGCTCCCAGCGCCACCCAGGCCGTGTCGGTGTTGGCGATGATCAGGCCGGAGAGGATCGCCGTGCACGCCGCGCCGGCCAGGCCCCGGCTCACCGGCCCGCGGGCGGCGAACACGCAGCGCAGCGCCGACGGAAAGCACAGGCACATAAAACCGGCAAAAAAATTCAGGTTGCCCAGGGTGCTCAGGTACAGATCGCCGGTTCCCGGCAGGGTGCAGTAGTAGCAGCCCAGCGGGTCCAGCATCCAGAAGTTCAGCCAGCCCAGCACCGCCGTGAACACGCCGGCGGCGGTGAGCAGCACCGTGAGCGCCGGCCATGCCTCGCCGGGGCAGAACAGCCGCACCATCAGGTAGAGCGCCGTGCACAGCACGAACAGCACAAGTCCGGCCCGGCGGCCGTTCAGGCCCCACATCGCCGTCCACCGGTTGTCGCTCATGGACCAGGCGATCAGGTAGCAAAGGCACAGCAGCGGCGCGAACAGGATGCTCGCCGACAACCGGCCCGGCCCGGGGGCGAAGGCCCGGGGCCGCAGGGCGAAGGCTGCCGCAAGACCGATGACCCCCAGCCCCACAAAGCCCGCCAGCAGGTCGAACTTCGCATCCACCAGGTCCAGATACATATTTCGCAGATACAGCGGGACCCACACGCACACGGCGCAGGTCCACATGCCGGCAAAAAGGGCCGCGGGGCTGTAGCGGGCCGCCGGCAGGGAGGAAAACCGCATCCGTCCGCTCCCTTACTGTTCGCCGGAAGCCGCGGAGGATGCCGTGCCGTCCACGATGGCGGGGCCTTCCACCAGCTCGCCGTACACAAAATAGCGCTGCTCGGTGTACTGCGTGGCCCCGAAGGGATAGCAGGTGTACAGCACCAGGTTCTCGTGGTCCGCGTTCAGATCGTAGGCGGTGGTGTCGGTGTCGGTGGCCACCTGCATGCCGGTGACGCGGTATCTGTATTCCCCGTAGCGGGTGGAGATCAGGATCTCATCCCCCTCCTCCACGCTCTCCAGATCCCGGTAGTAGGTGTTGGTGTGGGCGCCGGAGATGATGGTGCGCCCCTCGCCGGGGATGCCCGTTCCCGTGTACAGCCCCGCTCCCTTGTCAAATTCCGCCTCGGAATCGCCGTAGTAGAGGTCGCAGTCCACCTGAGTGCCCTCGATGGAGATGCTGCCCAGCTTGTCCCCCGGTTCGGGATAGCCGCCCGTGGCCGCCAGATCCACGCTGGTGGGCGCCGGCGTGGCCGTGGGCGCCGGGGTGGAGGCCGGCGCGGAAATCGACGAGGGGGTCCCGGCCTCTCCGCCGCCTTTCAAAAGCAGCGCCGCCGCTGCCGCGATCAGGATCACCGCCGCCACTCCAATGCCGGCCACCGCCGCGGGCCGCACGCCGCGCTTTCTCGGTTCTTTTCTGTAAACTGCCATGATTGCCTTCTCCTTCCGTTTCACGTTTCCACAGGGCAAATTATAGTCTTCCGCCGCCGCGAATTCAACTCCCCGCGCCCCTTGGAGGGGCAGGTTTTTGACGCTTTCGTTCTTTTTTTGTCCACAAATATACGGTATAATAAAGCAAATGCCCCCGCCGGGGGCGCGGCGGGCCGGCCCGCCGGAGGACGCGCGCCCGCCCGCGGGGCGGAGCAGGGAGGGAGAAAACAGGATGGCAAGTGAAAAGATCCTGATCGTGGACGACGATCAGAATATCTGCGAACTGCTGCGGCTGTATCTGGCCAAGGAGGGCTACCAGCCGGTCATCGCCACCGACGGCGAGGCCGCCGTGGCCGCCTTTGAGAGCCAGAAGCCCAGCCTGGTGCTGCTGGACGTGATGATGCCCAAGATGGACGGCTGGGAGGTGTGCCGGCGCATCCGCGCCGCGGGCGACACCCCGGTGATTATGCTCACCGCCAAGGGCGAGACCTTCGACAAGGTGCTGGGCCTGGAGCTGGGGGCGGACGACTATGTGGTCAAGCCCTTCGACACCAAGGAGGTGGTGGCCCGCATCAAGGCGGTGCTGCGCCGCTGCCACGCCGGCGAGGGGGGCGACAAGAACGTGATCCAGTTCGAGAACCTCTCGCTGGACATGAGCCAGTACCAGCTGAAGGTGAAGGGCAAGATCGTGGAGGCGCCCCCCAAGGAGCTGGAGCTGCTGGCCTATCTTGCCGGCCACCCCAACCGGGTGTTCACCCGGGATCAGCTGCTGGACGAGGTGTGGGGCTTCGAGTACTACGGCGACTCCCGCACCATCGACGTGCACATCAAGCGCCTGCGGGAGAAGCTTGAGGGCGCCAGCGACAAGTGGAGCCTCAAGACCGTGTGGGGCGTGGGCTACAAGTTTGAAGTAAAGGACTGAACCTTCCATGCGCAAGAGCATCAGCTCGATGTATTTCAGCACCACCGCGGCGCTGCTGATCGTCAGCACCGCCGTGCTCTGCGCCATCCAGATGTACCTGGTGATGGGCTACTTCAAGCAGGACAAAAAAGAGTCGCTCAGCGAGGTGGTGTCCATCGTCACGGCGCAGATCCGCCTGCGGCAGCAGACGGAGGACACCGCCGCCCTGGACCCGGAACTGGCCCAGAAGATCCAGGAGAGCCTGGCCCTCATCAGCGAGACCAGCAGCACCGTCATCCTGTTCACCGACGAGAGCGGTGTGGTGAAGGTGTGCAGCGAGGGGCCGGGCAGCCCGATCGTGGGCCGGCAGGCGCCCGCCGCGGCCCTGACCGCGCTGTCCGCCGGCACCGGATTTTTTGAGACCGGCACCCTGGGCGGGCTGTACGCCGGCGCCTGCTACACCGTGGGCGGCGCGGTGGAGGACGCCGGCGGCACGCCGCTGGGCTATGTGTTTGCCTCCTCCAGCGCGGGCAGCCTGCGGGTGTTCGTGGGGGATATGTTCTCCAGCTTCGTGCTGGCCGCCGGGCTGATGCTGCTGGCCTCCAGCGTGCTGGCCATCTTCTTCACCACCCGGCTCACCACCCCGCTGCGGCGCATCAGCGAGGCCGCCCGCAAGTTCGGCGGCGGCGACTTCAGCGTGCGGGTGCCGGTGGACGGCGACGACGAGGTGGCCCAGCTGGCGGTCACCTTCAACAACATGGCCCGCAACCTGGAGACCATCGACTCCAGCCGGGCCAGCTTCATGGGCAACATCGCCCACGAACTGCGCACCCCCATGACCAGCATCAAGGGCTTCATCGACGGCATGCTGGACGGCACCATCCCCGACGAGATGCGCCAGCACTATCTGGGGCTGGTGAGCCAGGAGGTAGGGCGGCTGACGCGGCTGATCCAGAACATGCTGGACATCTCGAAACTCGAGGCGGGCGAATACCGGGTGAACGCCCACAGCTACGACGTGTGGGAGAGCCTCACCGGCGTGGTGTTCAGCTGCGAGCAGCGCATCGAGGATCAGGGGGTGGAGATCCAGGGCCTCGCGCCCCAGAAGACCCCCGTCTACGCCGACCCGGACCTTGTATACCAGGTGGTGTACAACCTCTTCGACAACGCCCTCAAGTTCACCCCCAAAGGCGGCTACATCCGCTTTTCGGTGCAGAAGGCGGGGGGCTTTGTCACCGTGTCGGTGGAGAATTCCGGCCAGGGCATCAGCGCCGAGGCGCTGCCCTTCGTCTTCGAGCGCTTTTATAAGGAGGACAAGAGCCGGGGCCTGAACACCCGGGGCAGCGGCCTGGGGCTGCACATCTGCAAGGTGCTCATCGGCCTTTCCGGCGGCAAGATCTGGGCCGAGAGCGAGCAGGGGCGCTTCTGCCGCTTCAGCTTCACCCTCCCCTGCGACTGCTCGCCCGCCGAAAAGCGCAAGAATCACAAGTGACCCCCCTGCGCCGCGCCCGCCGGGCGCGGCGCTTTTTGCCCGCGGGGAATGTGCAAAAACCGTGAAAAAGGGCGCCGGCGATTTGCTTTTTGCGCCGGTTTGGGATAGAATAGTTTATATATTGCTATGTATAAGGGAGAGTTTGCCCATGACGCAACTGAGCGCCTCCATTCTGGCGGCGGATTTTTCGCGCCTCGGCGAGGATTGCCGGCGGGTGCTGGCGGCGGGCGCGGACATGCTGCACTTCGACGTGATGGACGGCCACTTCGTGCCCAACATCAGCTTCGGCGTGCCGGTGCTGCACAGCCTGCACGCCGCGCTGCCCGAGGCTTTTTATGACGTACATCTGATGATCAGCCATCCCCTTGCCTATGTGGACGCCTTCGCCAAGGCCGGGGCGGACCTCATCACCTTCCACCTGGAGAGCGAGGACGACCCGGACGCGGTGATCGGCGCCATCCATGCCGCCGGCTGCAAGGCGGGGCTTTCCGTCAAGCCGGGCACCGCCGCCGAGGCGGCGCTGCCCTTTCTGGAAAAGCTGGACCTGGTGCTGGTGATGAGCGTGGAGCCGGGTTTCGGCGGCCAGAAGTTCATGCCCCCGGCGCTGGACAAACTGGCCCTTCTGCGCGGCGTGTGCGCCGAGCGGGGGCTTTCCCCCTATCTGGAGGTGGACGGCGGCGTGGACGCGGTCACCGGGCCGCAGTGCGCGGCGGCGGGCGCCGACCTGCTGGTGGCGGGCAGCTTTTTGTTCGGCGCCCGGGACGCTGCCGCCGCGGCGCGGCAGCTGAAACGCCCCTGACCGGCGGCGGCATGCCGGAGAAAGGAACCCTATGAACATCAAACCCAAAGGGGCGGCCCCCCTCCGCGAGGACCAGGGCGCCCATACCGATCTTGTTTATATGTGCCTGCCGCTGATCGCCATGGCGGTGTTCTTCTACGGGCCGCGGCCGGCGCTGCTGTGCACGGTGGCGGTGGTCACCGCCAACCTGTGCGACCGGCTGGTGGCGCTGCTGCGCGGCCAGAAGTACGAAAAGGGCGAGTGGAGCAGCGAGGCCTTCGCCCTGCTGGTGACCCTGATGATGCCCGCCACTGCCAGCTATTACATGGTGGTGATCGGCACCCTGACGGCGGTGCTGGTGGGCAAGGAGGCCTTCGGCGGCTACGGCGCCTGCCTCTTCCACCCGGCGGCGGTGGGCTACGCGGTGGTGGCGGTGAGCTGGCCGGAGCGGATGTTCGCCTATCCCGACACCTCCCTCTTTGCCTTCCTGCCCCTGGGCAGCGTGACCGGCGTGAGCCTGGTGGACAGCCCCAGCCACATGCTGCGGGAGGGGGGCCTGCCCACCATCGACTCGGTGGACCTGGTGCTGGGCAACTACGCCGGTCCCATGGGCACCACCGTGCTGCTGGTGATCCTGGCCTGCGCGGTGTTCCTGCTGCACCGGCGGCGGATGGGCCTGGTGGTGCCGCTGAGTTTCATCTTCGCCTGCGCCTTTATCGCCTTCTTCTTCCCGCGGCTGGGGGACCTGGCCTTTGCCGCCCCCTGGGAGCAGCTGCTGGAGCGGCTGCAGGTGCTCAAGTACGAACTGTGCACCGGCGGCGTGCTGTTCGGCGCGGTGTTCCTCATCAACGATCCCGTCACCCTGCCCAAGTCCAACTCCAGCCGCCTGGTGTACGGGCTGGTGCTGGGCGTGGCCACCATGCTTTTCCGCTACTACGGCACCTACGAGACCGGCGTGTGCTTCGCGCTGCTGGCGGTGGGCGCTGTCTCCGGCTGGCTGGACCGGGCGGTGCAGCGGGCGATCCATCACAAGGGGGTGGTGCGGCGTGAATACTAAAAAGGCGATCTATCTGTCGGAGAACATGGCCCGCATCTCCCGGCGGGACCGCATCTTTTTGAACAACCCCGTCATCATGCAGGGCATGGGCCTGGCGCCGCTGGTGGTGGCCGCCACCAGCGGCCGCAACGCCCTGATGCTGAGTGTGGCGGTGGTGATGCTGCTCACCCCGGTGCGGGTGATCGCGGCGCTGCTGGCCCGCACCGGCTACTACCGGTTCCGGGGCCTGATCTACTGCCTCACCAGCGCCACGGTGTACATCGGCGTGTACTTCGCCATGCAGTCGATCTTCGATGTGGAGACCCTGCAGCTGGGCATCTACCTGCCCCTGCTGGTGGTGGAGCCGCTGATCATCAAGCGGTACGAGCGGCCCCAGAAGGAGCGGCTTGTCACCGCGCTGCGCAAGGGGCTGCGCACCACCTGCGGCTATGTGCTGGTGCTGCTGCTCATCGGCTGCCTGCGGGAGGCGCTGGTGTCCGCCACCGTGTTCGGCCGGGCCATCCCCCGGCTGCCCGCCGCCCTCTTCCCCATGGCGAGCCTGCCCGCCGGCGGCTTTCTGCTGCTGGGGGTGGTGTGCGCGGTGTGGCGCAGCGCGGTGAACCGCTACAAAAAATATGTGAACATGGAGGCGAAGCGAGGCCAATGAGTGATGTTTTACAAGCCTGCGCCACCTTCTTCCTCTTCGCGGTGACGGCCATGTTCGCCGAGAACGCCGTGTTCAGCCGGGCGCTGGGCGTCTCCCGCCTGGTGAAGCTGGTGGGCGACTCCACCGTGGACACCCTGGTGTTCGGCGGTTTGATGTGCGCGGTGCAGCTCATCAGCGCGCCGCTGGCCAAGGTGGCCAACGGCCTGATCCAGCCCCTTGCCTTCCGCAGCGCCATCCGGCCGCTGGTGTTCGTTTTGTGCAGCGCCGTGGCCTTCGCCGCCGTGCTGGGGCTGGTGCTGCTGCTCTTCAAAAGCGCCGCCAAGGACATCGTGGCCGTGCTGCCCATGGCCACCTTCAACACCGCGGTGCTGGGCGTGATGCTGCTCACCGCCACCCAGGGCTTTACCTGGGCCCAGACCATGGGCTTTGCCTTTGGCAGCGGCGTGGGCTACACCCTGGCGGTGGTGGTGGTCACCGAGAGCCAGCGCAAGCTCCAGAGCCGGTCGGTGCCGGCGGCCTTCAAGGGCCTGCCCATCACCCTGATCTACATCAGCATCCTGACGCTGGCCATCTACGCCTTTACCGGTCACCGTCTGGCCATCTGAGCCCGCCGGGGCGGCCGCCCCGCAGGCACCCACTCCCCTTAAGGAGGCGATCCTCATGGCAAGGAAAAATCTGGGCAAGGTCAAGCGCTATCACCGCAGCTTTTACAGCGGCGGCCAGCGGCTGCGCCGCATCCTCACCGGGGTGCTGGGGCTGGCCGTCCTCTTTGCCGCCGGCTGGCTGGTGGGCCCGGCGGTGATCGACTTCGGCACCAGCACCTGGTACAGTCTCAAGGCGGGCGGCGGGAACTCCGGCGCCACCTCCACTCCCCAGTCCGCCCCCGCGGCCGAGGCCAGCCCCGCGCCCGCCGCCACCCCGGCGCCCACCCCGGCGCCGGCCATGGAACCGGGGGAGGGCGGCTGGGCCTTCGTGAGCATCTCGAGCCTCTCCAGCGCCGAGCAGGCGGCTGCCACCGCCCAGGACCTCGCCGCCGAGGGGGTGCGCTACGCGGTGGTGCCCTGCAAGGACAGCCAGGGCTACATCTACTACCAGAGTTCGGTGGCCGCGGCCCAGACCAACATCTCGGCCACCACCTTTGACGCCGCCGCTGTGGGGGCGCTGAAGGAGGCGGGCATCACCCCGGTGGCCTCCATCTGCGCCTTCCGGGACCCCCAGGCCCCCTATGTGGACCGCACCATGGCGGTGCGCTACCAGGACACCGAGTACTTCTGGCTGGACGCCGCCGCCGACGCGGGCGGCAAGCCCTGGCTGAACCCCTATTCCCAGGGTGCGGCGAACTACATCACCGCCCTGATCGACGAGGCCCGGGCCATGGGCTTTGAGCAGATCTGGCTCACCGGGGTGCAGTTCCCCACCATCGCCGGGCGGGATAAAGCCAACTTCGGCGACACCGGGGGCCTGTCCATGGGCCAGCGCCTTGCGCAGCTGCTGGAAGGCTGGCAGGCGGGGGGCGACTGCTGGGTGGAATACCCCCTGGCGGAGGTGGCCGCCGGCGCCGACAGTCAGGTGCTGGGCGCCTCCTGCGCGGACCTGGGCGTGAAGAACCTGGCCATCCGGGTGGAGGGCGACCTGAACGAGGAGCAGCAGATGCAGCTGGACGCCGCCGTGGCCGACGCCAAGGCGGGCGGCGTTGCCAACGTGGCCCTGGTGCAGGGCGACAGCTTCACCCTGCTGTGAGAGGAGGACGTGCGATGGACCCCTGTTTCGTGCCCGGCCGCATCCTGCTGCCGGAAAAGAGCGTGCCGGTGAGCCGGTGGGCCTGCCTTGCCTGCGACCAGTTCACCAGCCAGCCGGACTACTGGGAACAGGCGGCCGCCCTGGCTTCGGGCGGGCCCAGCGCCCTGGACATCGTGCTGCCGGAGGTCTACCTGGACCGGGCGGACGCCCCGGCGCGCATCCGGGCCATCCACGAGGCCATGGAGCGGTATCGCGACGAAGTGCTCACCCGCTGCGTCAACGGCCTTGTGTATGTGGAGCGCACCCAGACCGACGGCACCGTGCGGCAGGGGCTGGTGGGGCTCATCGACCTGGAGCAGTACGACTGGCGCCCCGGCACCCATCCCGCGGTGCGGCCCACCGAGGGCACCGTGGCCAGCCGCATCCCGCCGCGGCTGGCGGTGCGGCGGGGGGCGTGCCTGGAGAGCCCCCACATCCTGATGCTGGCGGACGATGAAGGCCGCACCCTGGTGGAGCCGGTGGCCGCCCAAACGGCGCGGCTGCCCCTGCTGTACGAGGGCGAACTGGCCCTGGGCGGCGGCTCCATCCGGGGCTGGGCGGTGGAGGACCCCACCCTGCTGGCCGGGGTGGAGGCGGCGCTGGCCGCCCTGGGCAGCCAGAAAGCCTTTGACGAAAAATACCCCGGGGCGGCCGGCGCGCCGCCCATGACCCTGGCGGTGGGGGACGGCAATCACAGCCTGGCCACCGCCAAGGCCTTCTGGGAGGAATTGAAGCCCACCCTGCCCGAAGAGGAGCGGACGAGCCATCCCGCCCGGTGGTGCCTGGCGGAGGTGTGCAACCTGCACAGCGATGCCATCGCCTTCGAGCCCATCCACCGGGTTGTGTTCGGGGTGCCGGGGCTGCAGCTGCTGGCGCGGCTGAAGGAGTGGTGCCAGGCAAAGGGCATCGGGGTGGACGGCCCCGCCGCCCCCGGCGACCAGGCCATCACCCTGGTGCACGGCGCCTGGCGGCGGGCGGTGCGCCTTTCCGGCAGCCCGGAGCCGCTGGCGGTGGGCACGGTGGAGGCCTTCCTGGCGGACTACCTCAAGCGCAACCCGGCCTGCTCGGTGGACTACATCCACGGCGAGGACGCGGTGGCCCAGCTGTGCGAGGCGGGCAACACCGGCGTGCTGCTGCCGCCCTTTGAGAAGGGGGACCTGTTCCGGGGCGTGGTGCTGGGGGGCGTTCTGCCCCGCAAGACCTTCAGCATGGGCCACGCCCGGGACAAGCGCTATTATTTGGAGTGCCGGGCCATTCTGTGAGCCCGCCGTGACGCGGCCCTTTCCCCGCGGGGAGGGGCGCTTTCTCGGGGGCCGGGCATTGCCCGGCGCCCCTTTGTGTGTATCAGGAGGAATATGGATTTCAGTGAATTGCAACTCATCCGCCCGCTGCTGCGGGCGGTGGAGGAGGCGGGCTATACCAGCCCTTCGCCCATCCAGCAAAAGGCCATCCCGCCGGTGCTGGCCGGGCGGGACCTGCTGGGCTGCGCCCAGACCGGCACCGGCAAGACGGCGGCCTTCGCGCTGCCCATCCTGCAGCGGCTGGCGGCCGAACAGCCGCCCCAAAAGGGCATCCGGGCCCTCATCCTCACCCCCACCCGGGAGCTGGCGCTACAGATCGACGAGTGCTTTGCGCTGTACGGCAAATACCTGAAAGTCACCCACACGGTGATCTTCGGCGGGGTGGGCCAGGCCCCCCAGGTGGCGGCGCTGCAAAAGGGGGTGCAGGTGCTCACCGCCTGCCCCGGACGGCTGAACGACCTGATCGGCCAGGGCTATGTGGACCTGTCCCGGCTGGAGGTCTTCGTGCTGGACGAGGCCGACCGGATGCTGGACATGGGCTTCATCCACGACGTGAAGAAGGTCATCCGCCAGCTGCCGGCAAAGCGGCAGAACCTGCTCTTCAGCGCCACCATGCCCAAAGAGATCGAGCAGCTGGCCGCCGGCATCCTGCAAAAGCCGGTGAGCGTGAAGGTGGACCCGCCCTCCAGCACGGTGGACCGCATCGACCAGAGCCTCTACCGGGTGGCCAAGGCGGACAAAAAACGGCTGCTGGCGGTGCTGCTGGCCGACCCGGCGGTGAAGAACGCCCTGGTGTTCAGCCGCACCAAGCACGGGGCCAACGCCATCGCCGCCTTTCTGACCAAACAGGGCATCGAGGCGGCGGCCATCCACGGCAACAAGAGCCAGAGCGCCCGGGTGGCGGCGCTGGAGGGCTTCAAGGCCGGGCGGCTGAAAGCCCTGGTGGCCACCGACATCGCCGCCCGGGGCATCGACATCAGCGATCTTTCCCATGTGTTCCAGCTGGACCTGCCGGAGGTGCCCGAGACCTATGTGCACCGCATCGGCCGCACCGGCCGGGCGGGGGCGGAGGGCACGGCGGTGGCCTTCTGCAGCCCGGAGGAAGAGGAGTACCTCGCCGCCATCGAAAAACTCATCCGCAAAAAGATCCCGGTGCGCAAGACGCCCGCCCTGCCCCGCCCGGCGCAGGAGGGAGCCTCTGCGCCGGCCGCACCCGCGCCCCGCAGCGAGCCGAAGGCGGCGCGGACGCCGCAACAACCATCCCAGAGGGAGGAAAAGATCATGGAACAGAACGGTCAGCAAAAGCCCGGCCAGGCCCTCTCGGCCAGCGCCAAGCGACGCCGGCGCCGCCGGCGGGCGGCATCCTCCGCCGCGGAGGCCGCCGCCCAGAACCAGGGCGGCCAGGCCCGGCCCGCGCCCTCCGGCCCCAAGCAGAACGCCCCCCGGCAAGGCGCGCAGAACAGCCAGGGCGGCCAAAGCGGCCAAAGCCGGGGCGAGCGCCGCGGCGCCGTCGGCGGCACGCCGCCCC
>DWYI01000025.1 GCA_019118765.1 Candidatus Allofournierella merdavium | reverse complement strand
GTTTACGGGTAGCAAGAATATCAAGGCATAAGAAAGCCCCTTAAGGGGCCGCCATGAGTCAGCAATGCAGTTGGCCGACCCATTCGTGGCCCCTTGAGGGGCGTTGTCTGTATTATGCCCTTCTAGGGCTTACTCAAGCCCCCGGCTTTGCCGGGGGTCCTGACTGTATTGGCGAGTGCTTATTTTTCGGCAATGGCCTCGATCTCGCACAGCACGCCTTTGGGAAGATCCTTCACAGCCACGCAGCTGCGGGCGGGCCGGGAGGTGAAATATTTCGCGTACACCTCGTTAAAGGCGGCAAAGTCGCCCATGTCCGCCAAAAAGCAGGTGGTCTTCACCACGTTTTCGTAGCCCGCGCCGGCGGCCTCCAGAATGGCGCCCACATTCTTGCAGCTTTGCTCCGTCTGGGCGGCAATGCCCTCGGGAATGTTTCCGGTGGCGGGGTCCACGGGGATCTGGCCGCTGGCGAAGATAAAGCCGTTTGTCTCAAATCCCTGGGAATAGGGGCCAATGGCGCCGGGCGCTTTGCTGGTTTCGATCACTTTCATGTTGCAAACCTCCTTGCGGTATCCACCCTTCAGCGGGGCCTTTCTGCCGGCAGAAAGGCGTTTTTCTTTATTATAGCAGACCCGCAGGCCAAATCAACCGTTTTCGCGCGGCGCAAAAACAATCGCAGGGCCGTTCCTCCTTTGGAGGGGCGGCCCTGCGGCTCATTCACCGGGTTCGCTCTGGCAGCCGCAGCCGTGGCGGTCGGGACCGCAGTCGTCCGCGTCCAGCGGCTGCTTGTTCGCACTGCCCTGCGTCGGCGCCGGCCCGCCAAACACCGAGGGGAAATATGCTCCCATGCCCAGCCCTTCGTAGAAGGAATCCGCCTCGGTCACAAGGTCCTCCGCCCGGGGCGGGCGGCAGCCGGGCTGGTGGGGATCGGGCACGCCCACCTCGGTCACGGCGTTCTGGTCCTCGTGGTGAGGATCAAGGTATTCATGGTCCATATAAATCCTTCCTTTCCGTGTGTGCTCAATGGGACGGATGGTCCCTGCCAGTAGTATGCCCCGTGCGAACAAAATTCTTCCCTATGCGGAAAAAGCTTGACAATAGTCCGAAATCATACTAAAATCATGGTACGATTTCGGACGAAAGGGAGGTGCTCCTGTTGAAAACGACCCGGGAAAAGCTGAGCCGGTTCAACTATCTGCTGGGGGAAACCGAAGCGGCCTACCATGAGGTCAGCGTCAAATTGGGCTGCTCCGACAGTGCCATGAAGATTTTGTATGCCATCTGTGACAACGGAGGATGCTGTGCGCTGCGAACCATCCGCCGGCGCTCGGGGCTGAGCAAGCAGACGATGAACTCCGCGCTGCGCAAGCTGGAAGCGGAGGGGATCCTGCTTCTTGAAAACGACGGAGCGAAAGCGAAGAACGCGCGTCTGACTGCCCGGGGGCAGGCGGTGGCCGAAAGGACGGCAGTGCGCATCCTGCAGATCGAAAAAGACATTTTCGCGTGCTGGTCCGAGGAGGAAGTGGAGAGCTATCTGCGCCTGACAGAGCGCTTTCTGACCAACTTCAAAGAGAGGGCGGCACAACTGGAACGAAAGGAAACGTATGCTGATCCGATTCTCTGACCATTTTACCTGCAAAAAACTGCTGCGCATCACCTTCCCCTCCATGGTCATGCTGGTGTTCACCTCCATTTACAGCGTGGTGGACGGCTTTTTTGTCTCCAACTTTGTGGGCAAAAGCGCCTTCACCGCGGTGAATTTCATCATCCCGTTCCTGATGATCCTGGGCGCGGTGGGGTTCATGTTCGGCACGGGCGGCAGCGCCCTCATCGCCAAGACCCTGGGCGAGGGGGACAGGGAAAGGGCGGGCCGGCTGTTTTCCATGGTGGTGTACGCCTCGGTGGCGCTGGGGGTAGTGCTGGCGACGGCGGGGTTCGCGCTGCTGCGTCCGCTGCTGGAGGCACTGGGCGCCGAGGGAGAACTGCTGGAGAACTGCATCGTCTACGGCCGCATCATCCTGCTGGCAAACCCCATGTACATCCTTCAGTACGAGTTCCAGTGCCTTTTCGCCACGGCGGGCAAACCCGCGCTGGGGCTGTATGTCACCGTGGCGGCGGGGCTGACGAATATGGTGCTGGACGCCGTATTTGTGGCGGTGCTGCCCTGGGGCGTCGCGGGCGCCGCGGCGGCCACCGCCCTCAGTCAGTGCGTGGGCGGCCTGGTGCCGCTGGTGTATTTCGCGCTGCCCAACAACAGTTTGCTGCGGCTGGGCGGGATGAAGCCGGAGATTCGCGCGCTGGCCAGGGTGTGCGCCAACGGCGCCTCCGAGCTGATGAGCAACATTTCCATCCCGCTGGTGAGCATGGTGTACAATCTGCAGCTGCTGGCCATGGCGGCAGAGGACGGTGTGGCCGCCTACGGGGTACTGATGTATGTGAGCCTGGTGTTTCAGGGGATATTTCTGGGATATTCCGTGGGCGTCGCGCCGGTGGTCAGCTACCACTACGGCGCGCGGAACGCGGCGGAGGTGCGGGGCATCCTGCGCCGCAGCCTGGGGCTGATTGCCGGCTTCTCGGTGGCGATGTTCGCGGCGGCCTGCGCGCTGGCGCAGCCGCTGGCCCGCATGTTCGTGGGCTACGACCAGGCCCTCTATGACCTCACGGTGCGGGCTTTCGGCATCTTCTCCTTTTCCTTTTTGTTCACCGGGTTTGCCATCTTCGGCTCGGCCTATTTCACCGCGCTGAACAACGGCCTTGTGTCGGCGGTGATCTCGTTTTTGCGCACGCTGCTGTTTCAGATCGCCGCGGTGCTGCTGTTGCCCCTGGTCTGGCAGGTGGACGGTATCTGGGCTGCCACGGCGGCCGCGGAACTGATGGCCGCCCTGGTGGCGGGCGTCTTCCTCTGGCTGGGGCGGGACAGTGTGGTCGTGGGCGGCGCCCCGTCCGGCTGACGCAAGCGGCTCAAGCAGGGAACGTGTATCCCCGAAAAGCGGCCTGCCGCCGCGCAAACTGCGCGGCGGCAGGCCGCTTTTGGTCGATTGAAAACCGGATGAGCCGGTCATTCGGCGCCGGTGCTTTCCGCGGGCAGGTCGGCGCTGCCGGCCGACGCCACCTGGGCCAGAGGATCGCCCACCTCTGTGTTGGCGGCGAGCTCGGACGGGTCGACGGGCTCCTCCTCGGGCTCTTCGTCCGCCCAGAGGGACTCGTGCTCCTTGCCGTCGCACCGCTGGCGCAGCAGAGCCATGTTTTTGGCCGCCATATACATTTCGGAACTGTACTCCATCAGTTTCCGCTCATCGGTGGCCGGCACCTTGTCGCCCTTGCTGATCCGGCGGAAGACCTCCAGGATCTTCATGAGCTCTTCCATGGCCTCGGCCTGCGCCTCACCCTGCTGGCGGGAGGCCTCGGCGTTTTGGATGTTGGCGTCCAGTTCCGAGAGGCGGTCCGCCACCTCCAGGGTCTGCTCGTATTCCTCCTGTACGGCGTTCAGTGTCCGCGTCAGTTCCACCCGGTCATAGTTGGCGCCGCCCGCCGAGGCGGACGGATCGCCCTTCAGGACGCCAGTGAGTTCTCTCTTTCTCTGCACAAGAAAACTGAGCCGCTCGGATGTGATCTGCCGCGCTTGTCCCAATTTCACAGGGAAGACCTCCTTTCATTGCGCTCGCGGTCCCGGTCCATTCTAATATATATATCGACCGCGACCCGGCCGCAATTAAGTGACCACGCCTCAAATCAGCGCCCTGTGACCCCCTTCTGCACACGAAAAACGCCCGGCCAGAGGCCGGGCGTTTGGTGCGAGGGACGTTTCCCCCATTGTGGTTATAAAGTCTTTTGCGGCGGTGTCCAGGTCGGGCTTCTTGCCGTCGGGGCCCAGGATAGTGTAGACATCCACATGGTCCGCGAACACTACCACCCGAGCCACGATGGAAAGCAGCACCCGGCGGCCGTCCTGGGTGCTCTCGTCCGTCATAGACAGCTTTGTGAGACCTTCGGCGATCTCTGCGTCGGTGAGCCCCACCTCACGGGTGGCGGCCTTGATGTTCCGTTCGGCGGCCTCCAGCCTGGCCTTTTCGTCCTCCAGTTCCGCCAGCTGGTCGGTGATGGCCTTGCTGGATATGCCGCTGGCCAGGGTGTCCACCAGGTTGCGGATCTTCTTCGTGACCTCCTGAAGCTGCTGCTTCAGCTCATCGGTGCGGGGCGCCGCCGCCTGGGTCAGGGCGTCCCGGTACTGCGCGGCCGCGCTGATGACATCCCGCAGTCCCTTCGGCGAGGCGAGCTGCCGCTTGACCGCATCCGCCACCAGCTGCTCCAGCTTGGGCACGCTGATACCCTTGGCGCTGCAGGTCTTGGTCTGCCGCTTGTTCACGCAACTGTAATACCGATACCGCTGCCCGCGGGCCCCGCTGCTGGTGCCAGCCACCACCATGGCGCCGCCGCACTCGCCGCAAAACACTTTGCCGGAAAGCAGATACTCCGCCTTGGCCGAGTACCGCCCACCCAGATGGGTCCGCTCCTTCATACGCTTTTGCACCTCCGTCCACAATTCGTCGCTGATGATCCGGGGCACCGCTCCCTCCAGCCGCACGCAGCCCTCCGCCGGCTCCTGGTGGTTGTTCCGGCGGCCGGTGGGGGAGACGCTGGGCACCGCCCCGTACACCAGCACCCCGATGTATTTCTCGTTCTTCAGCACCTCGTGCAGGCTGTTCTTGCCGAAGGGCCTGCCGGCCTTTGTGAGGCGCCCTTGAGCGGCCATGGCGGTGATGATCTCCCCATAGCCGGCCCCGGCGGCGTGCATCGTGAAGATCCTCCGCACTGTCTCGGCCTCGAACTCGTTGATGATGTAGTGCCGGTCGACGTCCAGGTCATACCCCAGCGGCGGGCGGCCTCCGGGGCACTTGCCCTGCAGGGCCATGTAGCGCATCTTTTCGATGACCTTCTGCCGGGTGATGAGGACGTGCAGATGGTTGAACATGGCCATGGTGCTCTCGCTCACGAACACCGAGGGATCCAGCAGATCGCCGCCCACCAGGGGCTGTGTGACGCTGACCACCCGGGCGCCCAGGGCCTGCAGCTGACGGCGGAAGTTGAACCACTCCACCATGTCCCGGAACATCCGGCTCTGGTCGTAGATCACCACCACGTCGGCCCCGGCTTTCGCCTGGTAGGCCGCCATCATGCGGTCGTACTCCGGCCGGTGCTGCTTCATGCCGGACACCGCCTCATCGCTGAAGATGTCCAGCACGGTGAGTTGATGCTGCCGGCAGTACTCGGCGCATTTCTTCACCTGCACCGCGGTGGTGTCCGGGTTCTGGTTGTCGGTGCTGTAGCGGGTGAGAATGAACGCTGTGGGCATAGAAATACCCTCCTTTGGACGTGTCACGGAGGTTCACGACAATAATGTCGCGAACATACAGGTGTGCTTTGACAGGCCCGCCGGAGGGTGGTATAATCTCGATGTAGGGAGAGATTTCACCTCTTCGGTGAGCCTTGTCTTTTATCCCCCGCTGGTTGCCGCCGGCGGGGGATTTTCTGTTTTAGAGACTAACGGAGCACTTCTTCAGAGCGTCCATCAGGTCAGATTCTCTGATGATTTGCACGGGTCGCCCTTTCAGTTGAAGTTGGATGGCCTTTTTGATTTTGTTGCCATATTTGCCGGAGCTCCACTCGGTGGAAGCGCAGTTACCAACGATAAGGTAGTCCAATTTGGCTACCACAGAAGGATGAACAGTTGCGCCCATTTTTTCCAGAAATGCGGTAACCTCTTCCTTGGTGCCGAAATCAAAATCCCCGGATAGACAGACCAGCTTACCAGTCAAATCTGCATCTTTGCAGGTCGGAGTGTAGCTGAGTGGATCCAGGAGGAACAAAAAGTTCTTAAAAAGCTGTTGGAGTTCATGGCGTTCCAGTATTCCGTCCTGCAGAGCTTCTTGGATGGAGGCATGGATTACGGCATAAGGAAACTCCTTTGAAAGCTCCGGGTGAGCTTCGATCCAAGCAAGAAGCTGATCCACCTCATCCTTCGTTACTTGGCCATCCTCGCAGACAGATTCCAAGATGGAAAGGAGTGCATTTATCTGTTGGGTATTTGTGGACAGCTTTTTTGCGTGGGTCGTGTGTGCGGGCCAATCGCAGGATGATTTTTCGCAAGAAACGCTGATATTATCACCATCGAATGTATGAATATAAGAGTCGACCTTCACACCTTTGTTAAGGAAGTAAGTCAAGAGTGATGCACAAGCGCGGCTGTCGCTTTCTGCATGATGGTGCTCCAAGGGAATGTCGAGAGCGTCGCACAACGGCTTCAGACCATGATGGCTAAGATCTGGAAACACATTCCGAGCAATCTCAAGCGTATCGATGTATCGAATAGGGGGGATGTCAAGACAGTAACTACGGCTGCACTTGAACAGCACAGTCAAATCGAAGGTGGCATTGTGGGCCACGAAAATGTGTTGCTGAAGGTTTGTTTTTATAGAGTCCCAAATCTGTGGAAAAGTTGGCGCATTGTGCACCATGCTCTGTGTGATGCCAGTAAGGCTACTGTTATGAGGGGAAAAAGGAACCTCCGGGTTCACCAAGTGCGATTTAGTCCCAAGAATCGTCGAACCATGTACTGAGGTTATGGCAATGGAACTGATACGGTCATTGTTCTGGTTGGGGGTTTCAAGATCCACAACAGCGTAGTCAACGCGCTCGCTTATTTTATTCACCCCATAAAAAATCCTTCCGGCGTCTAAATTCTTTTTGTACATGCATCCGGAAGCATAATATGGATTGGGATGGACGCATTTCCTGTTATCGCTGCATTCGATATAAGAGGAGCAGCAGCCAAACGTATCACTCGGGAAAAGCGTTTGTAGTTGGGAGACCAAAACCGTTTGAAAATCTGACGGCAGCGAGTCAGGATCAAAGACTCCCTTGGAGCCAAGAGAAGAAAAGTAAATTTTACCGTCAATCAGTTTGCATAAGGTAGCCTCTGCGGGACTTAAATAATCAGCAGACACCTTCAACGAAAGGTTCACATTTGTACATTTAGATGCATGAAAAATGCTGTCGGAATAGCTACCCTTTAAATCGACTGTTTTAATATATTGAAGAGGATCTAAAAAATTCTTAGGGATATTCAGAACCAGCAAATTAAAAATCTCATCGTTTGTCATCACGTTACCCCCGATTTGTTGAATTTGCAATATTCACTTAAATAAAGCTTAGCCACATCTTCCGAAAAACCAGCGCGGTGGGCAAGGTCTGAAAAAGTTTCACCCTCAAAGATGTATTCTTCCGGGAATGGACACAGCAGGCAGGCGGCGAACAGCTCGGCCTCACGTTCGTAGCAGTCTGTTTTCATAAATGTGCAGCGTTCAAGAAATACCCTGTTCAGCCCACGGTGGAACAGGTGATGTGCTAATTCATGGGCGAGCACAAACTGTCTTTGCCTACCATCCAGGCCGGAATCCACAAACACCATCGGGATACCGTGCAGCGCCTTGTAAATGCCCTGTAGCCCAGACATGGAAAGATAGAAGATTTTCACGCCCTCCGCCAACAAAATCTCATCGGGGGCGTTCGTGCCGTTCGCTTCAATGACAGCGCGGACGGTCTCGAACATATTCATGTCCGCGCCTCCTTATTGCTTATTTGCCGAGTTTATCCTTATTTACCTTCTTCGCGTAAATCAGGCCCATTTCCATGGCGCTCCGCAGGCTCTCTATGGCTTCTGGAGTGGCAGGATCTCCGTCAAACATCAAATCGCCGCTCCGGGTCATCTCGTCCATCAGCTGTTCCAGCTCTATGGCAATATCCCGCCGGTCGGATTCTGTCAGCCCGTCACTATCAGTGGCGGGCTTTTCTTTTTGTTCGTTGCCGAGAAGGTAGTCCACAGAGACGCCGAAATAGGTGGCGATTTTGGAGAGTGTTTCAGCAGAAAGGGACTGTTTGCGGCCCGCCTTCAGGTCAGTGATTGCACCACGGCTGATTCCCAACTCGTTGCACATACGGCCGGGCTTTATTCCCTTTTCCGCGCAAAGGCTGGATATTGTTTCATACAAATTGTACATTTTCAAGTACCTCTCCTGTGCATAACGCCAAATGTACATAAAAAAGAACAAAAAGGCGTTGACTTGTACTTGAACGGGTACTATAATGTGACCATAACAAGTACATGGTTACGTGCTGATTTTAAATGACATCTCTATATTAGTACGTAATTGAGTACTTGTCAATACAGCTTGCGGCAAGGAGGTGATAATTTATGCAAAAGAGCAAATTGACCGATTTCGGTTTGTGCGTAAAAACGGAACTTTTACGCCAAGGAATGAGTCAGGCAGAACTGGAGAAAAGCGTGTCGGAAGATACGGGCCTTTTTGTCGACAGCGGATATATGTACAAAATTCTCACAGGACAGAGAAGCCCTGAAAAAATCGTATCCAGCATCTGCCGCATCCTGGATATCCCTGCACCCACAGAATAACACATCGACAGTCCTATAAACAGGACAACTGACCGGGATGAAAGGAGGAGACAGGTATTGGATGAAAACATCCCTCTCGGCAACTGCATTGTGATCGACCGCAAAACGGGCGAGGTGCTCCAGTGGGAGCGCACCACTCCCGAGCGGATGAAGGCAGCGGCTCGGGTGATCGCAAAGGCGCTCGTGGACGAGCTGATGAAAGAAAGGAGAGCACAGCAATGAACAAAACAAAAGGCCCCCGGCTGCTGGAACAGTCGGGAGCCAAGCACCAAAAAGGTGCTGCCAGTACGGCACCTTTCATTTTACATGTTTTTCAGAGTGCCGTCAATTTTCTGCTGGCCGCGGAGGTCGGCCTGATCTGCGCCATGGCCGCGGCCCTGTGGGCGCTGCCGGCTGCATGGGCCGAACGAGGATATATGGGCGGCATCGGCGGAGAGTGGCTGCTGATCCTGCTGGCCAGTGCCGGAGGCGGCTTGCTGACAGCCAAAGTGCTGCGGGCGTGGGAAGGAGAGCGGCGATGAGCATCACCGAGGAAATCAACGAGTACCTGGAGCGGGTGCTGCGCTACATGGATACCCCGTGGAATCAGCGAGACCCCGGAGAGTATGAGGCCATTTTGGCCGCCAAAGCAGCAATTTACCGAGAAACCGGCAAACTGGCAGCAGTACAGCCCGGGAAAGGGGAGTGAGCCTTGTGAGCCAGGAGGAAGTCAAGCGCCTGGTGGACGAGCTGGCCCCGGTGGTGTGGGCGGAGCGGTGCCACGAGGCGGCGGCGACAAAGCCGCCCCAGGCAGTGCCCTGGTATTTCATCAACATCAACCACCCGGCGGTGCGCACCATCTACGACAGATACCGCCGCAAGGCGGGCATCCTCGGGCCGCCCAGCGACATTGAGCGGGTGAAGTTTGAACTGTATGTGCTCCACCCGGCGGTCCTGCGGGATCTGCGCCGGCACTACATAGAGATTGGCGTGCTGAAAGGAGAAGAGAATGGATAACAAAGTCTTTGACAAAGGCCAGTGCATCTACTGCGGACAACAGCGCATCCTGGGGCAGGACATGGGCAGTCAGGACGCCGCCAACAAGGAGGCCACGATGACCTGTAACTGCGAGGCAGGGAGGAAGGCCCGGCGGCAGGCCAAGGAGTGCCAGATTATCAGCGGCATGTTCCCGGAACTGCCGGAGGTCACGGTGGACTTCCTCCTGCAGATGGCCGACATGATCCGCGAGGAGCAGCTGTATAGCGGCACCAGCGTCAAGGTAGCCCCGAACGTCACGGCCAAATTCAAACTGAAGGATGGCTCGGTGGTGGTCACACGCAGCGAGAAGATGGAGCATCAGTCCAGCATTTGAGGAGGAAACCATGGAAGACGGGAAACAGAGATTTTACTGGCTGTTCCGGGATGTGGACGGAGATTATTATCCCGGATCAGAAGAGTTTTTGCGTTGGTTGGAAGGCACCGACTTTTTCACCGCGCCGGCCAGCACCAAATATCACCTGTGCACCCCCGGCGGGCTGGTGCTGCACAGCGTCCATGTGGCGGAGGAGGCGGCTGCTATGTGCCACAGGTACGGGATGCACGAACTGGCGGACAGCGCGATCATGTGCGGACTGGTGCACGACATCTGCAAGGTGGGGGTGTACAAGCCCACCACACGGCGGGCGCGGGGTGAAGATGGAGTCTGGAAAACCGTTCCCGCCTATGAGTACGATGACGCCCTGCCGCTGGGCCATGGGGAGAAAAGCCTCTTTCTTGCGGAGCGGCACGGCCTGCAGCTCAGCGACGAGGAGGCGGCGGCGATCCGCTGGCACATGGGGCCTTACCGGGACGGGGACGCCGCGCGGGAGATGAGCGAGGCGTTCCAGCGGTTCCCGCTGGCGGCGATCCTCCACACTGCGGACATGGCCGCCACCTACATCGTCGAGCGGGGCGTCGGGGAAAAGCCCTGACGCCCGTTTTGCACTCAACTGCAAAAAGAAAAGCGCGGCCATTGCAGTGGCCGCGCCCGGATGAAGCACCCGTTTACATATCATGCATAAATCATACCAGAACCGGGTCGCTTTGTCAATTTTGAGCGCCACCGATGCGGTGGCGGACGGGCTCGTATGAGGTAATAAAAACCCGACACTCACCCCCCAAAAAAAACAAACTCAAAGGGGGCTGACCTTCGCAGAAAGCCGGAGGGAGAGGGAGGAGGCCGCCGGGGCTACCGCATACCCAAGGAGGACAACGTGAGAGCGATCCAGAGAGAGCGGCGCTTTGTCTGCGGACGGAGCAGGCAGAGCGCCATGTACCAGGAGGTAGAGATCTACACCTGCAGCGCCGACCCGGCGGGCCGCCGGCGGGACAGGGAGATGAGCGAGGGGCCGCCCTTCCGGGGGAAGAACCCGGAGACCTGGGAGAAGCACAACGCCGCCGCGGCCAGAAAGTTCTTTGTGCGGCTGGTGAACACGAATTTTGGGCAGGACGACCTGCACACAACCCTCACCTATGCCGACGAGACACTGCCGGGGGACGACCGACAGGCGGAGCGGGATGTTTCCAACTTCCTGCGGCATCTTCGGGCAGAGTGCAAAAAACAGGGGTTCGACCCGCCGGAGGCCATCATCGTGACCGAGCACCAGGACGAGGACCCCGCCCAGGGGAAAAAGGCGGTGCGCTACCACCACCATGTCCTGCTGCGGTGCGATCTGGGCCGCGACGATGTGGAGAGATGCTGGCACAGGAAGGGCGAGAGCCTGGGCTATGCAAACTGTGACCGGCTGAAACTGGACAAGTCCAGCCTGGAGGCACTGGCCAGCTATTTGATGAAAAGCCCAAACCGAAAGCACCGCTGGCGGCGCACCAGGGGCATCCGGGACCCCATCCGGCCGCAGCCAAACGACAGCCGCTACACCCGGCGGGCCATCCAGCGCATCGCCACCGGCCCGGACCTGCACAGCCCGGAGTTCTGGGCGCGAAAATATCCGGGCTGGGAGTTGAACGAGGCAGAGGCGAACTATAACGACTTCTGGGGATGGAGTATCACCCTGAAGCTGCGGCGCCGGCCGGAAAGGGGAAAAGATGGGCGTGGACATTGAGCGCCTTGGCCCGGCGGCCCGGGAACAGGTGCTGAAGGAACTGGCCCGGCGGGAGCGCCTGGCCAACGCGGAACGCCGGCGGCAGCGGGCGGCTGCGGAAAAAACACCCCCCGGCGGGCAGGGCAGCCGGCTGGAGGAAGACTATTACCGGGCCTTCATCTGGCCGAAGGAACTGGCCGGGCAGGTGGCCAGGGTGGAGCGCCACAGGCGCTTTGAGTTGCTGCCCCCGGCGGAATACTGCGGCCTGCGGCTGCCGGCGGCCCACTATACCCCGGATTTCGTGATCGAATACGTCACCGGTACGGTGGAGGTCGTCGAGGTAAAAAGCCACTTCACCCGAACGGCCCAGCGGGACTACATCTACCGCCGGCGGCTATTCATTGAACTTATCGCCCGCCCGAGAGGGTGGGTGTTCACCGAGTACATTGAAAAGGAGCAATAACCATGAATGAATGGTACATGAGCGCAAAAAAGAAGCTGGAGACGGGGCGGAAAAGCGGAAAGTATGACCGCTACGCGGCAGTCATGAAAGATGCCGTATGTGATGCGTTGGACGGCTTTTGCCGGCAGGATGGGGAGTTTGCCCAGGCGGTAGTCCAGGGCGGGACCTTCGAGGACTGCATGAAGGCGGTGGCCAGGAACTGCGGGAACGCGATCTCCGACCTGGAGGCGTTCCGCCGGGCGGTGCAGTTCTACTTCCCGGGGGCGGATGTGCGGTTTCAGATGAGCGTCAACCTCTGCGCCAGCGTCGAGGGAGAGGAAGAGGCGGCGCCGCTGCCGGCGCCGAAGACGGGACGGAAGATTCTCTCGCTGGCTGATTTTCTGTAAGGGGGGTGGACACAGTGACAGAACAGGAGAAGGCCGAGAAGTTCGCGAAGATGGCCCCGCCGCTGCGGGAGGGGGAGCTGGAGGCGATCAACGCCCTGTTTCCCACGTATCTGTTCCGAAGGAGAAAGACCGGGGAGGTGTGGACGACCTGCTGCCACGAGCATATCACAGCTGGCATGAACAGCGGATACTGGGATATGCGGCGGGCCATGTGGGAACCGCACCAGCGGGAACCGATGAACCACTGGAATGAAGCACACAAGCCGAGCATGAACTGCCCGTTCTGCGGAAAGCCGGTCATCGTGAAGGAACTGCGCTACACTGGCAGGCGGGAGAACCTCTCCAGCTACCGGCGGGCGGTGGTCCTGCGGTGGTACAAAGGGGCGCTGTGGGCCAGGGCCTATGACTGCAGCAAGCACTATACAGCGGACTATGACCTGGCCGGGGAGCCGGTGTGCAAGCTGGTGGGGGTGTACCGCTTCCGGCCGGGTTTGGCAGAAGAGACCGCGCGAGCGTGGTACGGGAACTACCCCTTCAGGTCCATTGTGACCCAGGACGGGCCGCTCACAAGGGGAAAGTGGAAGATCCACAGCCCGTTCGCTGCCAATGCCTATTATGGGATTGGATATGATGTGATCGGCCTGGACGAAGTGCTGGAGAGTCCGATGCGCTACTGCTTCCAAAAAGATGACGATATGTTCTATGGCCGCCTGCTGGAGTTTTTGACCGCCTGCTGCTTCTACCCCCGGCAGATCGAGATGCTGCTCAAGGCGGGGATGGACGATGTGGTCCGGGATCTGGTGAAGCGGGGTGTGAAGCACGCCGCCGTGATCGACTGGAACAATGAGAATCCGGCAAAGGTCTTTGGCCTGAACCGGCAGGAGCTGAAGACCTTCCTTGGAACGAACCGGGACATTGAGATCCTGGAACTGCACAAGCGGCTGAAGGGCCGTGTCGCTATCCAAGTATGTGCGGAATGGATGGGCATGGGCCTGGACATACGCAAGACCTTTCAAGCGGCAAAGAAGTGGGGCCTGGCCCCGGAGCGGTTGATTCGCTATCTGGTCGGGAATGTGGGGTGTGCCAGGTATGGCGGCCTGCCCGGCCTGCGTGAGGCGCTGCGGATCTGGGAGGACTATGTGACTGCCGCTGAGGCAACGGGCTATCCGCTCCACCGGGAAAACGTCCTGTTGCCAAAGAATCTTGGGGCAGCCCATGACGAGGCCACAAAAAAGCATAATGCGATCCTGCAGAGACAGATAGCGCAGGCGGAGCAGCAGTGGAGACAGGCGGAACAGGAAAGACTGGCCGCGGCGAACGCGGCCTATGCCGAGCGCAGGGAGAAGCTGGATCAGAAGTATGGCTTTGAGATGGACGGCCTTCTGATCCGGGCACCCATCAGCGGCGCGGAGGTCCTGGACGAAGGACGGGTATTGAAGCACTGCGTGGGAGGTTACGCAGACCGTCATGTGCAGGGGAAAACCACGATCCTGTTCATGCGCAGGGCAGCGAAGCCTAACGAACCGTGGCTGACCATTGAAATGAACGAGAACAGGCTGGTACAGATACATGGGTACCGAAACGAAGGCATTCACACAATGGAGGGCAGGTTTGCCCCCGATCCGAGAGAAGTCTACCGCGAGTTTTTGGACACCTGGCTGGACTGGCTGAAGAAAGGGAGCAAGCGTGACAAGCAGGGCAGGCCGAAGCTGCCCCGGAAGAAAAAAGCGGCAGCATAAGGAAAGGAGAAACCCATGGAACAGTTGACCATCATCGCCGGCGCGACGCCGGCTCAGCAGGAAGCGGCAGCCATGCATTTTGAAATCGTGGAGGCGGCCAAGGGGGCGGTGAACAGCCTGCTCGACCTTGGCCGCAAGCTCAAGCGTATGCGCGACAGCGGGCGCTTCAAGGAACTGGGCTTTGAGACCTTCGGGGCCTACACCGAGGCGGCGGTAGGCATCAAACAACGCCAGGCGTACAGCTACATACAGGTCGTGGAGACACTGCCGGCCCGCCTCATCGAGGAGAACGCCGCCAGCGGCATCACCAAGCTGGCACTGCTCTGCAAACTCAGCCCGGCGGATCGGGAAGAAGTCGCCGGCGAGGGGCTGGCGGAAATCACCGTGGCCGAGCTGCAGAAGCTCATCGAGGAAAAGAACGGCCTGGCGGAGCAGCTCTCCATGCTGGAGAGCGGGGCCACGGCGCCCGCCGCCGAGGCACAGGCAGAAGAGGTGGATCTGGATGCGATCCGCGCCGAGGCCGCCGCCCAGGCCCGGGAGGAAGAGCAGCGGCGCCACGCGGAGGCGCTGGAAAGGGCAAAGCAGGAACAGGATGAGGCGGTGGCCGCCGCCCGGCGGGAAGCCGAAGCAGAGGCGAAAAAGAGAATCCGGGAGGCCACCGAGAAGGCCCAGGAGCAGGCCCGGAAGACTGCGGTGCAGCAGATCGCGGAGGAGCGGGAGAAGGCGGCCAGTCAGGCCCGCGCCCAGCAGGAGGCGGCGGACCGGGCGGCGCTGGAGGAAGCCCGCCGCCGGGAGGCCGAGGCCATGCAGCGGGCGGAGGAGACGGCAAAGCAGCTGCAGCTGGCCTCCGACAAAGACAGTGCCCGCTTTGCCCTCCTTTTCGATGACCTGCAGGCCAAGGCCACGGCCATGGTAGAGCTTGCGGAGGATATGCGGGCCCAGGGCAAGGCGGAGCAGGCCGAGAAGTTCATGAGCGCCTTAAAGCGGGCGCTGGAGGCCCTGCGGGAGAGCCTGGAAGGGGAAGGTGAATGAGATGCAGGATAAGATCATTGAGGCCATGGCCAAGGCGGTGGTCTACACCTGTATGGTACTGGCCGGCGCGGCGCTGATCTTTCTTTTCACGGGTGCCGCCGTGGCCGCCTTCAACTGGATGGTGGGGGTGCTGTAAAATGCCAATCAAAAACTACACGACAACGGTGCCGGCGGCGCAGTCCGTGGCCGAGATCGTGGTGGAAATGGTGGCCAGCTATGGCATGGCGGTGGGCCGGGAGGTGTTCGAGACCTGCGTCTGGATCGGGCGCTTTTTGCAGCTGGGGGCTGTGCTGCCGGAGCAGCAGCCGTGCCACATCGTCTACCGCCTGGAGGAGAAGAAGGCCCTGTGCCACAACGGCCATGCCAAAGACGGGAATATCATGCAGGCGCTGGTGGACCGATACGCCTGCGGGCAGCCCAACCATGGGAAGGGGACCAAAGCGTCGCCGGGGTTCTTCTACGGCTTTTCCAAGGACGCCTGGCAGGCCATGGCTGTGGCAGTGACTTGGCTGGATCGGGAGACGCGGCGGGGCGCGACGGAGGGAGACGCATCATGAAGGAATATTTGAAAGTTCCATCGCCATTGACCACAGCGACCCTCGAGAAAGAGTTCGGGAGCGCAGCCGTGAGTTTCTATCGAGATCGAATCAAAGAACGGACTGAGCAAGGTAGGATCTATCGGAACCCGCTGAAAACTATCTGGCTCTGGGCTACCGAGGACAGACGGACAAATCAGGGCTTTTGGACGACCTACCGTGGCCATCTTTGCCGGAAAAGAAACCACGGCGGATCATGATGGTGGGGGTGCTGTAAAATGCCAATCAAAAACTACACCACCACGATCTCGGCCGCGCAGTCCGTGGCCGAAATCGTGGGCGCGCTGGCTGCCCACGGCGCAACGCGAATCCAGCAGGACTATGATGCCGGCAAGCCTGTTTCCATCGCTTTTGCGATTGATACCCCGACGGGCCTTCGTGCATTCCGGCTGCCCAGCAGCGCAGACCGGGTCAAAGCTGTTCTGCTCCGCCAGAAGGTCAAAACTGACGATGCCCAGGCTGAGCGTGTCGCTTGGCGAATTCTGCGGGACTGGGTGCTCTCTCAGATGGCAATCCTCGAAACCGAAATGGTGGCCATGGATCAGATCATGCTGCCCTACATGGTTGACGACAATGGGAGAACCGTGTACGAACTGTACCAAAGCCGACAGCTGCTGATTGGAGAGGGAGGGGTTTGCAGTGATGTGTGAAAACTGCAAAAAGTATGAGGACTGCAAAAGCGGTTCCGGCCTGACATGGCCCTGCGGTGCGTATGTGCCGAAGCGTGAGCGCAACTGCATCAAATGCCACTACATTCACCCGGACAACGGAAACTGCACAGCCGTGGGCGGGTTCTACACCGCCGTTCCAGCTGCATATTGCCCGCTGATTCCAGAATTGCTTGCCCGCGCAGAAGCCGCCGAGGCAAGAGCCGAAGCCGCCGAGAAGAAGGCCGCTGACGCTTGCCAGCTGCGGGAGGAGCTGGCAAAGGTGACGGCGGAGAGGGATGCGGCGGTGAAAGACCGCGCAGAACTTGCCGACTTTGAACTCTCAGTGTGTGAGCAGTTTTGCTTAGGCGACAGAGAACACGCTATTGCGCCGTGTGCATGGCTAATTGACGGGACGTGTAAATTGCGTGAATGGCGCGGACCGCAGAAAGAGAATGAACGTGGAACGCTGGATTATTGAGATGAGAAATAAAATGGAGGATTCTGGAAATGAACTGGCAAAAGGAAGCAATCAATGACCTGCGTAACCATGAAAAACGCAAGGCTGCATTGGAGAGCCTTGCAGATGAGATTCGTGAACTGCGCGGCCGTACTTATGGGTCCAGTTCCCCGGCGGCTGATGCAGTGCCAGTGCAGGGCGGCTCCAGCACGGCCGAAGGCAGATGGATCGCAGCCATCGACGAGCTGGAGCGAAAGAAAGAGGCATACCGTCTTACCAAGCGCCGGGTGGAAGCTGTGGAGCGGGGGCTCGCGGCGCTGGATGAGCAGCAGCGAATGGTTCTGGATGTGTTTTTTATGAACCGCGTCCAGGGTGGGGCGGATTACCTGGCACAAAAGCTTCACCTGGAACGCACCCGGGTCTATGAGTTGCGGGAGAGCGCTATCCGTGACTTCACCATGGCCCGATATGGGGTGGTGGACGCATAAAAAGAGCGGAAAAAAAGCGGACGAAATTTTCGGAAATCCATGGTATGATGGTAAAAAGAGAGATTGCAAAGGCACCAACACCCAGGCGGGCGTTGGTGCCTTTTTATGCCGCTTTGGGCCGCGGGAGGCCTGGGGCGGCTCGATCCTCCATCGCCCGCCCCGGCGCCCAGAGAAGCTCAGCACACAAGTGACCAATTTCTTCTGTCATCGCGCTGCCGGGGCGGGCAAAAGGAAAGGCCGGGGATCACTCCCCGGCCTTTGTCAAGTGGACCAGAATCACTCAATATTCAGCTGCTGCTTCAGACCAGCCGCCAGAGCGCTGGAAAAGTTGAGGTGTGCCGCTTCGGCGGCCTCGTTCAGCCAACTCGGAATAGTGCAGTTCTTTCGCACGGCGCGCATATCGTTCGCCCGCCGGTAGGCGGCGAAGTCGATGTCCACCAGCGTGGCCACCTCGTTCGGTTCACAGGCGGGGAGTTTTGCGGAACCGGCAGGAATCTGCCGCCCGGCATCTTCTTCGGCCAGACCCCACAGCCCGATGGCGTCGCGGGCCATGGCGATGGCATCCGGGAGGGTGTCGCCCTCGGTGTTGATGTTGAGGTCGGGGACAAATACAACATAACCACGCTCTGCAGGGGTGAGGACAATGGGATAAACAGCTTTCATGGTGGATGACCCCTTTCTATATTTCAGAAGGCTGGGGGCTTATTTCAGCCCCCGCCGTTTGATGATTGCTTTTGCCAGTAGTTCGTTCAACTCTCTGTGCCTCGGTATCGTCTCACTCTCCTTTCCGTTTGTGTAGATGATGTGGTTTCCGCCTTCGCGTTCCTTCCACCATCCATTCTTTTCGAGGAGCTTTATCAAGTCTTTTTGCTTCATGTCCTCACCTCTTGATTATATTATACGCATTTTATGCGCATTTGTCAATAGGGAAAAAGAAAAAATTTGAAAAATTTCACTGCCCACGCCTCCCGGCGCGGGCTTTTCTTTTGCGCGGATATCCTCGCGCTATGCTTGCGAAATCGGTCTGGCAAGCTGCCGGGGTGCCGTAAGATACCCCCCACCTGAGCAGCCAATGAAAAGGAGGCGCCCATGTCCAAAAACAAAAACCGCCCCGATCAGGACGGCACCCACCGTTTGGCCTTTGAGCGGAACAAAAAGCGCATCTACGCCACACAGACGGTGTGCGGCATCTGCGGCAAGCCGGTGGACTTCTCGCTGAAATATCCGCATCCGCTGTCGGCCTGCATCGACCACATCATCCCCATCGCGAAGGGCGGGCACCCCAGCGATATTGCCAACCTGCAGCTGGCCCACTGGTGCTGCAACCGGCAGAAATCCGACCGGTTGCTGCGCCCGCAAAGCGATGGGCAGCCGGCACAGACAGTGGCACCCCGTCAGCTTCCGCAATCCTGCGACTGGGCCGCATACAGAAGCAGATAGGGGGGCATACCCCCCTCCCCGGGGGCGGCTCTGAGCTTCACGCCGTCACTACGAATATTTTCTCGCGAAAAGGAAAAGGAGCGTCGCCATGGCGGATTACAAGGGCATCGGATACCTGCGCGCAAAGCTGGCGCAAAAGCGCACGCGGGTGCTGATGCGCTATCGGTATTATGAGATGAAAAACGCGGTGCGGGACTTCGGCCTTGTGACGCCGCCGGCCTTCCGGGCTTTCAGTGAGACCCTGGGCTGGTGCGGCAAGGCGGTGGACGCACTGGCGGACCGGCTGGCGTTCCGGGAGTTCCGGGACGACAACTTTGAGTTGAACGGCATCTATCAGATGAACAATGCCGATGTGCTGTTCGACAGTGCCGTGCTCTCGGCGATGATCGCCAGCTGCAGCTTCATCTATATCTCACCGGATGAGAACGGCTTCCCGCGGCTGCAGGTCATCGACGGCGGCAATGCCACCGGCGTGCTGGACCCTATTACCGGCCTGCTGCTGGAAGGATACGCCGTGCTGCAGCGCAGCGATACCGGCGCGCCGGTGCTGGAGGCCTACTTCATCCCCGGCCGCACCGAGTACCATCAGAAAGGGCGGGGGACCATCCGCACCGACAAAAACGACGCGCCCTATCCGCTGCTGGTGCCCATCATCTACCGGCCGGACGCCGCGCGGCCCTTCGGCCACAGCCGGATCAGCCGCGCCTGCATGGGCATCGTGCAGGGAGCTCTGCGCACCCTCAAGCGGTCGGAAATCAGCGCGGAGTTCTATTCCTTCCCCCAGAAATATGTTCTGGGGCTTTCGGCGGACGCCGATCCGCTGGATTCCTGGCGGGCGACCCTGTCCAGTATGCTGCAGTTCACGAAGGACGAGGACGGAGACAAACCCACCGTGGGCCAGTTCACCCAGCAGAGCATGAGCCCTTACACCGAGCAGCTGCGCACCTTCGCGGCGCTCTTCGCCGGGGAGACCGGCCTGACGCTGGACGACCTGGGCTTTGTCACCGACAACCCATCCAGCGCCGAGGCCATCAAAGCCAGCCACGAGAACCTGCGGCTGGCGGCCCGCAAGGCCCAGCGCACCTTCGGCAGCGGCTTTCTGAACGCCGGGTATCTGGCGGCCTGCGTGCGGGACCGCTATCCCTACAAGCGGGAGCAGCTGTATCTGACCCGGGCCGTGTGGGAGCCGGTGTTCGAACCGGACGCAGCCACTCTCTCGGCCATCGGCGACGGTGTGGGCAAGATCAATGGGGCGCTGCCGGGCTATTTTGGAGCGAACAACCTGCGGGACCTGACCGGCATCGCCGGCGAAAGCTGAGGAGGCGGCCCCATGGAAGATATGGCCCCCGCACTGCTGGAGCGTCTGCAAGCGCTGTTTGAGAACAACCTGAGTACGAGCCGGGCCGGCGCGCTGCTGGAGAAGATCGCCGCCGGCAAAGCGGGATACGTTGACGCCGGCGACTACGCTGAGGAGGTGGGCCGCGCCCTGGCCGATGCCTTTGCCTTCATCACCGAAGCGGATTTGCCGGACGGGCGGATGTACTGGAACATCGCAGACCGGGTGGTGAGGCCGCTGCTGGAAGAGGATCACGCGCTGGTATCCGGCGCGGCGGTGCGGGTGCAGCATACCTTGAACGCCGCCGCCGGCCTGGGCCTCAAGGCACAGGCGGCGCCGCTGGATGAGGACCGGGTGGCGGGGCTGCTGAACAGCCTGGCCGCCGCCCCGCGTTACGACGACGTGGCAAACCTCCTGAACGAACCTGTGATCACCTTCAGCCGCGCTGTGGTGGATGAAACGGTGCGGCGCAATGTGGAGTTCCAGGGGAAAGCCGGGCTTCGGCCCCGGGTCATTCGACGCACGGCCGGCGGCTGCTGCGACTGGTGCCGTCAGAAAGCGGGCGTCTATACTTACCCCGGAGTGCCCGGGGATGTGTTTCAGAGACACGGGAGCTGCCGCTGTGTGGTGGAGTATGACCCCGGCACCGGCAGGCGGCAGAATGTTCACACAAAACAATGGACAGAGCCGGGTGAAGATGCTACAATCTTAGAAAGAAGACTGATTGGGCTGGGTGTTCATGGGACGACGATCCGGAAGGTGAGCGACCATGTGCGTGATCGCATGGTGGAACGCAGCGTCCCGGTGGAAGACATTCTGGATGCCGTCGAACACCCGTTGCAGATCAAGGAGACAAAATACGATAAGGACGGGCGCCCGTCTTTTACCGTTGTCGGAGGCAAATCGACTGTGGCAATAAACCCGGAAACGGGCGTGATCGTTACCTGTTATCCGACCCATAGCAAGATTCGAAAGAAACTGGAGGCGTTGAAAAATGAAAATTGAATTGACGCCGCAGGAAGTGGCACTGCTGGAAGCAGAAAACATTCCTTTCGTATCTGGTCAGGAGTACACCGAGGATGCCGCCTTGGACTTGCTTGAAAGGGTCCGGGATATGGAGGTGTCCTTCGCGCAGGGGGAAGACGACGAAACACAGCGGCGGTATCGCCAATATGCCGCTTTGGGCGATAAGCTGTTTGCGCTTATTCCCGAAGATTGACAGAAATTCACCACGAGCACGATGCCTTGCGCACCGTGCTTTTTGTTTGCGCTTTTGCACTCGAGTGCAAAGGCGCTTTTTTGTGTCCGTCTGCAGGAAGGCGGGGCCATGAGCGCGCAGCGGAGGAAGCGAGGATATGCCCACAGCCAAACAAAAATCACCGCCGAAAAAGCCCGCCGTGCGTCTTGGCCGGCAGACGCCCACCGCTTCGGTGGTCCTGCCCTACAAAAAGACCCGGGGACAGGAGGCGGTGCGGCTGTATGAGTCCACCGGGCGCACCGCCCAGGAGTGGCAGCAGCTGCTTCTGTTCGACATCCTTGCAGAAAACGAGGAAGGGCTGTGGGTCCATACCAAGTTCGGCTGGTCGGTGCCCCGGCGAAACGGCAAGAACGAGATCGCGGCCATGCGGGAGATGTGGGGCCTTGAACACGGCGAGCGCATCCTGCACACCGCCCACCGCACCACCACCAGCCACGCCGCCTGGGAGCGGCTGCGCGCCCTTCTGGATAAAGCCGGCATCGAGTACGACTCCATCCGTGCCACCGGGCGGGAGAGCATCCGTCTGCAGGAAGGGGAGGGGCGCATCGAGTTTCGCACCCGCTCCTCCAAGGGCGGCCTGGGCGAGGGGTTCGACCTGCTGGTGATCGACGAGGCGCAGGAGTACACCGACGACCAGGAGAGCGCCCTCAAATATGTGGTGTCGGACAGCGCCAACCCCCAGACCCTTTTCTGCGGCACGCCCCCCACGCCGGTGAGCTCCGGCACGGTGTTCTTGCACCTGCGGGAGAATGCCCTCTCGGGCGCCGCGGCAAACACCGGCTGGGCGGAGTGGAGCGTGGACAAACAGACCGACCCCCGGGACGTGGAGGCTTGGTATGCCGCCAACCCAAGCCTGGGCACCATCCTCACCGAGCGCAAGATCGCCGACGAGATCGGCACCGACCCGGTGGACTTCAACATCCAGCGCCTGGGCCTTTGGCTGCGCTATAACCTTAAATCGGCCATCAGCCCGGCGGAATGGGACGCGCTCCGCCTGCAGGTGCTGCCTCCGCTCAAAGGCAGACTTTTCGCGGGCGTCAAATACGGCCACGACGGCGAGAGCGTGGCGCTCTCCGTGGCGGTCAGAACCGGGAACGGCAGCGTCTTTGTGGAGACGGTGGACTGCCGCCCGGTGCGCGCCGGCAGCGGCTGGCTGGTGGACTTTCTCGCCCGGGCCGACCTGGGCGGTGTGGCGGTGGACGGCGCATCCGGCCAGCAGCTCTTGGCGGACGCGATGAAAGAGGCCCGGCTCAAGGCTCCGGTGCTGCCCACCGTCAAACAGATCATCGCGGCCAACGCCGCCTTTGAGCAGGCGCTGTTCGCAAAGACCGTCTGCCACATGGGCCAGCCGGCTCTCGCCTTTACGGTGGGCAACTGTGAAAAGCGGGCCATCGGCAGCGGGGGCGGCTTCGGCTATCGGGCCATCCGGGAGGACGTGAAGATCGAGCTGATGGACAGCATGATCCTGGCCCATTGGCAGTGCGCGCGGCAAAAGCCCGAACGCCGGCAGAAGATCCGTTACTGACGGGGCCTGTGTAAGGGCCCCGCAGGAAATATTTTCCCCATACCACGGGGCAATCAGTGGGAGGTTATTTCAATGGCAGAGTTCACCCCTATCACGACCCAGGAGCAGTTCGACGCCGCCATCGGCGAGCGCCTCAAGAGGGAACGGGAGGCGCTGGCGAAAAAGTACGGCGACTACGACGAGCTCCGGGCCAAAACGGCCGACCAGGAAAAGCAGATCGGCGAACTGACTCGCAGCCTCACCGAGAGCAGCGAGAAGTACGCCGGCTACGACAAGACCCTGGCCGAACTGCAGGCGAAGCTCAAGGGCTACGAGACCGACTCGGTAAAAACGCGCATCGCCCTGGAAGCCGGCCTGCCCTACACGATGGCGTCCCGCCTTTGCGGCGAGAGCGAGGAGGACATCCGGGCGGACGCCCGCAGTCTTGCCTCTCTGATGGGCGCCGGCCGCACCGAGGCAGCGCCGCTGCACACCGGTGAGCCGGCGGGCGGCAGCACCAAACGGGACGCTCTGCGCGCCTTGAACGCGCAGCTGAACGACAACGACTGACAAAAAAGGAGAGTATGCAACTATGGCAGATGTTATTTCCAAAGGCACCCTTTTCCCCGAGGAGCTCATCCCCGAGCTGATCCAGCAGACCGTGGGCGCCAGCGCCCTGGCGAAGCTGTGCGCCGCCAAGCCCATCCCCTTCAACGGCCAGAAGGAGTTCACCTTCACCCTGGACAAGGAGATCGACGTGGTGGCCGAGAACGGCGCCAAGACCAAGGGCGGCGCCACCGTGGCCCCGGTGACCATCGTGCCGGTGAAGGTGGAGTACGGCGCCCGCGTGTCCGACGAGTTCCTCTACGCCGCCGAGGATGCCCGACTGGATATCCTCACCTCCTTCGCCGAGGGCTTTGCCCGCAAGGTGGCCCGCGGTCTCGACCTGATGGCCTTCCACGGCGTCAACCCGCGCACCGGCTCCGCCTCCAGCGTCATCGGCACCAACCACTTCGACAGCAAGGTCACGCAGGCCGTGACCATCCAGGGCGAAGACAAGCCCGACGACAACATCGAAGCCGCCGTGGCGCTGGTACAGGGCTCCGAGCGCGAGGTGAACGGCCTGGTGCTGGCCCCGGTGTTCAAGAGCGAACTGGCCAAGCAGAAAACCGCCGACGGCGCCAAGCTCTACCCCCAGCTGGCCTGGGGCAGCAACCCCGGCGAGATCAACGGCCTGCGTGTGGAGTCCAACACCACCCTGAGCGCCAACTCCAGCCTGGACCGTGCGCTGGTGGGCGATTTCATCAACGCCTTCCGCTGGGGCTACGCCAAGGAGATCCCGGTGGAGGTCATCAAGTACGGCAACCCGGACAACGATCCGACCCTGGGCGACCTGAAGGGCCACAACCAGGTGTACCTGCGTGCGGAGGCTTACATCGGTTGGGGCATCCTTGACCCCGCTGCCTTTGCCTTCGTGAAGGCCGGCGCGTAAGGAGGGAAAAGAATGCAGTACCACAACAAAAAGACCGGGGCGCTGATCTCCACCGACTGCGCCATCAGCGGCGGCGACTGGGAGCCGGTACAGCCCGCCCCGGCCAAGCCTGAAGAGGCTGACCCTGCGGACGCCGAGGAGGACGAGCAGGCCGAGGCCCCGGTCGCGCCTGCCAAACCCGCCGCGCGCCGCGCCGCAAAGAAGAAGGAGGCCTGACGATGGACTACGCCACCGTGGAAGATCTCACGCGGCTCTGGCGGCCGCTAACGAGCCAGGAGCAGCAGCGGGCGGCGGAGCTGCTGCCGGTCATCTGCGCCAGCCTGCGCGCCGAGGCGAAGAAAGCCGGCCGTGATCTGGACGCCATGATCGCCGCGGACGCCGACATTGCCGCGGTGGCGAAGTCGGTGACGGTGGATGTGGCGGCCCGCGCCCTGATGACCGACACCGACCAGGAGCCCATGACCCAGTTCAGCCAGAGCGCCGGAGGCTACGCCGCCTCCGGCACGTTTCTGGTGCCGGGCGGCGGGCTGTTCATCAAAAAGAGCGAGCTGGCCCGGCTGGGCCTGCGCCGCCAGAGATACGGGGTGATCGAACTGTATGGTGAGCCTGATCCGCGGGATTGATGTGATCCTTTACGAACGGACCAGGGCGGGGGAGGACGCCTTCCGCGCGCCGGTGTATGAGGAAACGCCGGTCACGGTGCAGAACGTGCTGGTGACGCCGGTGTCGGCGGAAGAGGTGACGGCAGACTTGCAGCTGTACGGCAAGCGGGCCGCCTACGAGCTGTGCCTGCCCAAGGGCGACGCCCACGACTGGGCCGCGGGCAGCCGGGTGGACTTTTTCGGCGGGAGCTGGCGGGTCTTCGGGCCCGTCACCGAGTACATCGAGGCAAATCTGCCCCTTGCCTGGAACCGAAAGGTGAAGGTGGAGCGCTATGGCTAAAACACGCATCGTTCTGAACCGGGCGGGGGTGCGGGCGCTGCTGCGCTCCCAGGCGATGATGGAAGTCTGCGAAAAGCACGCCCGGGACGCGCAGGCCCGGCTGGGCGAGGGCTATGTAGTCACCACCCGGCGGGGCAAAAACCGCGTCAACGCATCCATTGCCGCCCAGTCTTCCGCCGCCCGGCGGGAGAACGCCCAAAGCAATACGATCCTGAAGGCATTGAAATGATGATCGAAGAAACGATTCTGAACTATCTGAGCGACGCCCTGGACGCGCCGGTGTGCATGGAAGTGCCCCCGGAGCCGCCCGGGCGTTTTGTGGTTTTGGAAAAGACCGGCAGCAGCCGCACCGACCACATCTGCAGCGCGGTGATCGCCGTGCAGTCCTATGCCGAGAGCCTGCTGGAGGCCGCCAGGCTGAACAAGCGGGTCAAGGAGGCCATGGATGAATTGGATGATCTGGACGAGATCGCCTCCGTGCGGCTGAACACCGACTGCAACTTCACCGACCCCGCCGCAAAGCGGTACCGCTACCAGGCGGTGTTCGACATTACCCATTACTGAAAAGGAGGATTCCATGGACGTAAAAAACGTGAGCGTCGGCAAACCCAAGAAAGGCGGCGCCATCTTCCGCGCGCCTCTGGGCACCACGCTGCCCACCGACGCGAAGACCGCGCTTGACCCGGCCTTCAAGCCGCTTGGCTACTGCGGGGAGGATGGCCTGGTGAACGCCAACTCCCCCGAGAGCGACAACATCAAGGCCTGGGGCGGCGACACCGTCTATACCTACCAGAGCGAAAAGCCGGACACCTTCAAGTTCAAGCTCATCGAGTCGCTGAACGTGGAGGTGCTCAAAGCCGTGTACGGCGACGCCAACGTCACCGGCACGCTGGAAGCCGGCATCACCGTCAAGGCCAACAGCACCGAGCAGGCGGACTGCGTCTGGGTGGTTGACATGATCCTGCGGGGCGGCGTGCTCAAGCGGGTGGTCATCCCCTGCGCCAACGTGTCCGAGGTGGGGGAGATCGCCTACACCGACGAGGACGCGGTGGGCTACGAGACCACCATCACCGCCAAGCCCGACGGCGAAGGCAACACCCACTACGAGTACATCGTGAAGGGGGCCTGAGCATGGTAAAGGGAACGACATCTGCATGCTTTGAGTTCGAGCTGGACGAAAAGGTGCTGGACAACATGGAACTGGTGGACGCGGTGGCCGAAAGCGAAGAGAACCCCACCGCAGTCTCCCAGGTCTGTCTGCTGCTGTTGGGCAAGGCCCAGCGCCGCCGGCTCTATGACCATCTGCGCACCCCGGATGGGCGAGTGCCGGTGGAGCAGGTCACCGCCAGCGTGGTGGAGATCTTCAACGCCTGCGGCAGACCGGGAAAAAACTGATTGCCCTCGCCGGCATGATCGCCTCCAGCGAGGACGCGCTGGTCTGCGATATGGCCGAGACCTACGGAGTGTTCGACTATCGGGCGCTGCCGGTGCCGCTGCTGGCAACGCTGGCCGCCGGTCTGAGGGATACGTCCAGAAGCAGGATGCTGTTGTCGGGGGTCGGGGCGGCCCCCGACACGCTTTTGCTTGCCGCTGCCGCCGACTGGCTGGCCACCCTGGTGTGGATGCAGTCGGAGGACGGCCGCAAGCGCCGCAACCGCCCCAAACCCGTGCTGGCGGCGCTCATGGGCAAAAAGCCGCAGCCTGGGGGCGAGGTGATCGCCTTTGACACAGCGGAGGAATATGAGGCGGAACGCGCCAGGATATTGAAGGAGGTGAGCGAACATGGCAACTGAACTGGCCCAGGCATATGTGCAGATCATGCCTTCCGCAAGGGGCATCCAGGGCAGCCTGTCTCAGCTGATGGGCGGGGAGGCATCCGCTGCCGGCGAAAGCGCCGGCCGGTCTCTCGGCGGAAAGCTGGTGGGCGCGGCCCTGGGCATCGTTTCGGCGGCGGCCATCGGGCAGGCATTTGCCGCGGCCGTCTCCGAGGGCGCCGCCCTGGAGCAGAGCCTCGGCGGCATCGAGACCCTGTTCAAGGAAAGCGCCGATACCGTGAAGAAAAACGCGGCCGAGGCCTATCGCACCGCCGGCATGAGCGCCAATCAGTACATGGAGCTGACCACCAGCTTCGCGGCCAGCCTTCTGCAGAGCCTGGGCGGCGACACCGAGGCTGCCGCCCAAATCTCGGACATGGCCATGACCGACATGTCCGACAACGCCAACAAGATGGGCACCGACATGGAGCGCATCACCGATGCCTACCAGGGATTCGCCAAGCAGAACTACACCATGCTGGACAACCTCAAGCTGGGCTACGGCGGCACCAAGACCGAGATGGAGCGCCTGCTGGCGGATGCCCAGAAGATCACCGGCGTCAAGTATGACATCAGCAACCTGTCCGACGTGTACGAGGCCATCCATGTCATTCAGGGCGAATTGGACATCACCGGCACCACGGCAAAAGAGGCGTCCACCACCCTGTCCGGCTCGCTGGCCTCCATGAAGGCGGCCTTCAAGAATGTGCTGGCGCAGCTCACCCTCGGGCAGGACGTGGGCCCGGCCCTGAACGCGCTGGCCGAAACGACGACCACGTTCCTGGTGGGCAATCTGCTGCCGGCGGTGTGGAATATCCTGAAGGCTCTGCCGGGGGCGCTTGTCACCTTTATCAAAACGGCAGCGCCCCAGATGTCGGCGGCTTTTCTGGAGTTTTTCCCGCAGGTGCAGGAGGGGGTTGCGGCGGCGATCCCGTCGCTTCTCACCACGGCCCAAACGCTCATCGACCAGCTGTGCAGCGGCTTTTCCGCCGCCTATCCCACACTGCTGGCCCGGGGCGGCGAGATCCTTCAGCAACTTCTGGCAGGCGTCACCGCTGCGCTTCCGGGCGTGTTCCAGGCGGCGCTGGACATCATCACATCCTTTGTGAATACCTTCATCGCCAACTATCCCGCCTACATGCAGACCGGCACGCAGGTGCTGCTCTCGCTGATCGACGGGCTGCGGCAGAGCCTGCCCCAGATGCTCGTCGCTGCCGGCGAAGCCGTTGCCTCCATGCTGAGCGGCCTGATCGCGAATTTGCCGCAGATCATCTCCGGCGGATTTCAGATGATGACAAGCCTCATCCAGGGGTTGAGCGACGCGCTGCCGGAGCTGGGCACTGCGGCCGGCGCCGCGGCAAGAGAGGTGTGGGAGGTCATCAAGAAGGTGGATTGGCTCCAGCTGGGCAAGGACATCATCCGGGGCATGATCGACGGCATCGGCGCCATGGCCGGGGCGCTGTGGGATGCGGCGGTCAGCATCGCAAAGACCGCCTTCAACGCAATCAAGAGCTTTTTTGGCATTGCCTCACCTTCCCGTCTAATGCGGGACGAGGTGGGCCGGTGGATCCCGGCGGGCATCGCCGCGGGCATGGAGGGCAGCACAAAGCCCCTGACCAGGGCAATGGACGAGCTGGCGGCCACGGCCGCCGGCGGCCTGGCATCGGCGCTGGCACTGAACAGCCGGCAGTACAGCCAGCAGTATGAGCGGCCGGCGCCGGAGCAGAACGAGCGGCCGGCGTTTCAGCAGTATGTGTATTTTGAACAGCCCATGCAGGCCCCGGACGAGATCGCCCGGGCGCTGCGCATTCAAAATACTTACGGATTGGCAGGTGCGAGATGAAACTGGACACCTATGTGGCCGCCCGCTTCGTGCGCAGCGACGGGGTAGAGCTTGTGGCCGACGGCAGCGACTGGCTGCTCACTGCGGTGAACGGGGCGGACGCCCCGGCTTATGAGCTGTTCAAGGAGGACAACGGCGCGGGCGACGGCGCGATCATCACCGGGAAGCGAGTGAAATGCCGGGACCTGCAGCTGGACGCTACCACTCTTTCGGTGCAAAACAACCCGGTGCTGAGGGAAGCGGCCGTCTCTTTCTTTAACCCGGTATATACCTACAAGGTTTTTCTGACCTACATGGGGCGCACCCGCTGGATCGCGGCGGAGCTGTCTGCATTCAAGGCTCCCAGCGAAAAAGTGAATGTGCCCCAGACCTTTTCGGCATATTTCCTGGCACAGACGCCCTTCTGGCAGAGCGTGGACGACTTCGGCCAGGACATCGCGGCCATCACGCCCCGGTGGGGGTTCCCGTACATGGACCACCCGGGCCTGGGCGTGCTGGTGGATGTGGCGAACTTTGCCCGGAAGGTGACCTTCGACTACGACGGCAATGTGACCGCCTTCCCCACCATCACCATCACGGCGGACGCCCCGGTGACCAATCCGAAGATCATCAACGGCAGCGCCTTTGTGCGGCTCATCGACGAGCTGACGGCCGGCGATGTGGTGGTCATCACCACCGCGCCCCAGCACATCCGCATTACCAAGAACGGGCAGAACGTGCTGAACAAGGTGGACAGGACCAGCAATTTTGCCGGCCTTGCGCTGCAGCCCGGCACGAACGTGTACAGCTTCGCCGCCGACTACGGCGACAACAGCATGCACGTTGTCATTCGCTACAACAAACAGTATCTGGGGGTGTAACGCCATGCAGCTGCTTGCTCTGGACGCCGGCTTTCAGCCGGTGGCCTACCTGCCGTACTTCAACCTGCAGTGGACGCGGGAGTATTACCAGCCCGGCCAGTTTTCTGTGCAGATCGCGGCGGCCGACTTCCAGCCTTCCATGGCTTACCTGTATACCCCCGACCGCCCGGAGACCGGCATCATTCAGAAGGTGGCTCTGACTGAGACCGTCAAAGGCCGCTTTCTGCAGCTTTCCGGCTATTTCCTGGAAGCGAACCTCAACGATAAGGTGGTGTGGCCCACCTACTACGCCACCGGCCCCATCCCGTCGGCGGTGGTTGCCATGCTCCGGCAGTACAAGGACGACATCCCGCTGCTGACCGTGGCAGATGCCCCGGCCGTGCAGACGGACGAGACCAGCTGGCAGGAGACCGGCGGCCAGCTGGCCGATGTGGCCTACACCAGGCTGCGCACTGTGCAGCACTCCCTGCGCTGCCGGTATGACTACCAGGCGAACACCATCACCGCCGAGATCTGGCAGGGCATGGACCGCACCCAGGAGCAGTCTGCCAATCCCTTCGTGACCTTCAGCGACGGGTTCGGAAACCTTGCACAGGTGGACGCATCCATGGATCGCTCCAACTACAAAAACTATGCCGTCGTGGTCGGGCAGGATCAGGCAGAGAACCGAAAGGTGGCCTATGCGGACCTTTCCGGCGGCGGATACAAGCGGGTCCTGTATGTGGATGCCCGGTCGGAACGGTGGGACTCCGAAAAACAGACGGAATCGGAATATCTGGCCTCCCTGCAGCAAAAAGGGTTGGACGCTCTGCTGGACTATGCGGTCATCCACAACGTGGACATCCAGGCCGCAGCGGGGGGCTTTGTGTATCGGGAGGACTGGGACCTGGGCGACCTGGTGGATGTGATCGTTGCGGAGATCGGCATGGCCATGCAGGCACGCATCGTAACGGTGCGAGAGGTCTTCAAGCAGAATAACCATACCGTCGAGATCGAACTGGGCGACAAAAAGCTTACTCAGCTGCAGAAAGCGAGGATGATCTACTGAATGCAAAGCTATCCTTTTACCTCCGATAAAATCACCTACGACGAGCACGGTCTGCCGAAATACGACCGCGCCGTGGACAGTGCCTTCCTGCGCAAGGTGTTCGCGCAGTACTTTTCGGACGGCGTCTTTTACAGCTCCGCAAATGCGCTGCAGGTGGTGGCTGATACGGGCATGCAGGTGGCAGTGGAGCCCGGGTCGTGTCACATCCAGGGCGCCATTGGCATTGAAACGAACCGCCGCACTCTGGTGGTGCAGGCGGCGGAGGAGATGGACCGCATCGACACGGTGGTGGCCCGTCTGGACTTGTCTCTGGCGGTGCGCAGCATCGACCTGTATGTGGTCAAGGGCACTGCGGCGGAAAGCCCGCAGGCCCCTGCGCTCACCCGGGACCCCACCATCTGGGAGCTGGGCCTCGCCAACCTTTTTGTGGCCAAAAACGTGGCCACGATCTCCCAGCAGCGCATCACGGACACCCGGCTGGACACGGCCCGCTGCGGCCAGGTGGGGGCGTCGGTGCAGCCGCCCTTTGACACCCAGGCCTACTTTGCGCAGCTGGAGGCGGCGATCCGCGCGCACCAAACCGACGCGGAGGCACAAATCGAACAGCTGCGCAAAGCCATCGAGGACGTGCAGACAGGGGCCGCATGGCTTGCAAAGGACATCTACGACCCGCAGGACGGGCGCATCGACGTGACGGTGCAGACCTACGTCCACACCAAGAGCGGCACGGTGCACAACTTTGCGGGCAGCGGGGCCAACGGCCGGGCGAAACTGACGGCGGACGTGGCGGCGGGGGACACCTTCACGGTGAACGGCGCGCCGGTGACGGCCTACATGGGCGCGGAGAGCGCCGCCGACGCCATGGCCGGCGGCAGCTGGAGCGGCCGGTGGGTGAGTTTCGTGTTCGA
>DWYI01000024.1 GCA_019118765.1 Candidatus Allofournierella merdavium | reverse complement strand
GATACCAGCATAGAAGTCCTATTGCGGAAAGCCCTCTGGCATAAAGGCATCCGCTATCGGAAGAACTATAAAAAGCTGCCGGGCACCCCGGATATAGCGATAACAAAATACAAGATCGCTATTTTCTGCGATAGCGAGTTTTTCCATGGCTATAATTGGGAAATCAAGAAACAGAAGCTGGGGCACAACCGGGAATATTGGATCAAAAAGATTGAGCGCAATATGGCCCGTGACCGGGAAAATGACTTCAAGTTAATTGCGATGGATTGGGTTCCTATGCACTTCTGGGGGCAAGAGATACAAAAGCGGACAGCGGAATGTGTGGAAGCTGTCGAAGATTTGATTTTCGAGTTGCAGATGATGCAGTTTGATGGTATGATAGAGGACATGAGGGACTGTGTTGAAGATATAAAATAATATTTTTATATCTTCAATTTAAAAATTGATAATTTACAAGGAGTACCCTTATGACAATATCAGAACAGATTAAAGTGCTGTGTGTGCGTTCCAATATCAGCGTTGCAGAACTTGCAAGGCGGATGGGGACTACGCCGCAAAACTTCAACTCAAAAATGAAGCGGGAAAGCTTCACAATCTCCGACTTAGAATATCTGGCGGAAACGGTGGGGTGTTCTTTTGAACGCCATTTTGTCCTTCCAGATGGCGAAAAGGTTTGATAGGAGGGCATTATGGATTTACTGCATTTCAAGGATAACGCTTCAAACCGGGATGTAATCTCCCTGTTTTCCGGGGCGATGGGGCTGGATATCGGTCTTGCAAGAGCTGGCTTAAATATTGTAATCGGGCAGGATTTTGACCCCGCCTGCGTTGCTACCATGCGTGCGAATGGACATAAGGTGCTGGGCGGGGATATCCGCGAGATAGATGAGGCGGATTTACTGGAACAGACCGGGCTGGCGCAGGGGGAGCCTTTCCTCATTTGCGGTGGGCCTCCTTGCCAGCCATTTTCCACTGCTGGCAAACGGATGGGGATTAACGACCCCCGGGGCAGCCTGTTCATGGATTTTATCCGAATGATTGACTATATCCGCCCTCGATTTTTTATCATGGAAAATGTCAAAGGGATCATGTCTGCCCCGCTCAAGCACACCCCGCTGGCGGAACGGGATAAAAATGACCCGGATCAGCGGCTGGGGACTGTTTTGGATGTGATCCTCTCCGAGTTTAACAAGTTGGGATATAAGACGGTATATGGAATATTGGACGCTGTCAATTATGGCGTCCCGCAATTCCGGGAACGATTTGTTTTGATTGGAAGCCGGGACAATGAAGATATTTTCCTGCCATTCCCGACCCACTTCCAGATGCACCAAGACCCGCAATACCGCTGGCGCACTTTGCAGGACACCATCAAGGATTTGGAATATGACTGTGGAGAGTGTGCTGCATTCAGCAAAGACCGCCTTGCATACCTCCGCCTTGTCCCAGAGGGTGGGAATTGGCGCGACCTCCCGGAAGATATACGGAAAGAGGCCATGGGCGGCGCTTATGGCTCTGGCGGTGGGAAAGTCGGCTTCTACCGGCGGCTGTCGTACAGCCAGCCCTCCCCGACATTGGTTACATCCCCGGTGCAAAAGGCAACCATGATGTGCCACCCGACCCAAGACCGACCCTTGAGCATCCGTGAGTATGCCCGCATCCAGCAGTTCCCTGATGATTGGAAGTTCATGGGGACAAGCGCAGCGAAATACCGCCAGATCGGCAATGCCGTTCCGGTGGGGCTGGCATTGGCGCTTGGGAAAGCGGTGCTTTCCGTTGCGGATCAATCTGCCGAAATACACACGAAACGGTTCAGAGGGACGGACATCCATCAAAAACTGAAACAAGCCATTGAAATAGGAGGAAACTGCTATGCCCATAAATAACAGCTACAACGAAGATGCCATCGTAGAAGCGATTGCAACCGCGCTGGACAATTTCTATACGAACCTGATTAAAAAGGTTGATAGCCTTAATGTTAAGGCCGTTATGAAGCGCAAGAACCCGTACCTGTTCCGGGCCAAAGCCATGAACGGGGCAGCCCAGATTATTGACGCAATCCTCGCCGCTTTTGTGTCCTCGTCCGAGGAAACGATTTTCGGGAATGTGTTCTTTGAGCCGATTGCCACCGCAGCCGCACAAGGGCAGAAAGCATTGGCGGAGGGCGTGGACATCATGGTGGAACGGGACAATACCATCTATGCCATCGCGGTAAAATCCGGCACCAGCGTTTTCAATGCAGACAGCCGCAAGAAGCAGGAGCAAAATTTCATGGCGGCAAGCAAGCTGGCACAGCAGGCGAAGAAACGCTTTGTCCCGATTGTCGGCTATGGCTATGGGAAGAAGAAAGCCTCCAACCGTGGGCTTCCCAAGTTTTATATGGAATTGGCAGGCAAGGATTTCTGGACGGAACTGACCGGTGATGAAGAATTCTACATAAAGCTGATCCGTTTCATGGACAAACTGCCGGAAAAGTATGTAGAGGAATTCGACACCTCCTATCAGAAAGCCGCAAACCGGCTCGTCCGCGAGTTTACCCAAGAATTCTGCTTTGAAGATGGCAGCATTGATTGGGAGAAACTTGTGAAGTTTAATTCGGGAAATTGAGAAAGGAGAAAATCATGGCTGAAAGCAATTCTTATCCTATGTTGAGCGTAAGCAACTGGTGGAATATCCGTAAAAAGTTCAAGCAGACTATACCTGGAACCGTAACTGCCAGTTATCTTTCCAGCGTGTTGAATATGCAAGAGCGTTCTGCAACAAACAATATTATGCCATACCTCCGCCAGATTGGAATTATTGATGCGGAAGGAAAAACAGGTGAAAGGGCTAAGCTGTGGAGAGATGATATTGACTATCCCAGGGTTTGTGATGAAATAAGAAAAGAGATATATCCGCAAGAACTTTTGGATATTCCTTGTGTTACTGATGAGGATAGAGAGAGTATAAAAAGATGGTTTGCACGTACGACTGGAACTGGTGAAAGTACAGTCGGAAAAATTACTGCATTCTATTTCTTGCTCTGCGATAAGGATCCGTCTAAGGAGCCTGCTACTAAACAAGGAAACAGCACAAAGGCTAAATCTACCTCTCGCTCATCTCCAAAACCTGTTAATGTTGAAACCGAGGGTGAACCCAAGGAAAATATACAGAATCAGCAAACAGATGCAAGTAATACTCATCCTGCTTGTAAGCCTAATATTCCTGCAATCAACATCAATTTGCAGATTCATATTTCGTCGGATGCGTCACCGGAGCAAATTGACAAAATATTTGAAAGTATGAGTAAGCATATTTACAAGGATAGATGATTAAATGGATAAAGACTTCCAAAACTATACAATTACTCTTATTGATGAATTAAAAACGATTGCACCACCAGCGTATGTTCCACCCAGCGATGGAGCAAAGCCGAAAACAGAAATGGTTATAGCTGGTTCACTGGTAGCAAACACCCGAGGGTACATTGAGCGTGTAGTAGCACAAATAAATGGCACATACGAGAATGGTTGGTATGATGGTTGCGCAGTTATGATACGGCGGCTGCTTGAAACGCTAATTGTTGAGGCATTTGAAAACTATAAGATTGCATCAAAGATTCAAAATCCAAAAACAGGAGATTTTTACTATTTGAGCGATTTGATTTCTTGCACACTTTCAGAATCAAGCTGGAATCTTTCCCGAAACAGCAGACAAGCTATGCCCAGATTAAAAACCGTTGGTGACTTGTCTGCCCATAGTAGGCGATACAACGCACATAGAAGTGATATCGATAATATCATTCCAGATTTGCGTGTTGTTGTTCAAGAGCTTCTCTATTTAGCAGGCTTAAAGTAAACGTACTTATATCCCTACTGCCACTCTCGAAACCGCCCAGTTTTTTGCTCATCCCCATTCGCAAAAACCTGCCCGTTTTCCTGCCGGGCAAAGTGAGTGTTTCCATCCGGCGAAACCCTCATTTTACCCGTCAGCCGTGACAGCAGGTATAACACACTACACTTTGCAAGCAAAGCCGTGTGCCAAAGGGAGGCCCCTTTGGGAACCCCAGTTTTGTCGGGAAGCCGGTACAGCCTACACAAAAGTGCGGCTATACCCCATCCCTCCAAAACGCAAGCAGGCGGCATAGGCCAGCCCGTCCCCGGTGCTGATCTATGCCGCCTACTTGCCTGTATGGGCGCTTACTGTATCGCCCATATCAACCGTTCTGTTTTGTCACTTCCATATGCACCGTGGATTTGCTGACGCCGAAGGCGCCGGCGGCGCTGCGCACGGTGGCACGGTGTTCGGTGATGTACAGCGCCAGCTGCAAGGCTCGCTCGTCGATGTTCCCTTTCACACAGCGTCACTCCCCGTGATGATTCTCACGGGGAATATATATGCGCTTTTTGGCCGGGATATGAAGGGGCGGCCGGAGGGTGGGGCAAGGGCAAAACGATGAAAAAAAGCAAAACCGGTTGACAGCCGCCGCCCGGGGTGGTATCCTAAGCATGTGAAAAAGGGCATACAGCAGTGCCGGATCTCACGATCCGCACTGCTGTATCTTTTTTTGTGTAAAAACTAATAAGCGTCGAAAAGGGGAAACAGTCATGTTGACAGCGATCACTGGCGTAAACTGGGGCGACGAGGGCAAGGGCCGCATGGTGGACCTGCTCAGCCGCGACTATGACATCGTGGCCCGGTATCAGGGCGGCAACAACGCGGGGCACACCGTGAAGAACGAGCGGGGCAAGTTCGTGCTGAACCTGCTGCCCTCCGGCATCCTGCGGCCCAACGTGGTCTGTGTGATGGGCGGCGGCATGGTCATCGACCCGGCCCATCTGGAAAAGGAGATCGCCGCTCTGCGGGAAAAGGGCGTGCAGATCAGCCCGGCCAACCTGAAGATCAGCGACCGGGCCACCGTGTGCATGCCCTGGCATGTGGCCGAGGACGGCCTGGAAGAGGATCGCCTGTCCGCCACCGGCAGCCAGTTCGGCTCCACCCGGCGGGGCATCGCCTACGCCTACGGCGACAAGTACATGAAAAAGACCCTGCGCATGGGCGACCTTGTGCACCTGGACGAGGGCCGCAAACGCCACCTGGCCACCATCGTGGAGTGGAAGAACCTGACGCTGGAGCGGGTGTATGGCGCGAAGCCCATCGACCTGGAGGAGGCCTGGGCCTGGTGCCAAAAGTACGGCGAGCTCTTCCGGGAGTACATCTGCGATGCGGGCGCCTACCTGGCCGAGGCGGACGACGCGGGCAAGAAGATCATGTTCGAGGCCCAGCTGGGCGCGCTGCGGGACATCGACTTCGGCATCTACCCCTACACCAGTTCCTCCAATGTGATCGGCGCCTACGCCCCCATCGGCGCGGGGCTGCCCGGGCACAAGCTGGACAAGAGCATCGGCATCATGAAGGCCTATTCCTCCTGCGTGGGCGAGGGCCCCTTCACCGCCGAGCGGGCCATGACCGAGGAGGACAAGCACCTGTTGCGGGAGGCGGGCCACGAGTACGGCGCGGCCACCGGCCGGCCCCGGCGGGTGGGCCCCTTCGACGTGGTGGCCAGCCGCTACGGCGCAAACTGCCAGGGCGCGGACGAGCTGGCCCTGACCCTGCTGGACGTGCTGGACTACATGGAGCAGGTGCCGGTGGTGGAAAAGTACCTGGTGGACGGCGTGGAGACCGACCGCTTCCCCATGGGCACCGCCCTGGACAACGCGCAGCCGGTGGTGAAAATGCTGCCCGGCTGGCACTGCGACATCAGCGGCTGCCGCCGCTGGGAGGAACTGCCCGAGGCGGCGAAGGACTATGTGCGCTACATCGAGAAGGCGGTGGGCCGGCCCATCCGCTACATCTCGGTGGGCCCCGACCGGGACGCCTGCATCCTCAAGGACGGCGAATAAAACAAAAGGAACGCCCCGCGGGGCGTTCCTTTTGTTGTGTGCTCAGGGCTGCGGGCCGTACTGGGGCGGCTGTTTTGCCTCGCCGGGGCCGGCGGGCGCCGCGGCATCTTCCGGCACGTCCAGGGGCAGGCAGGGCAGGGGCCGCTTCCAGACGCGGCTGGCCAGGCTGGGCAGGTAGAGGGCGGCCATCAGCACGCAGCTCACGATCACATCCGTCCAGCCGATGACCTGGTTCTCGATCACGTTGGCGCTGCCGGCAAACACCGCGATGAGGTTGTTGTTCAGAAAATGCACCACCACCGGCACCCACACGGTGCGGGTCTTGTGCTGGGCATAGCCCAAAAAGGAGGCCAGGCAGACGCACAGCAGCACCTGGTTCACCAGGCTCTGCACCCAGGTGGCGGGGCTGTAATAAAACACGTTCAGCGGCAGGTGCCAAAAGCCCCACAAAACGCCCAGCAGCAGCACGCCCCGCCGGGGGCCGAAGCGCTTTTGCAGCAGCGGCTGCAAAAAGGCACGCCAGCCGTATTCCTCACCAAAGAAGGGCGCGAAGGCCAGCACAAAACTCAGCGGCAGCGACGTGAACAGCAGCAGGCTGTACACCCAGTTGGAGGAAAAACCCATTTCCTCCATGGTGGCGGTGGGGTCCACCAGCTTTGTGAACAGGATGAGGATGACAAAGCGCCCCAGATACAGCGCCAGGAACAGCAGCACCGTGGTCACGAGACCCTTGCCGCCGGTGCCGGTCAGACGCAGGCCGCCGGCGGTGCGGCGGGCCTTGCCGTCCACAAAATAGAGCACCCAGCACACCAGGCTGCCGACGACCATGATCCAGGTGGAGACTGTCACCGCCAGAGCCGGCACCGTCACAGTGCCCAAGGCGGTGACGCCCATCAGCGCGGTGAGGACGAGAAAGCCGAAGTAGAACCGGCGGGGCAGGGTCTGGTCGCCCCGGCGGGTGACAAGCAGCGCCAGCATCGCGCCGGCGGCGGGGTAAAACATCTGGGCGTTGGCAAACGCCGAGGTGTCGGCCCCCGCCCGCTGCGCGAAGGCCATGGCGATGCCCATCAGGTAGGGCACGCCGAAGGCAATGGCAAAGAAGATGGCAAGCTGCCGTTTTTCCGTTTTGGTCCATTCCATCGTTGGTTCCTCCATTCATTCCGGCCTGCGGCCGTGTTCCAGTTTGTAGGCGCGCAGCAGATAGGTCAGGGTCTGGACGAGCCACAGCCCGCCCAGCACCACCGCCCACAGCACGCTGGTTCCGCCGCTCATTGCCGCCAGCAGCGCCGCCAGCATGGCAAAGGGATAGATCTTGTTCATGGTGAGGTAGACGTGGTAGCCGCATTCGCCGATGCGCTGGCGCTCAGCTTCGTCGCAGCTGGCGTACCAGTCCTTTTGAAAGCGGAGGTCAAACACGTTGCCCCGCTTTTCCGGCGCCAGGCGCTGCATCGCGCGCACCACCGCCGCCTGCAGCCCGTAGCTCCAGGCGATCTCCGTCAGCATCAGCGGGACGATGCCCACCACAAAGAAATTGCTTTTCAGCACGCTTACCGCGGGCAGCGCCAGGCAGACGGTGAGCATCATCCAGGGCATCACCACCGCCGAAAAGGTCATGGAAAGGCTCAGCCGCCGGTTGGCCGCCTCAAAGGCGTCGTCGTCCTTGTCCGCCCGGGCGGCGGCCTTTTTGCCGGCGAGGTACAGCCAATGGGCCACGGCGCAGGGCGCAAGGCCCGCCGCCAGCAGCCAGGGCCCGGCCAGGATAAGGCAGTCGCTCACCTGCTGGAGCAGCTGCCGAAGCCCGTCTTCGCGGCCGAACAACAAAGCGCCGATGGCCGCCCCCGCCAGGGCGCTGGCCACCATCAGGATGGCAAATTTCACATAAATGCCCGTATTTCTTTTGGGCCCTTGGGGTTGCTTGTTCATTCCAGTTCCTCCCCGGTCAGATAAAAGACCTCGTCCACAGATTTGCCGAACACCCGGGCGATGCGCAGGGCCAGCGTCACCGAGGGGTTGTAGTCTCCCCGCTCGATCAGGCTTACCGTCTGGCGGGACGCCCCCACCATCTGCCCCAGCTCCTGCTGATTCAGCCCCTTGGCGGCCCGCAGTTCCTTCACGCGGTTTACCAGTGGCATAGGCGGCCTCCCTTCTGTACTTGCAAAATATTTTTGTCAAATTGACAATGATCGTTGTCAATATCAGTATAGCATGACAATAATCTTTGTCAATAGGGTTTGACAACTTTTTTTGTCAAACGGCCGGGGCCGCCCGGATGAGCGGCAGGCGGCGGAAAAGACGCAGGAGGAAGGGGCGGAGGCGCGGAAACAAAAAAGCGCCGGTCAGCGGGGCGGCCGGGCACAAAAAATCCCCCGCCAAAGGGCGGGGGAAGGGTGGGGTGGATGGGGCGCGGCGAACGGCGGCTCAGGTGATATGCAGCGCCCGCTGGGCGCGGTAGAGAAAGTAGCGGAAGGTGTCCGCCGTCAGCCACAGCTGGATGAGGACGTAGTGGGGCAGGTTTTTCAGCCGGAACCTGGGTTTTTCCAGTTTGCCCATCACCTTGAGCGCCTCTTTGAAGCCCTGGAAGTAGGCCGGGCCGTAGCCCCGCAGACGGAACATCACCGCCTTCATCAGGTAGCCCAGCGCCAGGAAGGGAAGGTTGAGCAGAAACATCAGGATGGGCATGTTTTTGTAGGGCAGCAGGATGCTGTTGCGCCCGCTCTGCACGCTTTTGAAGGGGTTGTAGCGCACCGCCCCGGTGGTGGCGCCGCAGATGTGGTAGCAGCGGGCGGTGGGACAGTAGACGTTTTTGTAGCCCAGGCTGTTGGCCCGCCAGCTGATGTCCACATCCTCGAAATAGGCGAAAAAGTGCTCGTCGAACAGGCCGATCTCGTCCAGGATGCGCTTGCGGTAGAGCGCCGCGCCGCCGCAGGCGGAGAACACCCGGCCCGGCTTCTGGTAGCGGCCGACCTTCATGCCGTCGCCCCGCTTGCAGGCGAAGCCCAGCAGGGTGACATAATCCCCGGCGTCGTCGGCCAGGTCCCGCTCAAAGTGGCGGATCATCAAACTGCTCACCGCGAAGATGCGCTGGTCGGTTTGGGCGGCGGCCAGCAGGTTTTCCAGCCACTCCGGCTCGGCGAAGGCGTCGTTGTTGAACAGGGCCACGAACTCGCCTTTGGCGATGCGGATGCCCTGGTTCACGGCGTGGGAGAAGCCGGTGTTGCGGTCGTTTTCAATGAGGGTGTAGTTCGGCCGGCCCACATAGCTGCGGGCGATGGCAAGGCTCTCGTCGGTGGAGGCGTTGTCCACCACGATCAGCTCAAAATCCTGCTCGGTCTGGGCCCAGACGGACTCGATGGAATCCCGCAGCCAGCCGGCGCCGTTCAGGTTGGGGATCACAACGGTGGCTTTCATGGCGCGCCGCCTTTCCTCGTTGGATTGTGGCCGGGGCGACCCGGCCACGCTATTATACCATAAATCGGCCGTGAAAGGGCATGGCCTGCCCTCTTTTCCGGCCGCCCCGTAAAGGGCGGGGAAAAGGGCGTTTGCAAAAGGCATCACAGCCGCGCTGCGGCTATTATACCAAAAAACGCCGCCCGGGGCAACGCCCGGGCGGCGGCGGAAGCGGATCAGGCCAGCGCGTCCTTGAGGGAGGAGAAGACGGTATCCTGGTCTTCACACATCACCAGCACCACCTCGCCGGACTTCACCGTCTCCAGCCTGGCGGCCTTGGCAATGGCGTACTGGTCGGGCAGGTAGTTCTCCTGGGCGGACTTCTGGCCGTCGATAAAGGTCTGCAGGCCCTCGGTCACGGCGGCCTCCTTGCCGTCGGCGGGTTTGACGATGGCCAGGCCGTAGGACTGCACGTTCATCAGGTTCACGCTGAACACCGCCTCCTGCACATCCTCGGGGGCAAGGCCCAGCAGCTGCAGGCACATGGCGCCCTGGCTCTGGATGTCCTCGTCGGTGAGATCGCCGGCGTAGCCGCCGGTGGCGGTGTAGGCGCCGTCCTTCAGGCGGAAGATCACATAGTTCTCGTTGTCCTCGGCCGGGCGGGCGGCGGTGAGGATGGCGGCGTAGTCCTTGGGTTCGCCGGAGGAGGCCGGGGAGGAACCGCAGGCCGCAAGGCCCGCAGCGAGCAGGCAGGCCGCCAGCAGACTGAAAATGCGTTTCATGGTGAAACACTCCTTTTTTGAATACTGTGCCCCGCAAAGGGGGCGGCGATACATATACGCGCGGCAGGGCGAAATTATTGCGCCGGCGGGTCCATGGGGTCCGGCTGGCGATCCACTGGGGTGGACAGGATGATCTGGGTGCTGGTGGGCCCCGAGCGCTGGCAGCGGGTGATGAGGTGCTCCAGCGCGCGCATGCTCTCGCAGGCCACCTTGACGATGTAGCTGTGGCTGCCGGTGACATGGAAGCACTGGGTCACCTGCCGCTCGGCGTGCACCGCCGCCAGAAAGTCGTCCCGGTCGGCGGGGGCCACCGACACGCTGATCAGCGCGTTCACCGTCTGCTGGTTCTCAGGCGCCTTCAGCACCACCGTGTACCCGTCGATGATGCCCTCCCGCTCCATCCGGTGGATCCGGCTGGACACCGCCGGGCTGGTGAGGGACACCTGCTCCGCGATGTCCTTCACTGACATCCTTGCGTTTTGCGCTAAAAGGCCCAGGATTTTTTTGTCCAGTTTGTCCATTGTGTATTTCCTCCGACGACAGATGGCAATTGTGATAAAAAACTGATAATTTAAAGGGATTTGGCTGTAAAAATTTACAAAACAAAAAATGACTCGCAGATTTTGTGGACAACTTAATTATATAAATAAAATATCAAATTGTAAAGAAATTCCAAAAAGAAAATCCGCGATTTTTTATTTGACATATAAAGCAAAACCCGTATAATAATAACCGTAGCACCCCACAGGGTGCCTCATGAATTGCTTTCTCACCTTATTTATACTTTCCCACCCCTCTATGCAGCAAGACCCGCCGCAAGGCGGGTCTTGCTGCGTTGTGGGGGCGTTGGCGCAAAAGGGCGCGGCCGCCGGCCGCGCCCTTTTGTTTATTTTACAAGATAAGGCAGATAGAGGTGCAGATCGGTGCTCTTGACAAATCCCTCGAAGTACACCCCGTCCTCCCGGTAGTCCTCCGACGTGACGCTGCCCCGGCTGCGCATGGCCTCCGCCAGGGACAGCTTGTCGTAGGGCAGCAGCAGCTTCACCGCCCGCACCCGGTCGGCCAGGGCCTCGTCCAGCTTTTGCAGCAAAGCGTCCAGCCCGCGGCCGGTGCGGGCGCTGGTGAGCAGCACCCCCGGCTGGAAGGCCACCGCCCCCGCCTTGTCGCACTTGTTGTAGACGGTGATCTGGTGGATGTCGCCGCAGCCCAGCTCCGCCAGCACCTGATCGGTCACCTCCAGCTGGGCCTCCCGCTCGTCGTCGGCGGCGTCCGCCACCTTGACGATCACGTCGGAATAGGCGGCCTCCTCCAGGGTGCTCTTGAAGGCCTCCACCAGCTTGTGGGGCAGCCGGCTCACAAAACCCACCGTGTCCACCGCGATGACGTTGAGCCCGCTGGGCAGGGTCAGCTTGCGGGCGGTGGGGTCCAGGGTGGCAAAGAGCATGTCCGCCTCCAGGGCGTCCGCGCCGCACAGGGCGTTCAGCAGGCTGGATTTGCCCACGTTGGTGTAGCCCACCAGGCTCACCACCGGGGTGCCGGCCCGCTGGCGGGCCCGGCGGTTTTCGCCCCGGCGCTTTTCCAGTTCGGCCAGCTTCTGCTCCAGCGCCTCGATGCGCCGGCGCACATGGCGGCGGTCATATTCCAGCTTGCTCTCGCCGGCGCCGCGCCGGGCGCCGCCGCCGCCCCCGCCGCCGCCGCCCTGGCGGCTCAAACTTTCGCCCAGGCCCGCCAGCCGGGGCAGCCGGTAGCGCAGCAGGGCCAGTTCGGTCTGCACCTTGCCCTCGTTCGTGACCGCCCGGCTACGGAAGATCTCCAGGATCAGCATGGTGCGGTCGATGACCTCCACCCCCAGCGCGTCGGAGATGTTGCGCAGCTGGCTGCCGGTGAGTTCGCCGTCGAACACGGCGGTCTCCACCGCCAGGTTTTCACAATAGAGCCGCGCCTCCGCCAGCTTGCCCTCGCCCAGCACGGTGCCCGCCTCGGGGGCGCCCTTTTTCTGCACCAGGCTGGCCACCGCCTCCATGTTGTTGGCCTCGCACAGGGCCGTCAGTTCGTCCATGCTGCGGTCGGCGTCAAATTCGCCCATGTCCAGCCCCAGCAGCAGCACCTTCACCGGCGGCGTGTTTTGCGTGATCTGTTCGCTCATGTGTCTTTTTCAAAGGCCCCGGGGCCTTTCCTCCTTTTTGAGAACGTATGCCCGGCTGGGCACCGGCGTGCCGTCCCATCTGTGGTAAACGGCGTCGTGGTCAAAACGCCAGCCGGCCTTTTCCATCACCCGGCCGCTGGCGGGGTTGGCCGCGGCATGACAGCAGCCCAGCCAGGCGCCGTCCACCCGGTCGAACCAGAAGTCCCGCACGGCCGCCAGCGCCTCGGTGGCGTAGCCCTGGCCCCAGAAGGCCCGGCCCAGGCAGTAGCCCGGTTCCCACACCCCGGCGGAAAAGTCGAGGCCCGGCGCGCGCCAGCTTTCCGGCGCCTGCTCCTCGCCCAGCACCAGGCCGATGGTGCCCAGCAGCGCGCCGTCCGATGCGCGGCGCACCGCCCAGTTGTAGTAGTCCGCGTTTTGGTACAGGCATTCCCAGCCGGCCAGCAACTCGAGGGTCTCCAGGCTGTTTTTGTGGGTGGGCCAGCGCATGAAGCGGGTCACGGCGTCGTCCCCCGCCCAGGTGGAGAACATCGCCTGGGCGTCCGCGGGATGCAGCCGGTCCAGCACAAGGCGGGAGGTGGAAAGGGTCACGGTGCCCTGGTGACGCATGGCGCGGCCTCCTTTTCAAAAGTTTTCCTTCATTATAGTGGCGGCAAAAGGGCTTGTCAATTCCGCGGGCGGTGAAGAAAGGGCAGGCGCTGCCTCGTTACAATGGGCAAGACGTCAAATTCAAACGATGCGCGCATTCCCAAGGAGAGACCCTCATGCCCTGCGTTTACATCCTGCTCACCCGCACCGACACCCTGTTTGCCCGGATGCTCCACGGCATCAGCGGCAGCCGCTACACCCACGCCAGCCTGGCGCTGGACCGGGACCTGGAACATCTTTACAGTTTTGCCCGCCGCTACGAGCCTTTTATGCTGCCCGGCGGCTTTATCCGGGAGGACATCCACGCCGGGGTGTTCGGCCGCTGCGGCGGGGCGGACAGCCTGCTGCTGGAGCTGCCGGTGAGCGAGCGGGCCTATGCGTTCATCCGGCTGCAGCTGACCTGGATGGAGCGGGCCGGCGGCCGCTGGCACTACGACGTGCTGGGGCTGGTGCTGGCGGGCCTGGGCATTCCCCACGACCGGCGGGGCAAGTGTTTTTGCAGTCAGTTTGTGGCGCGGGTGCTGGAGGAGGCGGGGGCGCTCACCCTGCCCCGCCATCCGAGCCTCATCCGCCCGGAGGATTTTGCCTCGCTGCCCGGCCTGCGCCCGGTGTACCAGGGGCCGCTGGCCTGGGCGGACGCGCCCCGGGTTGCCCCCGCGCCGGCGGCGTGAGACAAAAGAGAAAGGAGCCTGTGCCAAAGGGCACAGGCTCCTTTTTTGCGCGTTACTTGTTGAACACGTCCAGGCTGGTGGTCTTGCCCGGGTAGAGACCCATGGGCTCGTAGTGCACCACGCCCACGCTGACGATGTGGGTGCCGTTCTCGGCGTTGAAGTCATCCAGATACGGCTGATGCTGGAAGTAGTTGGCGTCCAGACTGCCGTCCTCCACGCCGGTGTTGGGCATCACATAGTCGTCAAACTCCACGATGTCCAGCGTGACGTTGTGCTCGGCCAGGATGGGGGCCACATGCTCCAGGATCTCCGCGTGGGGGCTGGGGGAGGCGCCCACCTTCAGGGTGACCGGCTCGGCGATCTCGGGATAGGGCAGGTCCTGGGCGCCCATGGGCATCACCACGCCGTTGTAGCTGTCGGCGATCCAGTTCTGGGTGTCCTCGCTCATCAGGGCGGCCAGCAGCGCCTGCACGGCGGGCTCGTTCTCCCGGCCTTCCTTGACGCACAGCACGTTGCCGTAGGTCTGGGCGGCCACGCTCTCGGCGTCCTCGGTCACCAGAACGGTGTCGCCGATGCCCGCGCCGGAGGCGTAATTGCCGTTGATGACCGCGAAGTCCAGGTCAGGCAGGCTGCTGGGCAGGTTGGCGGCCTCCATGGCCACGATCTTCACGTTGTAGGGGTTGTCCTTCACGTCCCGCTCGGTGGCCGCGAGGCCCACCCCGTCGTTCAGGGTGATGATGCCCAGGTCCTGCAAAAGCAGCAGGGCGCGGGCGCCGTTGGTGGCGTCGGCGGGGATGCCGATCTGCAGCTGCTTGCTGGAGCCGCAGGCGGCGAGGCCCAGCGCCAGGCACAGGGACAAAGCCAGTGCGATGATCTTTTTCATGGTCGTTTCTCTCCTTATCTTCTGTTGCGATTTATCTCTTAAAGCCGCCAGCCCATTCCCTCCGTGGCGGGCGGCCTTAATGCGAACGGTTCAGCGGTTGCGCTTGTCGGACTTGCGGGCCAGAAAGCTGCACACGCTCTGGATGATGCACACCAGGATGACCACCAGCACCACGGTGGCGTACATCACGTCGGTCTGGTAGCGCTGGTAGCCGAAGCGGAAGGCGATGTTGCCCAGGCCCCCCGCGCCCACCGCGCCGGTGACGGCGGTGTAGCCGAAGATGGTGATGATGGTGATGGAAAGCCCCCGCAGCAGGCTGGGCACGCTCTCCACCAGCAGCACCCGGGTGATGATCTGCCAGTTGGTAGCGCCCATGCAGCGGGCGGCCTCCACAACGCCCTGGTCGATCTCCTCCAGGCTCTGCTCCACCATCCGGGCCACAAAGGGGGCCGCGGCGATGGCCAGGGGCACATTGGCCGCCGTGGCGCCGATAGAGGTGCCCACGATCAGGCGGGTGAGGGGCAGCACGAAGAAGATCAAGATCATGAAGGGGATGCTGCGGAAGAGGTTCACCAGCCAGCCGAACACCGCGTTGAAGGTGGGGGCGGCCATGATGCCGCCGGGCTTGGTGGTGGTGAGCAGCACGCCCAGGGGCAGGCCGATGACGTAGGCCGCCAGGGTGGGGACAAAGGTCATGTACAAGGTTTCCAGCGTGCCCTCCCAGAGCAAGTCGCCGTACTGCGCGAAAAACTGTGCCATCTCCCTCACACCTCCTCTTTGCCCAGCAGCAGCCGGGCCACTTCGCTTTGCGGGTTTTCAAAGATCTCCGCCGTCGCGCCCTGTTCCACGAACAGGCCGTTGTCGATGACCACCATCCGGTTGCAGATGGACCGCACCACCGCGAGTTCGTGGGTGATGATGATGATGGTGACCCCCAGCTTTTTGTTGATGTCCTTCAGCAGTTCCAGCACGCTCTTGGTGGTGAGGGGGTCCAGGGCGCTGGTGGGCTCGTCGCACAGCAGCACCTGGGGCTCGCTGGCCAGGGCCCGGGCCAGGGCCACCCGCTGCTTCTGCCCGCCGGACAGCTGGCTGGGGTAGCTGTGTGCCCGGTCGGCCAGGCCCACCAGCTCCAAAAGCTCCTTCACCCGGGCGGCCACCGCCGCCTTGTCGTACCGGCCCAGCTTCAAAGGAAAGGCCACATTCTCGGCCACCGTCTTCTGCATCAGCAGGTTGTAGCCCTGGAACACCACCCCCATCTGCCGGCGGGCGCTGCGCAGGTCCGCGCCGGAGAGGGCCGCCAGGTCCCGCCCGTTCAGCAGGATCTGCCCCTCCGAGGGCTTTTCCAAAAGGCACAGGCAGCGCAAAAGGGTGCTCTTGCCCGCGCCGCTCATGCCGATGACGCCGAAGATGTCGCCGTCCTGGATGGTAGCGGAGGCGTTTTGCAGCGCCACCACCTTGCCGCTCTTTTCGGTGAATACTTTGCTCAGGTTTTTGATCTCGATCATGATGCTGTGTTCTCAACTCCAAACCGGTCTTGGCCCCGAAGGGCAAACAAAAAAGCCCCCGTCCTTGCACGCATGCAAGGACGAGAGCTTATAAAAAGCTTCGTGGTACCACCTTGGTTCGCCCATCCCCTCGCGGGAAAGAGCCTTTGGGGCTGCGGCGGCAAAAGCCGGTTACAGCCTGGCGCTTTAACGGGCGCGCCCGTCACGGGTTTAAGGCTCCTGCCTCTCGCCCGCGCGACTCAGAGTCCATGTTCAGTCTCCTGTGCCTTGCCCGCTTCCACCTGCCCGGGCTCTCTGGAAAAGGCCGATGCCGAAAACCTACTCTTCTCGTCAACGTCTTTGGGAATATGCCATTATCATACCCGCGGCGGCGGGGTTTGTCAACCCCTTTTTCAGAAAAGGGCCGGCACCACGTCCCCCAGCCAGAGGCCGAGGGCATAGGAGACGGCGTTGGCGGCAAAGGCGTAGAGCACCGGATGGCCCTTGCCCGCCGCCTTTTTGAAGGCGAGGCGGAACACCACCGCCTCCACCGCGAACACCGCCAGTTCCAGCAGGGGATAGAGCAGCCACATGGCAAGGGAGCCGGAACAGTAGGCGGTGAGGTTGAGGGCCAGGTTCAGCGCCAGCTGGGTGGCCAGGTTGGCGGCCAGCAGCGCCCGCAGGTACGGCCGCTTCAGGTAGCCGAAGGGCAGGGCGATGAGCAGTTCCACCGCCAGGGTCAGCGCGAAGCGGGCGGCAAGGCCCAGCGCTTCGCCGCCGTAGTCATAGTTTCTTTGGGCGGTGACCGTCTGCACCCCGCCCGCCGCCGGGTCAACGCCGGAAAAATCCACCCGGTAGACGGCGGCGTAGGCGTAGCGGTCCAGCGCTTCGGTCACGGCGTAGCCGCCGCTCTGGGGGAACCAGAACAAGATCTTGAAGTGCTTCGGCGCCATGTAACTCCAGGTGGCGGGCGAAGCGTCGGCCACCCGAGCCTGCCATTGCAAAAAGTGGTAGCCGTCCGGGTCCCCATAGGCGGCAAAGGCCTCCCAGGCGGGCTGCTCCTCCGGCTCGAACCAGTCCGGCATGGCGGCGCCGGGCAGGTTCCAGGGACCGATGACGGTCTGCTCGGCCAGCAGGGTGACCCAGCAATCCTGGTCAAGGCCGGCGGTCTGCACCTCCACACTGGGCTTGGGGCCCATGTCCGCGAAGGCGGCAAAGGGCAGCGCCAGCGCCAGCCCAAGGCAGGCCAGCAGGGCGAGAACTCTCTTTTTCACCATGGTCACGCGCCTCCTTTTCCTGCTTTCATCATAGCAGAAACAGGGGGCAAAAGCAGCCTGCGGCGCGGTTTTGTAAGCCTTTTGTCACGGCCCGGCGCGCCGGGCGGGCAGCGCGGGGCACGGGGGAGCGGGAGGCAAAAAGATGGCGCGCGAAGGGGGAAAGGCGGGCCGGTGCAAAGGGCGCACCCCGCGGGCGGCGCAGGATGCGAGGGAGCGGGGGCGAAAAGACGGTGCGCGGCGCTAAAGGATGGCGGACTTTGACGGGTCCGCAGCGCGCTGTGCGGGCGGCAACGGGCAAAAACGGTGCCGGCGGGCGCGGCAAAGCAGTCTCCCGGCCAAACCAGCCCCCGCCGCCGTCAAAAAAAGGCGCCCCCGCAAAGGGGCGCCCGCGAAGCGCTTATTTCTCTTCCCAGATGGGTTCCTTCAGCATCCAGCGGCCGAACTCGTCCTTGTAGAAGATGTCCCGGTTGTAGAACTTGTCGATGACGGCCCAGAATTCCGCCTCGCTGTAGCCGCAGAACTCGCAGAAGTCCCGCACGCACAGGGGGTCCAGCGCGCCGTCCCGCGCCTTGATGACGGGAATGGTCTCCTCACGGGTCATCATGCCGTAGCGGATGTAGCGGGCGGTGTAGTCGGTGGCGGCGGCGTGGCCGAACTTGGGGTACTTCAGCCAGCTGTGCACAAGATACGCCCGGCTGTCGATCTGGTCGAAGTTCTCGGCGTGGTGGGTGCGGTCCCACTCGTGGGTCAGGTCGTGGAAGCCCCGGCTCTTGGCCAGCTGGTAATTCTTGTAGCTGTTCCAGGGCAGGAAGTAACTCAGGTAGAAGGGGTCGAGTTTGGCCAGCTCCTCGGCGGTGGGGGCGTTGGTCAGCGCCAGGTCGTTCTCGCTCACGCCGTAGCTGAGCAGCTCCTCGGTGGGGAAGCCCACCGCCACGCCGTTCTCGATCTGGCCCCGGGCGGAATAGGTCTCCTCGTCCGCCGCGCCGCCGTACTCAAAGCTCACGTTCTCGCCGTAGCACAGCAGAGGCGTGTTGAACTTGAGGGCCATGTGCAGCGGGAAGGTATAGATCAGCCGGTCCACATACCAGGTGGGCTTGCCGTACTTCTCAAAGAAGGCCCGCATCAGGGTCTTCTGGGCCTTGATGTTGGGCTTGCAGCTGATGATGGTGCAGCCGAATTCCTCGCTGATGTTTTTGAGGTTGTGGACGCCTGCGGCGGTCATCGGGAAGTTATCCTCCACACTGAAGAGGATCGGGTTCATGTGCATGAC
>DWYI01000023.1 GCA_019118765.1 Candidatus Allofournierella merdavium | reverse complement strand
AAGTTGCCCACGTGCTGGTTGGAGCCGGTGAGCTGGTTGAACAGGGTGGTCTTGCCGCAGTTCTGGTTGCCCGCCAGCGCGAACACCAGGGGCGTGTCCTCCGCCAGGGCCGTGCGCTTTTTCTCGCCGTGGCCCGGGTGGGGGATGGGCGGGATGGCCGCCTTGGGGGCGGCGGGCGCCTGGCCCGGCTCGCCCGGCTCTCCGATCTGAATGTTCTTCGCGTCCTCCAGCCGCAGGGTCAGTTCATAGCCCCGCAGTTCCAGTTCGATGGGGTCCCCCATGGGGGCGGTCTTGCGCAGGGTCACCCGGGTGCCCGGCGTCAGGCCCATGTTCAGAAAATGACGGCGCAGCGCGCCTTCGCCGCTCACCGCCTCGATGGTGGCGGCTTTGCCCAGCGGCAGCCTGTCCAGCGTCATTGCTGCGGCACCTCCTTTATATATAAGAATCAGCATCTTCCAACGCGCACAACTATAGCATCCGAAAACGCAAAAGTCAAGGCGCGGCCCCGCCGCCCGGGCCGGGAATGTTTGAATATGCATTTTTATGCATAGATATTCACCGATATGCGCGGGCCGCAGCGCCGCCGGCAAGCTTTTGCGCCCCGGCGCAGCCCTCATAAACAGGATATAGGGCAATGCGAACGAGAGAACTTGCCTCGAAAAGTATGATTTTGTTCAAAGCGACAAAAAGCCGAGGAATTCATAAAAATTCATTGACAAAGCATAAATATGCGGTATACTAAACCCAAGGTTTCCCCCAGCACAGGACGGGGACTACCCAAAAAACAACGCCCCCGCTGCGGGGGAACAAAGAGGAGTGTATCCATATGAAAAAACTGATCTCCGTGGCTCTGGCCGGCGTGATGGCCCTGAGCCTCGCCGCCTGCGGCTCCACCCCCGCCAGCGAGCCCGCTTCCGGCAGCACCGCCGCTTCCGCCGCCTCCGGCTCTTCCACCGCTTCCGCCTCGGCTTCCACCGAGAGCAAGCAGTACATCTTCAGCGTGGATGAGCTGACCGGCAAGACCGTTGGCGTGCAGCTGGGCACCACCGGCGACATCTCCGCCCAGGACATCGAGGGCGCCACCGTTGAGCAGTTCAACAAGTTCAACGACGCGGTCCTGGCTCTGAAGCAGGGCAAGGTGGACGCGGTCATCATCGACAACGAGCCCGGCAAGGTGTTCGTGGAGCAGAACCCCGACATCACCATGCTGGACGAGGACTTCGCCGTGGAGGACTACGCCATCGCGCTGAACAAGGGCAGCGAGCTGACCGCCCAGTTCAACGAGGCCATTGCCGCCATCAAGGAGAACGGCACTCTGGACGCCATCCTGGACAAGTACATCAACGGCGTGGAGGGCGCCGAGGGCTATGTGACCCCGGAGGGTACCGAGTATCCCAACGGCACCCTGACCATGGCCACCAACGCCTACTTCCCCCCCTACGAGTACTACGAGGGCGATGAGATCGTGGGCATCGACGCCGAGTTCGCCAAGGCCATCTGCGACTACCTGGGCTATGAACTGGTGATCGAGGACATGGAGTTCGCCTCCATCATCCCCGCCATCAACAGCGGCAAGGCCGACTTCGGCGCCGCGGGCATGACCGTCACCGAGGAGCGCCTGGTGAACGTGGACTTCACCGACAGCTACTGCACCGGCATCCAGTCCGTTCTGGTGCTGAAATAAGGGCTGGCAATCAGAGGGGTTTTAGTGTATAATTAATCGCACAAGTGTGCGGCAGAACAGGGGCCGGCTTTCCTGGCCCCTGTTCTTATACGGAGAGGAAGGACGCCTATGGGCCTGTTGCAGTCCATCACGGCCAGCGAGTTCTGGCAGAAACACATTTATCTGAATTTCATTGCAGAGGACCGCTGGAAGTATCTCACCGACGGCCTCCAAAACACCATCCTCATCACCATCGGCGCGCTGATCATCGGCGTCGTGCTGGGCGCAATGGTGTCGGTGGTGCGCGTCACCCACGACAAGGCCGGCAAGCCCGGCATCGGTCTGGGGCTGGTGAACCTTGTCTGCAAGGTCTACCTCACGGTCATCCGCGGCACCCCTGTGGTGGTGCAGCTGCTCATCATGTGGTTCGTGGTGTTCGCCTCGGCGAAATCGGACCAGAAGCTGATGGTTGCCATCATCGCCTTCGGCATCAACTCCGGCGCTTACGTGGCGGAAATTTTCCGCAGCGGCATCATGAGCGTTGACCCGGGGCAGATGGAGGCCGGCCGCAGCCTGGGCCTTTCCTACGGCCAGGTGATGCTGCGCATCATCATGCCCCAGGCGGTGAAGAACATCCTGCCCACCCTCATCAACGAGTTCATCGCCCTGGTCAAGGAGACCGCCGTGGCGGGCTACATCGCCCTGGGCGACCTGACCCGCGGCGGCGACCAGATCCGCAGCCAGACCTACGACGCCTTCCCGCCGCTGCTGGCGGTGGCGGCCATCTATCTGGTCGTTGTCATGCTGCTGGAGAAGCTGGGCAGAACTGTGGAAAGGAGGCTGGCGCAGAGTGATAGAAGTTAAAGGTCTTTGCAAAAAATTCGGCAAGGTCACCGTGCTGGACGAGCTGAACATCACCATCAACAAAGGCGACAAAATGGTGCTGGTGGGGCCCTCCGGCTGCGGCAAGTCCACCTTCCTGCGCTGCCTCAACCAGCTGGAAGTGCCCGACGGGGGCGAAGTCTGGTTCGACGGCCAGCTGGTGAACGACCGGGGGACCGACATCAACGCCCTGCGCCGGCGCATGGGCATGGTGTTCCAGCATTTCAACCTGTTCCCCCACCTGACGGTGAAGCAGAACATCACCCTGGCCCCGGTGCTGCAAAAGCTCAAGACCCAGGCCGAGGCCGACGAGCAGGCCATGCAGCTGCTGGAGCGCATCGGCCTGGCGGACAAGGCGAACGCCTATCCCAACACCCTTTCCGGCGGCCAGAAGCAGCGCATCGCCATCGTGCGGGCGCTGGCCATGGACCCGGAGGTGCTGCTCTTCGACGAGCCCACCAGCGCCCTGGACCCCGAGATGGTGGGCGAGGTGTTGCAGCTGATGAAGGAGCTGGCGGCCAGCGGCATGACCATGGTGGTGGTCACGCATGAGATGGGCTTTGCCCGGGAGGTGGCCAACCGGGTGGTGTTCATCAACGAGGGCCGGGTGCAGGAGGACGAATCCCCCCAGGAGTTCTTCACCAACCCCAAGAACCCCCGCCTGAAGGACTTTCTTTCCAAAGTTTTGTGAAAAAAAGACGCGACCTCGGCGCGGGGCGGCAGGAATGCCGCCCCGCGCCTTTGTGTTTTTGCCCGGCGGCGGGCGGCGATTTGCCCGAACGTCCCTTCAAAAAGGGGCTGAAAGTGCAAACACGGCGGCCGACCCACACAAGACAAGGGCGCGGCGGACGTGCTACAATGGAACTGACAAGACCCGCCCCGCGGGCGGGCAAACGGCTGAAAGGAAGGAAGGGCACATGAAGTTTTTGAACGTGGAGATCCCGGTGAAGAACCTGCCTGAACTGGACCAGGGCTTCGTTCCGCTGGGCCTCTTTTTCAAGCATCACCAGCTGGCCGCCACAAAGCCCCTGTGCATCGCGGTGGAGCGCAGCGGCGGGCAGATCGGCACTTGGGAGTGCAAGGTGTGCGGCACCCCGGAGATGGCCGAGGCCGACGCTTACTATGTGGACCGGATGGTCAAGTTCCTGCTCTGGAGCTGGGGCGGCTTCAAGGTGTACATCTGCGGCGACGACGCGCTGGCGGAACAGATCAAGGCGGCCTACACCGCCACCGGCTCCCGCGCCTTTGACAAGGGCTTCATGGAGAGCGTCTATGAGCGCCCCTTCCAGGTGGTCAGCCTGCCCTACGACCAGCGCCCCGCACCCTTCCACAGGAGCGAGAGCGTGGGCCGGCATACGAACGGCGCCCGCATCGGTTTTGACGCCGGCGGCTCCGACCGGAAGGTGAGCGCCGTCATCGACGGGGAAACCATCTACAGCGAAGAGGTGGTCTGGTACCCCAAGGTCAACCCCAATCCGGACTATCACTACCTGGGCATCCTGGCCGCCTGCGCCACCGCCGCCGCCAAGATCCTGGAGAAGGGCCGCAAGGTGGACGGCATCGGCGTCTCCTCCGCCGGCGTCTACATCGACAACAAATGCATGGTGGCCAGCCTGTTTTTGAAGGTGGGCAAGGAGGACTTCGAGAAGAAGGTCAAGAACATCTACACCCGGGTGGCCAGGGACCTCTCTCAGATGCTGGGCTATGACATCCCGGTGGTGGTGGCCAACGACGGCGATGTGTCCGCCCTGGCGGGCGCCATGGGCCTGGGGGAGAACGGCATCATGGGCATCGCCATGGGCACCAGTGAGGCGGTGGGCTATGTGGACGCCGAGGGCAACATCTGCGGCTGGTTGAACGAGCTGGCCTTCGCCCCGGTGGACGGCCAACCCGACGCCATGGCGGACGAGTGGAGCGGCGACATCGGCTGCGGCGTGAAGTACTTCAGCCAGGACGCCGTGAACAAGCTGGCCCCCCGGGCGGGCATCTACCTGGAGGAGAGCGAGCCTCCCGCCAAGCGCCTCAAGGCGGTGCAGGAGATGATGGCGGAAAACGACGAGCGGGCCCAGGCCGTCTACCGCAGCATCGGCGTGTACCTGGGGCATACCCTGGGCCTGTACGCCCAGTTCTACGACATCCACCGGGTGCAGATGATGGGCCGGGTGATGAGCGGCAAGGGCGGCGACGTCATCCTGGCCGAGGCGGCCCGGGTGATGGACGAGGAGTACCCCGAGGCGGCCTTCCGGCCCGAGGCTCCCGACGAGATGACCCGCCGGGTGGGCCAGAGCGCCGCCGCCGCCAGCCTGCCGGAGGTCAAATAACGGCCTTTTGACAGCGCAGCAAAAACAGGAGCGCCCGGCGGGAAAGCCGGGCGCTCCTTTCCGTATGAAAGGCCACAACAGGGGAGCCCCGGGCCGCGCGGCCCGGGGCTCCCTCTGCGCAAATCAGAATACAAAAAGTAAAAATGTCGATTATTTGTGCTTTCTGTAAAAATCGATGAGGGCCTGGGTGCCCTCGTTCTCCCCGCCAGCGGCGGCGAACTCCTCATATACCTTCAAAACGCTCTCCACCATGGGCAGGCTCTCGCCCCGGGCGGAGGCCTCGTCGCAGATGATCTTCATGTCCTTGATGAAGTGCTTTACAAAGAAGCCGGGGACGAAGTCGCCCGCCAGGGCCCGGGGGGCCATGTTGGCGATCTGCCAGCTGCCCGCCGCGCCGCCGCCGATGGCCGCCAGCATCTTGTGGGGGTCAAGGCCGGCCTTTTCGGCGTAGTGGATGGCCTCGGTGTAGGCGGCGGTGGCCCCCGCCACGGCGATCTGGTTGGCGGCCTTGGTGTGCTGGCCGAAGCCTGCGGGGCCCATCAGCAGCACGCTCTTGCCCATGGCGTTGAAAAAGGGCAGGGCCTTCTCAAAAGTCTCCTCATCGCCGCCCACCATGATGGAGAGGGTGGCCTCCCGCGCGCCCTTGTCGCCGCCGGAGACCGGGGCGTCCAGCACCGCGATGCCCTTCTCCTTGCCCAGGTCGTAGAGCTTCCGGGCCAGGGTGGGGCTGGAGGTGGTCATGTCCACCACCACCGTGCCGGGCCGGGCGGATTCCAGGATGCCGCCGGGGGTGCAGAACACCTCCTCCACGTCGGCGGGGTAGCCCACCATCACGAACACGAAGTCCGCGTCCGCCACCGCCTCGGCGATGGTGCGGCAGGGGGTGAAACCGAATTCCGGAGCCTTGGCGGCCACCTTTTCGTAGTGGTGGCCGTAGGCTTTCACCGGCCAGCCGGCCTTTACCAGGTGCCCGGCCTGGGCCGCGCCCATCACGCCGGTGCCGATCCACGCAACATTCTGCTGTTCCATCTCACACACTCCTTTTTCATTGGCCGGCGGCTGCCGGCCCGATATCTTCCGTGCCGGGGCTCAGGCCTCGGCGGCCGCGTCGGGCCGGGTGACCACCCGCACCCACCGCCCGCTGCACAGCCGGATGAAGCCCAGCACGCTCTTGACGATATTGTCGCACCGCAAACAGAAGAACACCACCGGCGCGGACCAGTGGAACACAAAGCCGCCCAGAAGCCCCAGGGGGATGGCCAGCACCCAGAGCAGGCCGCTGTCCAGCATCAGGTTGGTGCGCACATCGCCGCCGCCCCGCAGCACCCCCACCACCATCACGGTGCCCACCGCCTGAAAGGGCTGCAGCGCCGCCAGGATGGTCATCAGGGTCAGGGCGGTGGCGTGGGCCAGTTCGCTCACGTTGTACAGGCTCATGATCGGCCGCTGGCCCGCCAGCAGCAGCCCGCTGGCGAAAAGGCTCAGCACCACGCTCACCGCCACCGTGCTGTTGGCGGCCCGGCGGGCGTCCGCGAGACGCCCTTCGCCGATGGTCTTGCCCACCACCACGGCGGTGGCGTTGGCCATGCCGAAGATGAACACGCTCACCAGGTTGTTCACCACGTTCACGATGCTCACCGCGCTGGTGAAGCTGGGGCCCATCCGCCCGATGGTCAGGTTGGTCACCGCCATGCCCAGGGCCCACAGCAGCTCGTTGCTCACCACCGGCACGCTGTTGCGGATGTAGTCGCCGAACAGCCCGCTGCGAAAGCGCAGCAGCCATTTGGGGGTGAAGCGCACCGTGCGCTCCACCCGGTACATGTACACCAGCACCGCCCCGCACTCGAACACCCGGGCCATGATGGTGCCGAAGGCTGCCCCCCGCACCCCCAGCGCCGGCGCGCCCAGCTTGCCGAAGATGAAGCAGTAGTTGAAGAACACGTTCACGAAAAAGCTGGCGGAATAGACGGCGATGCTCACCTTTACCTGCTCCACCGCCCGCAGGCACATGATGTAGCAGTTGGAGAAGCTGTAGAAGATGAAACTCACCGACAGCCACTCCAGATAGGTCGCGCCCTCCCGGATGACGCCGGCGTCGGTGGCGAAGATCTTCAGGATCTGCACCGGGAACAGCCGCCCCAGCGCCGTGAACAGCACCGCCGCCCCCAGGGCGAAGCGCAGGCTCAGGGCAAAGATCTGGCGGATGCGCAGCATATCCCGCTTGCCCCAGTACTGGGCGATGAGCACCGCCGCCCCGCTGGCCAGGCCGAAGCCGGTGACGTTCAGGATGATGAACAGCTGGCCGCCCAGGTTGGCGGCGGCGATGGCGGTGTCACCCAGCTGGCCCAGCATGATGATGTCCATCATGTTCACGCCCAGGTTGATGACGTTCTGCACCGCGATGGGCAGGGTGATGGCCAGCACCCGACGGTAGAAGTGCCAGTCGGTGTAAAATCGGCGTTGCAGTGTTTGCGGCATAGATATCTCCTCACACATGTTGCTGTTTCCCAGTATAGCACGCCCCGCGCCGCTTGAACAGCCCCCGCGCCGGGTATCTTTTTAAAGAAAAAGTTTGCACGATCGGACCGGATGCGATATACTAATGACAGAATCCGCATTTTTCCGTCGCCGGGGGCAAAACGCTGGAAAAGGGAGGCAGGGCATGGCTTACACACCGCTGGAACTGGAGCGTCCGCTGGCCATCGACCGCATCTATTCGGTGCACTATTTCGAGTACGGGCCGGACTATGCCTTTGTGGGCGAGAGCCACGATTTCTGGGAACTGGTCTACGCCGACAAGGGCGAGGTGTACGTCACCGCCGGCGAGGAGGAAAAGCTGCTGAAAAAGGGGCAGATGATCTTCCATCAGCCGGGGGAGTTCCACAATGTGCGGGCCACCGGCACCGGCGCGCCCAACATCGTCATCGTCTCCTTTGCCTGCGACAGCCCCGCCATGGACTTCTTCCGTCACCGGGTGGTGAATGTCAGCGACAACGAGCGGGTGCTGATGGCCCGCATCGTGGAGATGGCCGGCGCGGCCTTTTCCACCCCGCTGGACGACCCCCTCACCCAGCGCCTCACCCGCCGGGAGGGCGCGCCCTTCGGCTGTGAGCAGATCATCGGCATCTCGCTGGAGTATATGCTGCTGTGCCTGGTGCGCCGGGGCGACGAGAAACCCGTCACCCGCCCCACCAGCCTCATCCGCGAGCGCAGCCAGAACGAGTTTCTGGCCCGGGTGCAGCAGTATCTGGAGGCCAACATCCAGCGCCGGCTGACCCTGAGCGACATCTGCCGGGACAATCTGGTGGGCCGCAGCTACCTGCAGAAGGTCTTCCGGGAGAAGACCGGCGGCGGCGCCATGGAGTACTTCGGCAACCTGAAGATCCAGAAGGCCAAGGAGATGATCCGCCAGGGCAGCCACAACTTCACCGAGATCGCGGCCCTGCTGGGGTACAATTCCATCCATTACTTCTCCCGCCACTTTAAAAAGGTCACCGGCATGACCCCCTCGGAGTATGCCAGCAGCGTGAAGGTGCTGGCCCGCCGGGGCCGGGGCGAGGAGTGAGGAGCGCTGCCGCGGGCGGGGCGTGACCCGGGCCGTCGGCGCGCGGCCCCTTTCGCCGGGGCGCGCAAAGGCCGCCCGCCGGGGGCAAGGGAGCGGCCCCGCAAAACCATGTGAGAAAAGGCGGCCCGCCGGGAAATTTCCCGGCGGGCCGCCTTTTCTGCGTGCGCTCACGGCGCGGGGCGTTCGGGCGGGACCTTGTCCGTGTCCTCCACCACCACGGTGAAGCTGAAGGGGTTCACTTCGGTCACCTTGCCCAGCGCCCGGGTGGCCAGCAGCCGCGGGGTGCGGTTGACCACGATCTCGGCGGTCTCGGTGGGGCCGGTGCGGCGGTACTGCAAAAGGCCGCCGTCCGCCCGCGTCACCCGGAACTCTCCCTCCCAAAAGGCGTCGCACTCCCTGCGCAGCTTCGCCAGCTGGCGCAGCAGGGGTTTTATGCGGTTCTCGGTGGAGTCCCAGTCGTAGTAGGCCCGGTTGAAGGGGTCCCGGTAGCCCTGCATCCCGATCTCATCGCCGTAGTAGACGCAGGGCACCCCCGGCAGGGTGAACAGCAGGGCGTAGGCCAGCCGCACCAGCCGGATGCCGTGGTCGTATTTCGGGCGGGGCAGCCGCCGGCCGCTCTGCCAGTAGCGGTCCCGCCCGGCGGAGGGTTCGTCCTCCAGGGCGGTGAGGATGCGCTCGGTGTCGTGGGTGCCCAGATGGTTCATGGCGGCGTGCAGGGCCGGGGCGGGGTAGTGCTCGCAGATGGCCGTGATCTGCTCGGCGGCGGCCAGGGCGCTGCCCCCCCGCAGAAAGTCCAGGATGGCGGTGCGGAAGGGGTAGTTCATCACCCCGTCCAGCCCTTTGCCCAGCAGGTAGGTGCGGCGCACGCCGTAGGCCACCTTGGTGGTGGCGTCCTCCCACACCTCGCCCAGCAGGTAGCTGTCCGGCCCGTGGGCCTTCACCGCCCTGCGGATGGCCTCGATGAAGTCGTCGGGCAACTCGTCCGCCACGTCCAGCCGAAAGCCGCTGGCCCCCCGGCGCATCCAGGTGTCGATCACGCCCCCCTCGCCGCAGATGAACTGCTGGTAGGCCGGTTCGTCCTCCCGCACCTCGGGCAGGGTGTCAAAGCCCCACCAGCTGCGGTAGCCGCAGGGGTATTTTTTGTCGAAATCGTACCAGCAGCGATAGGGGCTGTTCGGGTCGTGGTAGGCGCCGCCCCGGCCGTAGCGGCCTTCCCGGTTGAAGTAGCGGCTGTCCGACCCGGTGTGGCTGAACACCCCGTCCAGGATGATGCGGATGCCCTGTTCCTTCGCCTCTTTGCACAGCCGGGTGAACTCCTCGTTGGTGCCCAGCAGCGGGTCGGCGTTCAGGTAGTCGGCGGTGTTGTAGCGGTGGTTCGCGTGGGCCTCGAAGATGGGGTTCAGGTAGATCCAGCTGACGCCCAGCCCCGCCAGATAGGGCAGCTTTTGCCGGATGCCCTCAAAGTCGCCGCCGTAGTAGTCCAGGTTCAGCTGGCCGCCCTGCTCGTTGGGCCAGAAGTAGGGCTCGCCCTGCTTGTTGGCCCGGTAGACCCGGTCGGCAAAGGGCATCACCGTGTGGGGATGGCCCTCGAAGAACCGGTCGGGAAAGATCTGGTACAGCATCCCGCCCCGCAGCGCCGCGGGGGTGGCGAAATCCGCCTCGTAGACGGTGAGCTGCCAGCAGGAGCCGCTCTCCCGGGTGAGCAACGCCTCCCCCAGATCGCCCCGGTAGAGTTTGCGGTAGTCGGAATAGAGATCAAAATAGTAAAAGTACAGCCCCGTCTCCTTCAGCGTGAGGGTCAGTTCGAACCGGTCCACCTCCCCCTCCCGGCCCGTCCAGGGCATGCGGTATTCCACCGGCGAGCCGCCGTCTTTGGTGAGCACCAGCCGGGGCTCCACAAAGCCGTAGCTTTCGGGGATGGTGAGGGCAAGGCGCACGGGTTCGCCCGCCCTTGCCGCCCCGCGGGGCGTTTTCCATTGGCTGTCAAGGCTGTTGAACAGATGATCCACGAAACGATCGCTCCTTTGGCAAGAGTATGCGCGGATGCGCTTTCAAAAACGCCCCCGGCCAAACGCCGGGGGCGGAGGATCATTTCACCGGGCCAGCGCCCCAGATGTTGTTCGCGTATTCGGTCACCGCCCGGTCGGCGCTGAACACGCCGCTGCCCGCGATGTTGGCCAGGCTCATCTGGTTCCAGCGGGTGCGGTCGGCGTAGAGTTTCAGCAGGTCGGTGTGGGCGCGGCGGTAGTCGGCGAAGTCGGCCAGCACCATGTAGGTGTCCACGTTGCGCAGGTTGTTCACGATCTCGTGGAAGTCCTCGCCGTTCCAGCCCTTCTCCAGGAAGTTGAGGGCCTCCAGGGCCACCTCGTCCCGGTTGGCGAACATGCTGGGGTGGTAGCCCATGGTCTTGAGGGCCTCCACCTCGTCGGCGTGCATGCCGAAGATGACCTCGTTGTCCATGCCGGCGGCGTTGGCGATCTCCACATTGGCGCCGTCCAGGGTGCCCAGGGTGATGGCGCCGTTGAGCATGAACTTCATGTTGCCGGTGCCGGAGGCCTCGGTGCCCGCCAGGCTGATCTGCTCGCTCACCTCGCTGGCGGGCATCAGCCGCTCGCTGGTGGTGACGTTGTAGTCCTCCAGATACACCACCCGCAGCACGTCCCGCACGGCGGGGTCGGCGTCGATCAGCGCGCCCAGCTTGCAGATCAGGCGGATCATCTGTTTGGCCATGTAGTAGCCGGGGGCCGCCTTGGCGCCGAAGATGTAGGTCTTGGGGGTGACCTCGGCGTTCGGGTTGGCCTTGAGATACAGGTACTGGGCGGCGATGTTCAGCGCGTTCAGATGCTGGCGCTTGTATTCGTGCATCCGCTTGACCTGGCAGTCGAAGATGGAGGAGGGGTCGATCACCTGGCCGGTGACCTTCTTCAGGTGGGCGGCAAACTCCTCCTTGTTGGCCTGCTTGACCTTGTCCAGGGCCTCCAGCACCTTTTTGTCGTTCTTGTAGGCGTTCAGGCGGCTCAGTTTCTGGGCGTCGTGCTTGAACTCGGGGCCGATCACGTCGCACAGCAGTTTGGTCAGCGCCGGGTTGCCCGCCAGCAGCCAGCGGCGGTAGGCGATGCCGTTGGTGACGTTCTTGAAGGCCTGGGGCTTGTAGAGGTAGTAGTCGTGGAAGACGCTCTCCTTGATGATCTCGCTGTGCAGCTTGGACACGCCGTTGATGGAGTGGCACACATAGCAGCAGATGTTGGCCATGCGCACCTGGCCGTCGCCCAGGATGGCCATGTAGTTGATCTTGCCCTTGTCGCCGGGGAAGGCCTTCTCAAAGTCGGCCCGGCAGCGGCGGTCCAGCTCCTGCACGATGCTGTAGATGCGGGGCAGGGTGGTGCGGAAGATGTCGATGTTCCACTTCTCCAGCGCCTCGCTCATCACCGTGTGGTTGGTGTAGGCGAAGGTGCGCCGGCAGATGTCGAAGGCTTTGTCCCAGCCATAGCCGCACTCGTCCAGCAGGATGCGCATCAGCTCGGGGATGGCCAGGGTGGGATGGGTGTCGTTCAGCTGGATGGCCGCCTTCTCGGGCAGGGTGTCCAGGCTGCCGAACTGGGCCAGGTGGTTCTGGCAGATGTCGCCGATGGACGCGGCGGACAGGAAATACTGCTGGCGCAGCCGCAGGATCTTGCCCTCCATGTGGTTGTCGTTGGGGTAGAGGATCTTGCTGATCAGTTCCGCCGAGGCGTTCTGCCGGATGGCGTTGCCGTACTCGCCGGCGTTGAAGCTCTTCATGTCAAAGTCGGGGGCTTTGGCCTGCCACAGCCGCAGCTTCGCCACACCCGGCCCGTCGTAACCCTGCACATACATGTCGCTGGGCACGGCGATGACGCTGTTGTAGTTTTTGTGGGTGACGTGGTGGAAGCTGCCCTGCCAGCTTTCCTCCACCTCGCCGTCAAACTTGACCTCGATGCTCTGGTCGGGGTGGCTCTTCAGCCACACCTGGCCGCCGGGCAGCCAGTTGTCGGCCTTTTCCTGCTGCCAGCCGTCCACGATCTTCTGCTTGAAGATGCCGTACTCGTA
>DWYI01000022.1 GCA_019118765.1 Candidatus Allofournierella merdavium | reverse complement strand
ACATTGCCCTTGACAAAACCGCCGCGCCGCTGACCTGCGAAAATTTTGAAAAACTGGTTCGCCAGGGCTTTTACAACGGCCTGACCTTCCACCGGGTCATTCCCGGCTTTATGATCCAGGGCGGCTGCCCGCTGGGCACCGGCACGGGCGGCCCGGGCTGGCACATCAAAGGCGAGTTTGCCCGCAACGGTGTGGCCAATGACCTCAAGCACACCCGCGGCGTCATCAGCATGGCCCGTGCCATGGACCCCAACTCCGCCGGCAGCCAGTTCTTCATCATGCATGACGACGCGCCCCATCTGGACGGCCAGTATGCTGCGTTCGGCCATGTTGTCAACGGCATGGAAGCCGTTGATGAAATCGCCTCCACCCCGACCGACTGGAACGACAAGCCCCGTACCCCCGTTGTCATGGAAAAAGTGGAAATTATCTGATGGAAACAGACCCCGCCGCACAAAGTGACCGTCTGTAATCTGCCGCCGCCCGCAAGGGCGGCGGTTTTTGCATCCTGGGCGCTTTTGCAAATACGGTTGAAAAACTCCCGCAAATCGGTTATACTATTTTGTAATCATAGTGTAATTTCGGGCCTTGGCCCACTTTATAAAAAAGGAGCAAACAATGGCACATACCGTAATGGTCACCGGCGCGGACGGCTTTATTGGCAGCCATCTGACGGAAGAACTGGTCAAGCGCGGCGAAAAGGTCCGTGCATTCTGCTTGTACAATTCCTTTGGCTCTCTGGGCTGGATCGACACCCTGCCCCCGGAGATCCGCAATGAGATCGATGTATTCATGGGCGACGTGCGCGATCCCAACGGCGTGCGCACCGCCATGCGCGGGCAGGAGCGGGTGTTCCATCTGGCGGCGCTCATTGCCATTCCCTTCTCTTACCACAGCCCCGACAGCTATGTGGACACCAACATCAAGGGCACCCTGAACGTGCTGAACGCGGCGCGGCAGGTGGGCACAAAGCGCCTGCTGGTCACCTCCACCAGCGAGGTGTACGGCACCGCCCGGTATGTGCCCATCGACGAAAACCACCCCTTCCAGGGCCAGAGCCCCTACTCCGCCACCAAGATCGGCGCCGACCGGCTGGCCGAGAGTTTCTGGCGCAGCTTTGAGCTGCCGGTCACCATCGTGCGGCCCTTCAACACCTACGGCCCCCGCCAGAGCGCCCGGGCGGTGATCCCCACCATCATCACCCAGCTGCTGGCGGGCCGCACCGAGATAAAACTGGGCAGCCTGGAGCCCACCCGCGACTTCAACTATGTGAAGGACACCGTCGCCGGTTTCATGGCCCTGGGCGGCTGCGAGGCGGCCATCGGCCAGGAGGTGAACATCGCCACCGGGGTGGAGCACTCCATCGGCGATCTGGCCAACGAACTCATCCGCCAGATCAACCCCGAGGCGAAGATCGTCTGCGACAGCCAGCGCCTGCGCCCGAAGGACAGCGAGGTGGAGCGCCTTTTGGGCGACGCCACCAAGATGCACAAGCTCACCGGCTGGAAGCCCGCCTACACCTTCGAGCAGGGGCTGGCCGCCACCATCGAGTTTCTGCGGGGCAACATGGAGCGCTACAAGCCCGACGTGTACAATCTGTAAACAAGGCCCGGCTGCCGCCGGGCCGTTCCGGCTGCCGGGAGGCCCTCTGCGGAGAGGCCGGCCCGGCATATGCCGTTTTTAAAGGCCCTTGGCCGCAACACAAAACGAACGAGGTTTTTTGTGCAAAAGTTATCTTTCAAACACTTTAAACGCCCGCCCCGCCCGGCGCTTGCCGCCCTGGGCCTTGCGGCCGCGCTGGCCGGCGCTTTGGCCTTCATGTACTACTGGCGGGTGGTGTATTATCTCGACGACCGGGGCGTACCCGCCCTTTTGCTCTACGGCGCGGCGGCGGTGTTTGTGCTGGCCGCGGCGCTGGCGGTGTGGGCCGGCGGGAAACTGCGCGGTTTCGACGCCAAGGCGGCCCTTGCCATCTTCCTCTGCGGGGCGCTGTTCTGCTTTGCGAATCCGCCGCTGCAGGTGCCGGACGAGACGGCCCACTTCCTGCGCAGCTACTCTTTGAGCCAGGGCCGTCTCACCTTCGACCACGACCGCATCTATCCCGACGACGTGGCAAAGCTGGTGGAGAGCTTCCCCGGCGCGTGGGTGGCCAGCCATACCAGCCAGGGCCTTTCCTACACCGAGGACGGGGAGGAGCGCAGCTATACCACCGCGGGCTATGCCCTTAAGCAGCGGGGGGAGGACGGCCGGGTGGAGAGCATCGCCGACGGCTTTGCCGCCTACTTTGACGGCCGGCCCGCCGAAGAATCGGTGGGCGAGCCCTATTTCTTCATGACCCTCTCCATGCTGCCGCAGGCGCTGGGCATCCTGGTGGCCCGCCTTGTGGGCCTGGGGGCGCTGGGCTGCCTGTACGCCGCGCGGCTGGCGAACCTTGCGGCCTACGCCGCCCTGTGCTGGCTGGCGCTGAAAAACTGCAAACGCTACAAGCCGGTGTTCACCGCCTTCATGCTGCTGCCGCTGAGCCTTTACATGGCGGCCTCGGTGAGCTACGACGCCACCCTGCTGGGCTTTTATTATCTTGTGGCCAGCTTCTACTGCAAGGACGAGATCCTGAATAAGGACATCGCCGTGTTCATCGCGGCGTTCCTGATGATGAATCTGGCCAAGCCCTACATCAGCCTCTTGTGGGTGGTGCTGCCGCTGGTGCTGCCCCGCTCCGCCTGGAAGACCCGGGTGAAAAAGTGGCAGCTGGCGGCGGGCTGCCTCGTGGGCGGCCTTGCGCTGGGCAAGCTGTTCGACTGGTACGGCACCGCCTTCCGCTTCAACTACCCCTATGTGGGCCGGCAGATCGAGGGCGCGGCGGAACTGCCTCAGCTGCTGGGCATCCTGGCAAACCCCTTCCGATACGCGGCGGTGCTGCTGGGCAGCTTTTACGAACACAACTTCTTCCTGGGGCAGCTGGGCCTGTTCGGCGCCCTCGACCTGGAAGTGCCCTTCATCAGCTTTGTCAGCCCGCTGGTGCTGCTCTTCGCGGCGGCCCTCTCGGTGCATGAAAAAAGCAGCCTCAAGCCCATGCCCGCCTTTGGCCTGGGGGCCTTGAGCGTCGTCTACATGGCGGGTGCTGCCACCGCCATGTACATCACCAGCACCCCGGTGGGTATGATCCGCATCATCGGCCTGCAGGCGCGGTATTTCCTGCCCGCCTTCCTGATGCTCTTCGTGCTGGTGGCGGCGCTGCTCAGTCATGTGCTGGAACCCCGCCTCGCTTCCGGGCAGGCCAAGGCCCGGCGGGTGTCGCTGGGCGTCTCGGCGGTGTTCGGGGCCCTGGGGGCGGTGCTGCTGTTCCAGCACTACTTCATCGGGCCGGTGTATGTCATCAAGTAACATAAAGAAAGGAGGCGGCGCCCTTGCCGCTTTTCAGTGGGATACTGGCGCTTGCGGCCGTGAGCCTTTACTGCGCCGCCCTGGCCCGCCGCTTTAAACTGGACGCGGGCCTGCTGGCCCTGCCGGTGATCGCCGGCGCCTCCCTCTGGCTGTGCCTGTGGGGGGGGGTCGGCCTGCTCAGGGCCGGCGGCTGGGCCTTTTATCTGGCCGCCGCGGCGCTGGCGGCGTGGCTGGCGTATAAAAGAGAGCTGGCCGGCGCGCTCAGGGAACTGCTGACCCCCGGGTTTGCGACCTTTGTGCTGGCGGCCGCCTTCTTTTTGGTCGTGTTCGCCGCCACGCAGCCCATGTTCACCCAGACCGACGAGTTCAGCCTCTGGGGCTCGGCGGCCAAACTCACCAAACTCCACGACATGCTGCACCCGGCGGCGCCGGGCAACCTGCTGGCCCGCACCGCCACCCCGGCGCTGATGCTGGTGAGCTACCTCTTCCAGTTCTTTGGCGCGGGCTTCTCCGAGTGGTCGGCCTATTTCGCCGTCGACGCGCTGCTGGCCGCCGCGGTGGCCGCCGTGGCCAGCCTGCCCTGCCTTTCCAAAGCGGGGGCCGCCGTGGCCGCCGCCTGCGGCTTTCTGGTGCCCTACTTCTTCAGCGCGCCGTCCCTGGGCGGCATCTCCAACATCTATCTCTCCTTCATGGGCGATCTGCCCCTGGGGTTTGTGTTCGGGGCCACCCTCTGCGTCTATTTTTCGCTGCGGGAGCGCCCTGTCGCGGCCCTCGCCCTCACCGCGCTGCTGGCGGCCTTCCTGGTGCTCACCAAGGACGTGGGCCTTGCCTACGGGTGCATCGCCGTGGGGCTGGTCTGCGCCGACCGGCTCTTCTGCGCGCCCAAACGCCGGCTGCCGCGGCGGCTGAAGGACGCCGCCCTCGCCCTGCTGACCATCCTGCCCGGCGGCCTTGCCTACCTTGGCTGGAGCCGCTATGTGGCGGCGGTGACGGGTCTCGGCAAGACCACCGTGGGCAGCGAGATCCACGAGGTCACCCAGGGGCAGGCCATGGCCGAGGGGGTGGCGCAGCTGCTGGGCCTTATGGAGCCCACCGAAAAGTTCGCCCAGGTGCGAAACGCGATGCTGGCCAGCCCCTTCACCATCCCGGTTTGCCTGCTGGGGGGCGGCGCGCTGGCCCTTGCCCTCATCTGGCTGGTGCTGGCCGCGGCGGCGCTGGCGGCGCCCAAAGGCGAACGGCTGCGCCCGGTGTGCCTGGGAGTGTTCGGCACCCTGGCGCTGGGGGCGTTCCTCGTCTTCCATCTGTTCCTCTATGTCTACAACTTCCGGGAGACCGACGCGGCCAACCTCCAGGACTACATCCGCTACATCGGGCCCTATTACATGGGCTTTTTCCTGATGGCGCTGGGCCTGCTGGCCCGGTACGCCGCCGCCGAAAGCCGGATGGCGAAGCTGGCGGGGGCTCTGCCCGCGGCGGTGCTGGCGGGCTTCTGCGTACTCATCGCCTGGCGGGGCCTGCCCACCGCGGGCTTCTGGAACTACCCCCGCTCGGTGTACTCGGTGCGCCAGGATGTGAAACAGCGGGCCGAGGCGGTGAACGGCCTTCTCGACTGGTCGGACACCGTGCTGCTCATCAGCCAGGGGGATACCGCAATCCGCTGGAACTACTACGGCTTTGAACTGAACGCCACCCTGGCCCGGGGCTTCGGCGGCTTCGGCTACGGCCACGAGGGTGACTATAACTGGGACACCACCCACATGAACCTCGTTCCGCCCGAGGCGGCGGGGGAGGGGGTGCCGGAGGTGTACAGCTATCAGACTGTGGCGGACGCCGACGACCTGTGTCTTTTCCTGCTGGACAAAAAATACACGCACATCCTGGTGGACGCCAGCGACGACTACATCGCCGACGTGATCGGCCCCGCTTTCGGCTGCGAGGGCCTGCCGGACGACAAGCCCGACGAGCCGGTGCTGCTGTCCATCCAGTACGACGGTGACACCGTGCGCTGGACACCGGTGGAAGGAGGCGCGGCATGAAAAAACTGAGACCGCTCCTCCTGGCCTGGGCGGCGGGCCTTGCGATCTGGCTTTTGCTGGGCTGCGCCAGCCTTGCAAAGACCGCCTGGTACGCCCGGCAGGGCCTGGCGGCCACCCAAAGCCTCTCGCTGGAGGACTTCACCCCTGTGGGCATCGAGCCCTACGACGCGGGGGAGGAGGGCCCGTGGTACATCTCCACCGACGGCGACGCCCAGCTGCTGTGGCAGGGGGATGCCTATCTCAACACCGTCTGGCTTTTTATCGAGCACGAGAGCCCGCCCCAGGCGGTGATGCTCTACTGGAAAACGCCGGGCCAGGCGGACTTTTCCCCCCGCCAGTCGGTCTACGGCACCCTGACCGCCCCCGACGTCTACACCTTCGATCTGGGCGGCGTGCGGGTGAGCGAGGTGCGCATCGACCCGGACAGCCAGGGCGGCGTGGTCACCCGGCTGGACGGGGTGGTGTTTAACCCCGATCAGTGGCCGCTGGCGGCCTTCGTGCCCGGCCGGGGCGCGGCGCTGCTGCTGCTTTTGGCGCCCCCGGCGGCGCTGGCGGCGGCCTGCCAGCTGCGGCGGGCGCTGGGCGCACTTCTGAAAAAAGACGATGAAACTAAATAAAAGCGAGGTCTTAACGATGAGCGAGTTCATTCCCCTTTCGGTGCCCAACTTCTGCGGCAACGAGCGCAAGTATGTGGACGAAGCGCTGGAGGGCGCCTGGGTGTCCACCAGCGGGGCCAAGGTGGGCGAGATGGAGCAGTGCATGGCCAAATACCTGGGTATGCCCGAGGCGGTATGCTGCGCCTCCGGCTCGGCGGCGCTGCATCTGGCGGCGCTGGCGGCGGGCATCCGCCCCGGCGACGAGGTGATCGTGCCGGCGCTGACCTTCATCGCTTCGGTGAACCCCACCACCCGGTATGTGGGGGCCGAGCCGGTGTTCTTCGGCTGCGACGAGACCGCCACCATGGACCCGGACGCGGTGGAGGACTTCTGCGCAAACCGGTGCGAACTGAAGGCGGACGGCCTGTACAACAAGCGCACCGGGGCCAAGGTGTCGGCGCTGGTGCTGGTGCATGTGTTCGGCAACATGGCGGACATGCCCCGCTTTTTGCGCATCGCGAAAAACTATAAACTCACCCTCATCGAGGACGCCGCCGAGGCCCTGGGCACCAAATACACGGAAGGGGAGTTTGCGGGCAAATTCGCCGGCACCATGGGCGACGTGGGCGCCTTCAGCTTCAACGGCAACAAGATCATCACCACCGGCAGCGGCGGCACCCTGGTCTCCAATCACCCGGAGTGGGCGGCGCGGGCAAAGCACCTGTCCACCCAGGCCAAGACCGACCTGTTGCAGTTCAGGCACGACGAAGTGGGCTACAATTACCGCATGACCAACATCGACGCCTGCCTGGGCCTTGCCCAGATGGAGCTGCTGGAGGGCTTCATCGACCACAAGACCGTCCGCTATGAGCAGTACAAGGCTGCCCTGGACGGGGTGAAGGGTTTTTCCATGCTGCCCTTCCGGACAGGCACCCGGTCGAACCACTGGTTCTACAGCCTGCTGCTGCCCGACCGCCTGGAGCGGGACGATGTGATCGCCCGGCTGCAGGCCCAGGGCATCCAGACACGCCCGGTGTGGTCCCTCATCAACGAGCAGTGCGACTATGGCCGCAACGAGACGCACGCCATGGGCATCGCCCGGGACTACCGCCGGCGCATCGTGAACATCCCCTGCTCCACGAACCTCACCGAGGCCCAGTGCGACCGGGTGATCGAGGCCATTCTGGCCCTGTGAAAAAACACAACGAAGGAAGGGAGGGCCTGCCGTGGCCTGGGGCGAACTGATCGGCCTGCTGGTGATGCTGGCGGCCCTCTTCGGCGGCAGCGCGCTGCTCACCCGCCGCGGGGGACTTTCCGCCGCCGCCGCGCCGCTGGCGGCGCTGGCCCTGGCGGAACTCTGGCTGCTGGCGGCGGGGATGTTGGGCGCGCTGCGCCCGGCGGGCCTTGCGCTGGCGGCGCTGGGCATCCTGGGCGGCGGCCTCGAGGCCGCGCTGGCAAGGAAAAAGGGGCAGCGCTGCCCGCTGGCCGGGGCGCTGGCAGACCCCGCCGCAAAGCTGTTCTGGGCGCTGGCGCTGGCCCTGGCCGTGGGCCTTTTTGCCCTGCGGCCGGAGTTTTTAAACTTTGACGAATACTCCTTCTGGGGCACCGCCGCGAAACTCACCAGCGAGACGGGCGCTCTTTACACCGTCTGCGACACCGGCCTGCCCTGGCAGATGACCGAACTGGCGGCGCTGCCGCTGGCCAGCTTCTTCTTCCAGCTGTTCGGCTCGTTCGCCCCCTGGCGGGCCATCTTCGCCGCCGACCTTTTGCTGCTGGCCGCGGTGGCCGCCGCGGCGGGCTGCGCGAAAAAGGCCCGGCTGGCCGGGCCGCTCTTTCTGGCGGGCCTGACGGTGCCTACGCTGGTGACGGTGGCGGGCCATACCGCCCTGTTGAACACCTCCTGGCTGGAATTTCTGGGTGACCTGCCCGCCGGCATGCTCTTTGGCGGGGCCGTGGCCTTCTGGCTGGCCGCGAAGGAACAGGGCCCCGCCGCCCGGTGGCTCACCCTGCCGGTGCTGCTGCTGGCGGCCAACGTGAAAAGCAACACCTTTGTGCTGGGCCTTGCCGCGGCCGGGCTGGTGGCGCTGGACGCGGCGCTGTTTGCCGCCGGAGAGCAGCGCGGGAGAAAAGCCCTGACCGCCCGGCTGGGCTTTGCCGCCGCCTGCCTTGCCGCGCCCGCCGCCCAATACCTGCTCTGGAACAACTACATCGCGGGCCTGGTGCGGCGCAACGCCGCCGCCGGCGGCATGGGCGACACCGCTTCCGCCAGCCTGCCCGCGGTGGTGGCCAATGGCCTCAAACTTCTGCTGGGCCTGCCGGCGGAGAGCTACTTCGAGGCCCGGCGTGACCTGTTCTGGCAGTACGGCGGCGCTTTAGCGGACGCCTTTTTCCACCGCAAGGTGTCGGTGTTTGGCACCGGCGCGGCGGTGGCGGCGCTGACGCTGGCGGTCTTTCTGGCCGCGGTGCTGCTGGCCCCGGGCAAGCGGGCGCGGCTGCGGGCCGCCCTCTTCGCCGCGGGCAGTTCCCTTTGCTTTGCGGGCTATTGGCTGATGCTCTGGCTCAGCTACGCCTTCCTTTTAAAGGACTCCACCCCGGAAAATCTCGCCAGCTATCCCCGGTATTTCGCTTCTTATTACAGCGGCTGGCTGCTGCTGGCCCTGGCGGTGCTGGCCCTCAGCTGCGCGGCGGCGGCGCGCCCGGTGCTGGGCCGGGCCGCGGCGCTGGCGGCGGGGGCGGTGTTCGCCGCGGCGCTGGCCGTGGGGGTCGAGCCCCAGTTCACCCTGCTGGGGGTGGGCGGCGGCGAGTACGCGGCGGTGCGCGGCGAACTGGCGGTGGCAAAGGCCGCCAAAGAAGCCATCGAGCCGGGGCAGAAAGCCTTCCTCATCCGCCAGGGGGACGAGGGCTTTTCCTGGTTTTTGTTCAACCAGCAGCTCTGCCCCGCCCTTGTCTACGGCGCGGGGGGCGCCACCTACGGTGCGCCGGCCCTGGTGGAGGGCATGGCATACAGCGCCCCCTACACGGCGGAGGAATTTGCCGCCCTGCTGGAAGAGGAGCAGGTGGACTGCCTTGTGGTGGCGGCCATCGACGACATTTTTGAGGAGAGTTATGCCGCCCTTTTCGCCGACGGCCTGGCCGCCGCGAAGGGAGGCCCCGCCCTCTACGAAAAAAGCGAAGCGGGCTGGGCGCCCGCCGCGTCTTTGAACGGGGAGGTGACGGGATGAAGGCGCTCAAAACTCTTTGGGCGACGGCGCGCCGCCGCCCCTTCCGGGCGCTCTACGCCCTGGGCGTCTGCCTGCTGGCGCTGACGCTGGTTGAAAATTTCGCCCTGGACCAGGCACTCTATGCCGCCGGCCTTTTGGAAGAAAAGACCGTCACGCTGGCGGATGCCGGGCAATATACCCTTGTGAACATGGAAAACGCCGACGGGACGCTCACCAGCACCACCGGCGACGCCCAGCTGCTGCTGCAGCCCGGCACGCTGGTGCGGCGGCTGCGCCTGGTGGCCCGGTACGACAGCGAGGCCGGCAACGAAAAGGATCTGTACTACCATCTGCCGGGCTTTGGCTACACGCCCCTTCTGCGGGTGTGGCCCAAGGCCCGGGCGGACGGCAGCGTTTCATACACCCTGCCCCGTGTTGCCGGGCGGGGGCTGCGGCTGGATCTGGCGGACACCGCCGGCGTGGCGGTGGAACTGGACGCCATCGTGCTCAACGAGCGGCCGGCGTGGCAGCAATACTTCATCCCGTCGGCGTGGCAGCTGTTCTGGCTGGCGGCGCTGCCCGGCCTTGCCGGGTGCGCCGTGACGCTGAAACGGGAAAAGGGGGAAGACGAGTGAAACTGGAAGAACTGTTCATCGGCGAGGAGGCCACCATCCTTGAGACCATGAAGCAGCTGGACGAGACCGGCCAGCGCATCCTGTTCATCGCCCCGCAGGGCAAGCTGAAAGCGGTGCTCACCGACGGCGACCTGCGCAAGTTCCTTTTGCGGGGCGGCAGGCTGGAGGATCCGGTGCGCCTTGCGGCGAACTATTCGCCCAAGAGCCTGCCGCTGGAGCAGCGGGGCGCGGCCCGGGCCATGCTGGAAAAATACACCATTGACGCGCTGCCCCTGCTGGACCGGGACGGAAAGGTGGCGGACGTGGTGTTTGCCACGGGCCTCGATGTGGACAACCGCAAGCAGGCGAACATCCCGGTGGTGGTGATGGCGGGGGGCCTGGGCACCCGGCTTTACCCCTACACCAAGATCCTGCCCAAGCCCCTGATCCCGGTGGGGGAGAAACCCATCTGTGAGCTGATCCTGGAGCGGTTCTCCGATTTCGGTTGTCGGCGGATGGTTTTGGTGGTAAACTACAAAAAGAATATGATCAAGTCCTACTTCAGCGACCTGGAGGACCTGCGCTACCAGGTGGAGTATGTGGATGAGACGGAATTTTTGGGCACCGGCGGCGGCCTGAGCCTTTTGAAGGGCAAGCTGGACAGCACCTTCTTCTTTTCCAACTGCGACACCCTGCTGGACGTGGACTACGGCGATGTGTACCAGTACCACAAGGCCCACGGCAACCTCATCACCATGATCTGCGCCTACAAGCACTACACCGTGCCCTACGGCGTGGTGGAGATGGGGGAGAACGGGGCCATCGCCGCTTTGAAGGAAAAGCCGGAACTGAACTTCCTCACCAACACCGGGGTCTATGTGGTGGAGCCCCGGGTGGTGGAAGAAATGGAGGAAGGCCGCAAGGTGGGCTTCCCCGACGTGATCGACGAATACCGCCAAAAGGGCCTGCCGGTGGGGGTGTACCCCATCAACGAGTCGGCCTGGATGGACATGGGCCAGATGGAAGAACTGGAAAAGATGCGCCGCCGGCTGGAACAGCAGGCGTAAGCGGCGCAGGGAGCTTTTGCGTATGGAACTTCTCTTCAGCTATCTGTCGCTGGCGGCGCTGGCGGGCTTTGCCGTGCTCATGGTGCGGCGTACCGCCCTGCCCGCGCCGCTGGCGCCCTTCGCGGCGCTGTGCGCCACGATGCTCTGGTTTTCCGCCGCGGGGATGCTGGGCGTGCTGGTCCCCGCCGGCTGGGCCTATTTCGCGCTGGCGGCGGCGGCCTGGGTGCTTTCGGTGCGGCCGGCGGGGGCAAAACAGCCCGCCGCCGCGCTGGGCGCGCCCGGCTTTGCCGCCTTTTTTGTGCTGGCGGCGCTGCTGCTGGCCTTCTTCGCCTGGCGGCAGCCCATGTTCTCCACCTGGGACGAGTTCTCCTTCTGGGGCACCGCCGCCAGGATCGTCAAGACCAGCGGCGGCCTGTATGTGAACGCCGACATCGGCTGGGCCTGGGTGGGCACCCACCGCCCGGCCCTGGTGGTGCTGGGGTGGTTCTTCCAGTTCTTCGGCGGGTACGCCGAATGGCGGGTGCTGGCGGGGTACGACATCCTGCTCATCGCCATCTTCGCCGCCCTCACCGCCGGCTGCAAAAAGGGCGCGCCCCGGCAGTGGGTGCCGGCGCTGGGCTTCGGCTTTTTGCTGCCCTTCGTGGTCACCCTCTACGGCAGCGTCACCCGCCCCACCGACCTCTACGCCTCGGCCCTGTCGGACATCCCCCTGGGCCTCACCTTCGGCGGGGCGCTGGCGGTGTACTATATCAATGAAAAGAAGGCGCTGTGGCCCTCGGTCCTGGCGCTGGCCGCCCTGTGCCTGGAAAAGGACACCGGCTTTGCCCTGGCGCTGGTGGCGGCGGAGCTCATCGCCGCCGACGGGCTCCTGGGACTGCTGGCGGAAAAAGCCCCCCTGCGCCGCTGGGCGCGCCCCGCGGCGGGCTGGGCCGGGCTCTTTATCGCCTGCGGCCTCTCCTTCCTCTCCTGGCAGAAGTATCTGGCGGTGGCCAGCACGGCGGACACCTCCAACGTGGGCGGCACCGAACAGATGGGCATGGCGGAAATGGTCATAACCGGCGTGAAGGAACTGCTGGGTATCGGCCGCACCGAGAAGTTCTCCACCATCATGGGCGGGCTGGTGCGGGCGCTCTTTGCCTCCAAAACCACCATGGCGGGCCCCTTCGCGGTGGTCATTGCCCTGGCCTTTGCCATGGCGGCGGGGGCGGCCATCCTCACAAAGGACAAAACCCTGCGCCGGCAGGCGGGCCTTTTCGCGGTGCTGGGCACCGCGGGCTTTGCCGCCTACTTCTTTTTCATCGGCCTGACCTATGTCTATGTCTTCCGGGACGAGGTGTCCGACGGGCTGGTGGGCTTTGAGCGGTATATGTACCCCTATCTGCTGGGCTGGCTGCTGGCCGCGGCGGCGCTGGTGCTGCGGGCCATGGGCTTTGAGCGCATCCGGGGCCTTTTGCAGACCGGCTTTGCCGCCCTGACGCTGGCGCTGGCGGCGCTGGTGTGGCTGCGGCTGCCCTTCAGCCTCACCGTGTTCGGCGGGGGCAATGCGGCCTATGCCCAGCGGTGGGCCACCCGGGACGAGGCGCGGCAGGTGCAGGCGGCGGTGCCCGAGGACGCCCATATCTTCTTTGTCAGCCAGGGGGACGACGGCAGCCGCTGGTTCCTCTATTCCTATGAACTTTACCCCTGGTATCTGGATTACAGTGGCACCGAGGGCCAGGGCGGCGGCGGCACCTTCGCGGTGCCGGGGGCGCTGGAGGAGGACACCCTCTACTACCACCCCTACACCGCCGAAGAACTGCTGGCCTGCATCCGCGAGCGGGGCTGTGATTATGTGTTCATCGAGCGCAGCGACGACCTCTTTGCCGCCGGCTACGCCGCCCTCTTCAGCGACGGGCTGGCGGGCTGCGAAAACCAGTCGGCGGTGTACGCCTGGAACGAGGCGGAGGGCCAGTTTGACTTTGTCTGCAATGTGGGGGCCAAAGGATGAAACGAGTGTTTGCATGGGCGGCGGCGCACCTGGTGGCCGCCTGTTATCTCCTGGCCCTGGCGCTGTGGGCGCTGTGGGGCTTTGGCAGCGCCGGGTGGGACGCTTTGGGCCGCGCCACCGGGCGGCTGGCGGGGGGAGATATCCCTCTCGCCACCCTGCAAAGCCAGGACATCGCCCTCACCGACGAGGGCCTCTGGGTGTCCACCGGGGCCGACCCCCAGCTGATCTTCAACGGCGGGCGGCCGGTGCGCAGCGTGTTCCTTGCCACCGACGCCGACCCGGCGGGCTTTGAGGGCTACTGGGCCGCCGCCGGGCAGGACTTCAGCCTGCGCCGCCGGGTGTTTGGCGAGGCGGTGGACGGAGGCGTGCTGCTGGTGCTGCCCGCCGCGGCGGACACCATCCGCATCGACCCCGCCGCCGTGGCGGGGGTGGTGCTGGCGGAGGGCGAAAACGCGGCCCTCTCGGTGAACGTGGCGGTGCCCCTCTGGCGGTATTTCGTGCCCCGGGCCGAGCAGGGGCTGGCGCTGGCGGCGCTGCCCGCCGCGGCGGCCGTGCTGGCCGACCTGGGTCTTTTCTGGAAGGGGCGTCTGAAAAAGCGGGGCTGAGCGCCCCGCCTTTTGCGAGAGGTTTGGAATGGAACGAGCAAAACGCTTTTTACAAAGCCGCCGGGGCCGGCTGACGCTGGCGGCGGGGGGCATGGCGGTCATTTTGTGCGCCGTGTACGCGGCCTGCCGCTTCTGGCCCTTCGGCCCGAACTCGGTGATGACCGGCGATCTCAACAGCCAGTACATCCCCTTCTACGCCCATTTTTACGACGCGGTGCGCAGCGGCGGCAGCCTTTTCTACGCCGACGACCTGGGGATGGGCGGCGGGGCCTTTGCCCTCTTCGCCTACTACTTTGCCAGCCCCTTCGCCTGGCTCTATCTTGTCATCGCGCCGGAATTCTACGGCCAGCTGTGCTGCATTGTCTACGCCGCCAAGGTCATCCTGGCGGCGGCGGCCTTCTGTTTTTACCTGGAGCGCCGCTGGGGCGGCGAAAAGGCCCTCTGGCTGCCCCTGTGCTGGTGCTACGGCCTGATGGGGTATTCGCTGGCCTACGCCCAGAACGTCCTCTGGCTGGACGCGGTGATCCTGCTGCCCCTGGTCTGCGCCGGCCTCGACCGGCTGCTGGCGGGCAGGGGAGCCGTGGGCTTCTGCCTTGCCCTGGCCGCGGCCATCTTCACAAACTTTTACATGGGGTATATGCTGTGCATATTCTCCGACTTGTATTTCGTCGCGGGCCTGGCGGTGCGCACGCCCCGCCCCGGCGCGAAGGTGGCGCTTTCGGCCTGCGGGCGCTTTGCGGCGGCGGGGGTCACGGCGGCGGCGCTGGCCGGCGCGGTGCTGGTGCCGGCGGTGCGGGAGATCTTGCAGGTGAAGAGCACCGGCCTGGACCTCTCCGGCGGCGGGCAGTTCTCGCCCCTGGATCTCATTCAAAAATTTTTCACCGGCAACTTTGTCTGGTCGGACGTGCAGACCGGTCTGCCCCCGGTCTACTGCGGCATGCTGGGCCTCGGGGCGGCGCTGCTCTACTTTTTCTCCGCCCGGCCCCGGCGGGAAAAACTGATTTACGGGCTGTTCGCCGCCCTGCTGCTGGTCAGCCTCTGGTGGCGGCCGCTGGACCTTGCCTGGCACGGCTTTGCCGCCCCCAACTGGTTCCCCTATCGGGAGAGCTTTTTGCTGGTGTTCCTGCTGCTCTCCCTGGGCGCGGGGGCCCTCACGGGTCCGGTGCGCCTCAAACGGGGCCTCGCCGCCGGGGCGGTGGCGGCGACCCTGGGGGTGCTGGTGTACTTTACCCGCGTCGAGACCTACGGCCGGCGGCGCTGGCTGCTGGCCTGCTGCCTGCTGGCGGCGGCCATCGGCCTCGTCTGGCTGTGGGGACGGCTGCAAAGCGGCAAAAAACGCCTGGCCGCCCTGGCCCTGGCCGCCCTCACCGCCGGGGAGCTGGCGCTGAACGGATATTGGGCGCTGCGCCTTTTCGAGGTCTATCCGGTGGCGGAATACGTCGATTTTGTGCGGGCCGGGCGGGCCACGGTGCGGGCGGTGGAGAAGGAGAACCCCGAAAATTACCGGGTGGAAAAGACCTTCTTCCGCACCCTCAACGACCCGATGCTGCTGGGCTACGAGGGCCTCACCCACTTCAGCAGCGTGCAGGACGGGGCCTCCTCCATCCTGCTGATGGCCCTGGGCTACCGCAACTTCGGCTCCAGCTACGGCTACCTTTCGGGCAGCACCGCCGCCGCCGACAGCCTTTTGTCGGTGGGGTGGTTTTTGGCCCGAGAGGGGGGCGCGGTGCCCACGCATTTTGAACAAACGGACATCGCCGCCCCCTGGCAGGTGTACAAAAACCCCAATGCCCTGCCCCGGGCCCTCTGGTCGCCCTCGGACGCGGCGGCCTTCGACCTTGCCGAGGGGCTGGACGCCTTTGAGGCGGCGGAAACCCTTTACACCGCCCTGCTGGGCGGGGACGCGGCTCTGTTCACCCCGGTGGAGAGCGCCGGGAGCGGCGAGGAGTTCCAGCTGACCATGCCAAAGGGCGGCATCCTCTACGCCGTCTTTTCCGGCCAGGAGGCGGGCGTGTCCCTGGCGGTAAACGGGCAAAAGAAGGGCGCCGTGTTCTCCACCGATCGGTCGGCGGACGCGGCGGTGGACCTGGGCCGCTTTGAGGCGGGGGAGGCCGTGGAAGTGACGCTGGACACGGCGGTGGATGCCCGCTTCGCGGTGCTGGACGAAGAAACTCTGGCCGCCGCCTGCGAAGCGCTGCGAGAGGCGGCCCCCACCGTGACAAGCTGGAAGGACGGGGCCGTCACACTGGAAACGAGCGCGCAGGCCGACGGCCTGGCGGTGCTCACGGTGCCCTGGGATGAAAACTGGCAGGCCGAAGTGGACGGCGCGCCCGCCGAAATTCAGAAGGCGGCGGGGGCGCTGCTGGCGGTGGAGCTGCCGGCGGGCAGCCACACCCTGCGCCTGCGCTATACCCAGCCGGGCGCGGCGGCGGGCCTGGGCCTGACGCTGGCGGGGGCGGTGGCCCTGGCGGCGCTGGCAGTCTGGCAGAAGAAACAAAACGGTAAGGAGCGATAAACTATGCGGGACGTTCTCATCATTGCCGAGGCGGGGGTCAACCACAACGGCAGCCTGGAGATGGCGAAAGAGATGGCGCTGGCGGCAAAAAACGCCGGGGCGGACGTGGTGAAATACCAGACCGCCGTGCCGGAACTGGTGGTGTCGAAATTCGCGCCCAAGGCCGAGTATCAGAAGGCCCAGACGGGGGACGGCGAGAGCCAGCTGGAGATGGTCCGCCGGCTGCACTTCGACTTTGCGAGCCACCGGCAGCTGAAGGAGTACTGCGATTCCATCGGCATCCAGTACCTCTCGGCGGCCTTCGATCTGCCCAGCGTGGAGTTTCTGAAGAGCCTGGACCTGCCCTTTTTTAAAATCCCCAGCGGCGAGATCACCAACCTGCCTTATCTGGAGGCGGTGGCGGCGGCCAAAAAACCGGTGGTGCTCTCCACCGGCATGAGCACCCTGCCGGAGATCGAGGACGCCCTCTCGGTGCTGGAGGACGGTGGCTGCCCCGGGGTGACGCTGCTCCACTGCAACACCGAGTACCCCACCCCCTACGAGGACGCAAACCTTTTGGCCATGCTGGAGCTGGCGGACCAGTTCGGCGTGCCGGTGGGCCTTTCGGACCACACCCCCGGCTGGGAGTGCGACGTGGCCGCGGCGGCCCTGGGGGCGACGGTCATCGAAAAGCACTTCACGCTGGACAAAAACCTCCCCGGCCCCGACCACAAGGCCAGCCTGGACGTGCCGGAACTCACCGCCATGATCAAGGCCGTGCGCCACACCCAGGCGGCCCTGGGCACCGGGCGCAAGGCGGTCACCGCCAGCGAGGCGAAGAACAAGCCGGTGGCCCGCAAGAGCATCGTGGCCGCCAAAGACATCAAACAGGGCGAAATCTTCACCGCCGAGAATCTCACCACCAAGCGCCCGGGCACCGGCGTTTCCCCGATGCGCTGGCATGAGGTGCTGGGGATGGCGGCCAAGCGGGATTTTGCCGAGGATGAACCCATCGAACTGTAAGGAAAAGGAGGAAAGGGCCATGGAACAGCCCCTTATCGCCGTGGTCACCGGCACCCGGGCGGAGTATGGCCTGCTGCGGCCTGTGCTGCAAAAGCTGGCCGCCCGGCCGGACGCGCGGCTGGCCCTGCTGGTCACCGGCGCGCATCTCTCGCCGCGCCACGGAGCCACCGTGAGCGAGATCGAGGCGGACGGCATGCCCATCGCGGCCCGCATCCCCATCCTCTTTGAAGAGGACGAAGGGCCTCTTTCCACCGCCCGGGCGGTGGAAAGAGCCATCCGGGGCTTTTCGGAGTGGTTCGCGGCGAACAAGCCCGCCTGCTGCCTCGTGCTGGGCGACCGCTACGAAATTCTGGCCGCCGCCGAAGCGGCGGCCTTCACCGGGGTGCCGGTGGCCCACATCAGCGGCGGCGACGTGACCCTGGGCGCCCAGGACGACTGGTACCGCCACTGCCTCACCAAGATCGCCCGGCTGCACTTTCCCAGCTGCGCGGAATCCGCCGCCCGCGTCGTGCGCATGGGCGAAGCGCCCGCCACGGTGTTCAACGTGGGGGGCCTGGGGGACGAGAACATCCGCACGATGGAAAAACTGACCCCCGCGCTGCTGAGCGAGAGCGTGGGGTTTGACCTGACCCGGCCCTTCGGCCTGGTCACCTTCCACCCCCAGACGGCGGGGGACGCGGACGTGGCCGCCCAGATGGGCGCCCTGCTGGAGGCGATGGACGAGGTGAGCCGCACCGAGGGCCTTGTGTGGCTGGTGACCAAGTCCAACGCCGACGCGGGGGGCCTTGCCATCAACGCCATGTGGGACGAATGGGGCGAACGCCACCCGGGCACGGCGGCGGTGCGCTCCAGCCTCGGCGTCAAGCGGTATCTCTCCGCCATGGCTGTCGCCGCGCTGGTGCTGGGCAACTCCTCCAGCGGGGTGGTGGAGACCCCCTCCTTCGGGGTGCCCGCCGTCAACGTGGGCGGGCGGCAGGAAGGGCGGCCCCTGTGCGAAAATGTCCTCTGCTGCCCGGCGGAGAAAGGGGCCATCGCCGCGGCGGTGCGCAAGGCCCTCAGCCCGGAATTTGCCGCCGTTGCAAAGGGGGCCAAAAGCCCCTATAATGGGGGAGATACCAGCGGCAAGATCGTGGACATCCTGCTCAAGGCGGTGCGCCGGCCGGAGTTCGGCGCGCCCAAGGTGTTTTACGACGGCCCGGCGGGCCGCCAGGACGGATAAAATGAGGTGGAATCTATGGAACTTCTGATCGTGGGCCTGGGCAGCATGGGCAAGCGCCGCGCCCGGCTGTTGAAGGGCATCGACAAGACCATCGCCCTTTCCGGGGTGGACACCGCCCCCTCCCGCCGCGAAGAGGCGGCGGCTCTCGGGGTGGAGGGCTTTGCGAGCATCGAGGCGGCTCTGGCGGCAAAACGCTTTGACGGCGCGCTGGTGTGCACCGCGCCCCTCTCCCACGCCGGCATCATCCGCCAGCTGCTCCAAGCCGGCCTGCCGGTGTTCACCGAACTGAATCTGGTGAGCGACGGCTACGCCGAGAACATGGCGCTGGCAAGGGAGAAGGGGGTGCCCCTGTTCCTCTCTTCCACCATGCTCTACCGGGGGGAGACCCGGTATATCAAGCGCCGGGTGGAAGAGTTCGCAAAGCCGGTGAACTACATCTACCACATCGGCCAGTACCTGCCCGACTGGCACCCCTGGGAGAACTACAAAAACTTTTTTGTGGGGGATGCGCGCACCGGCGGCGTGCGGGAGATCTTCGGCATCGACCTGCCCTGGCTGCTGGACACCTTCGGCCCGGTGAAGGGCCTGCACGCCGAGAAGGACAAGATCAGCGGGCTGGAAATTGCCTACCCGGACAGCGTCTTTGTCACCCTGCGGCATGAAAACGGCGTCAAGGGCATGCTGGCGGTGGACGTGGTGAGCCCCAAGGCGGTGCGCAACTTCGAGTGCTTCGGCGAGGGGCTGCACCTCTTCTGGGAGGGCAACCCGAAGAGCCTCTACGACTTCGACCACGCCACCGGCGAAAAAAAGGCCGTGAACACCTACGCCAGCGTGGAGCACGACGCCAGATACAGCGACAACATCGTGGAGAACGCCTATGTAGACGAGCTGCAAAACTTTTTGGGCGTGCTGGCGGGCAGGGAAGAAGCGCGTTACAGCTTTGAAAAGGACCTGGAGACCATCCGGCTGATCGAGGCCATCGAGGAGGCGTAAGGCATGGAAGTTTTGTTCGTGGGCCTCGGGTCCATCGGCACCCGCCACCTGCGCAATCTCTTCCAGGTGGCGAAGGAAAAGGGCATCGAAGTGCAGGCGGACGCGCTGCGCTCCTCCATGCGGCCGCTGGCCGCCGACGTGGAAGGGCTGCTGCGGGCCCAGTATGTCAGCTACGACCAGCTGGGCCACTACGACGTGGCCTTCATCACCAACCCCACCCACCTGCACGCCCACACCCTTGCGGAACTGGCGGGCAGGGCGGACTGCTTCTTCATTGAAAAGCCCATCTTTGAGGGCACCGGCTACGACCTGGAGCAGCTGGGCCTGGGGCCCGGGCAGAAGGCCTATGTGGCCGCGCCGATGCGCTGGTGCGGCACCTTTCTGGCCCTCAAGGAGCGGAGGAACACCCTCGCGCCCTATTCGGTGCGGGTGATCTGCTCGTCCTACCTGCCGGACTGGCGCCCCGGGGTGGACTACCGCACCGTCTACTCCGCCCACAAGGAGATGGGCGGCGGCGTGACCATCGACCTCATCCACGAGTGGGACTATCTGGTGGACCTGTTCGGTGCGCCGCTGGAGATGCACAACTTCAAGGGCACCTACTCCCGGCTGGAGATCGACTCGGACGACCTGTCGGTCTACATCGCCCGGTATCCCAGCCTTTTGGCGGAGGTGCATCTGGACTACTTCGGCCGCACCTACCGCCGCAGCATCGAGTTGTTCTGCGAGGAGGGTACCGTGACGGCGGATTTCGGCGCGGGCACCCTCACGCTGGTAAACGGCGATGTCATCCACTGCGAGGAGCCGGTGAACCAGCGCTATCTGCGGGAGATGGACTATTTCCTGGACTACGCCCGCGCAGGCGCGGGGGAGAGCGTCAACAGCCCCGCCATGGCCCAGAAGGTGCTGGGCCTGACCCTGGGCGAAACACTGTGAGGGCCGCCCCCGAACGGGCGGCAAAAAGGAGAAGATCATGAAAAAACTGCTCATCACCATCTGCGGGCGGGCCGGCAGCAAGGGCTTCAAGAACAAAAACCTCAAGACCTTCTGCGGGCACCCGCTGGTCTATTACAGCCTGGCGGCGGCGGGCCTTTTCTGCGACGCCCGGCCGGACGTGCAGGTGGATCTCTGCCTGAACACCGACAGCGAGGCCCTGGCGAAGCTGGTGGCGGAAAAATACCCCGAGGTGGTCTATCTGCCCCGCTGCGAGGAACTGGGGGGCGACCGGGTGCCCAAGATGGCCGTCATCCAGGACAGCCTTGCCCGCATGGAGGAGAAAAACGGCCCCTACGACTTTGTGATGGACCTGGACATCACCAGCCCCCTGCGCACCGCCCGGGACATCCAGAACGCCTTTGAACTGGCGGAGGGCCGGGAGGACCTGGACCTGGTGTTCAGCGTCACCGAGAGCCGCCGCAACCCCTACTTCAACATGGTGCGCCGCTGCGGCGACCATGTGGAGAAGGGGGTGGAGAACGCCCCGGGCACCCCGGCCTTCACCGCGCGGCAGATGGCGCCGGAGTTCTACGACGTGAACGCCAGCATCTACGTTTACCGCCGGGCCTTCCTGGCCGATAATACCACCGGAATCCTGTGGGACGGCAAGATCGGCGCCAGCCTGATGATGGACACCGGCATCCTGGACATCGACAGCGAGGAGGACTTCAAGCTGATGGAGGTCATCGGCGCCCACCTCTACGCCACGCTGGAGCCCTTCGCCTTGGTGCAGGGGGCCATTCGGGACTGAAAAGCCCGCGGCAACAAACAAAAAACAAGGGAACGCATAAAAAACATGACAAAAACGCAAAATCCTCTTGCCGGCGCGCAGCGCCGGAACCTGCTTTTAAGTTTCGGCCTCGGCGCCGCGCTGGTGCTGGGCATCTATCTGGTGCTGGGCTTCTGGCCCTTCGGCGACGGCACCATGCTCACCGGCGATCTGAACGGGCAGTATGTGGCCTATCTGGCCGACCTGAAACGGCGCCTGGCGGAGGGCGGCTTCTTTTACAGCTTTTCCAAACTCTGCGGCGGCAGCACCCTGGGGCTCTTCGCCTACTATATGGCCAGCCCCTTCAACCTGCTCATCCTGCTGGCCCCGGTGCGCATGATCCCCCAGATGGTGCAGCTGATGTTCCTGCTGCGCACCGCCTGCACCGCCGCCGCCTTCTGCTTCTTTCTGCAAAAGCACTTTGACAGCGCCAGCCCCCTGCTGCCCTTTTTGAGCCAGGGCTACGCGCTGTGCGCCTTCTGTGTGGTGTACAGCCAGAACGTCATCTGGATGGACGTGGTGCTGCTGGCGCCCCTGGTGCTGTGGGCGCTGGAACTCCTGGTGGACACCGGCCGCCACTGGCCGCTGTTCTGGCTGGTGTTCGCCTGCATCCTGCTGAACTTCTACACCGCCTGGGAGGTGTGCCTGTTCAGCGTGCTCTACTTCTTCTGGTACTGGGCCACCAGCCCCCGCCGCGTCGCGGGCGGCGGCCGGCTGCTGGGGCGGCGCTTCGCCGCCTTTGCCGCCTCCGGCGCGCTGGCGGCGGGCCTTTCCATGGCCCTTTTGTACCCCGCGCTGGTGGAGATCGAGGAGTCGAAGGGCGCGTTGTTCGGCATGGACTTCACCCTCGGGGTGAACTTTTCGCTGCCGAGGCTTTTGTACCAGTTCTTCTTCGGCAACTTCTTCTGGGAGGACGTGACGAACGGCCTGCCCAACGTCTACTGCGGGGTGTTCTGCGCGGCGCTGGCGGTGCTGTTCTTTTTGTCGGGTAAGGTGGCCCGGCGGGAAAAGCTGGCCG
>DWYI01000021.1 GCA_019118765.1 Candidatus Allofournierella merdavium | reverse complement strand
GGGTACATATCGAATATGACCTTGTTGGCTATATTCCCGTGGATGAACTGATAAAAGCGGAACAGGCATGACCGAAATCATGCCTGTTCCAAGAAATTCACATATTACTGTTTTACGACCACCGAGCATTCGGCCCGCTTTTTTCACGTTACTTCAGATAGACCGCGCACTCCCAGGGGCGCAGGACCTCCCCCGCCGGGCCGCCTGCGTAGTTGGCCAGCGCCGGCGGCTGTGCCGTCCGCCCGCGCAAAAGCGGGCAGGCAGCGTCCTGGTCGCTGAAGTTGCAGACCACCAGGGCCTCCTCCCCGTTGAGGGTGCGGGCGTACGCATACACCTGTTCGCTGTCGAGCATCTGCAGGGCGTAATGGCCGTACAGCAGGGCCATGCTCTTTTTGCGCAGCGCCAGCAGGGCGCGGTAATAGTTGTACACCGAGTCTGGGTCGGCCAGCTGGCGCTCGGCGTTGAGAACGGGATAGTTCGGGTTCAGGGCGATCCAGGGCCTGCCGGTGGTGAAGCCGCCGTTGGGCGCGTTTTTCCAGGGCATCGGCACCCGGGCGTGCTCCCGGCTGATGTAGTTCACCACCGCCATCACCTGTTCCATCGGCTCGCCCTGGGCCAGCCGGTCGGCGCAGTTGCCCCGGGTCTGCACGTCGTCGATCTCCTCCAGGCTGTCGAAGAGCCGGTTCACCAGGCCCAGCTCCTCCCCCTGGTAGATGAAGGGGGTGCCCTGCATCAAAAACAGGCAGGTGGCCAGCATCTTGGCCGAGCGGGCGCGCATCGCCTCGCTGCTGTCGTTTCCGAAACGGGAGACGCTGCGGGGCTGGTCGTGGTTTTCCCAGAAAAGGGCGTTCCAGGCCTTGCCGTCCAGCTTCGTCTGCCAGCGGGTCATCACTTCCTTGATGTCCGCCAGTTTCCAGCAGCGGCAGGCGCTCCACTTGTCCCGCTCGCCCCCGTCCACATCCATCAGATCGAACTGGAATGCCATCTTCAGTTCGCCCGCGTCAAAGCCGGCGTACCGGCAGGCCAGTTCCGGGGTGTTGCCGGCGTTTTCGCCCACCGTCAGGCAGTCGTACCGGCTCAGCACCCGCCGGTTCATCTCCCGGAGATACTCGTGCACCCGGGGGCCGTTGGCGCACTGGGGCGACGGGTCGCCGTAGAGACCATCCGGCCGCAGGGGCCCGTCGGCAAAGCCGGCCTTGGAGATGAGGCTGATCACGTCCATCCTAAAGCCGTCGATGCCCTTCTGGAACCAGAAGTCCATCATCTCGAACACCGCGTCCCGCACCGACGGGTTCTCCCAGTTGAGATCCGGCTGCTGGGGCGCGAACAGGTGCAGGTAATACTGGCCTGTGGCCTCGTCCAGCGTCCAGGCGGGGCCGCCGAAGTTCGCTCCCCAGTTGTTGGGCGGTCCGCCGTCCACGCCGTCCCGCCAGATGTACCAGTCCCGCCGGGGGCTGTGGCGGCTTTGGCGGCTCTCGATGAACCAGGGGTGCTGGTCGGAGGTGTGGTTCACCACTAAGTCCATCACCAGCCGCATCCCCCGCCGGTGCACCTCGGCCAGCAGACGGTCGAAGTCCTCCATGGTGCCGAACAGCGGGTCGATGGCCCGGTAGTCGCTGATGTCGTAGCCGTTGTCCACTCCGGGGGAGCGGTAGACCGGGTTGAGCCAGATGGCGTCCACCCCCAGGCGCTGGATGTAATCCAGCTTCTGCAGGATCCCCCGCAGATCCCCCACTCCGTCGCCGTTTGAATCGCAGAAGCTGCGGGGATAGATCTGGTAGACCGCCGCCTCCTTCCACCAGGCACGGGCGGGCTGTTCCGTCTGCATCCGCCTTGCCCCCTTTCAGCCCGGCAGCGCCGCCGGCAGGGCGGTCACGTCCGGCAAACGATAGGTGGGGGCAAAGGGCCACGGCGCGTCGCCCACGCCGGCGCAGTCCATTCCGGCGGCCCGGGCGGCCTGCAAGCCGGCGGGGGCATCCTCCACCACCAGGCAGGCCGCGGGGGGCAGGCCCAGCATCTCCGCGGCTTTTAAAAAGACCTCCGGGTGGGGCTTGGAGTGGACAATCTGGGTGCCGTCACAGACAGCGTCGAAATACTGCTCGGCGTCCAGTCGCTCCAGGATGAAGTGGGCATTCTTGCTGGAGGAGCCCACCGCCAGCTTCAGGCCGGCGGCCCGCAGGCTCTCGAGAGCCCGGCGCACCCCATCGGGCATGTCGGCGGGGGTCATCTGCTGCAGCAGGTGGCGGTATCGCTCGTTTTTCTCCCGGGCCATCCGCTCCTTTTCCTCCCGGGTAAAGGTGAGGGGGCTTCCCTCCAGGATGATCTTCAGGCTTTCCATGCGGCTGACCCCCCGCAGGCGCTGGTTGATGGTCTCGTCGAAGGGGGCCCGGGCCTGACGGGCAGTCTCCTGCCAGGCCTGGAAGTGGAACCGGTCGGTGGAGCAGAGCACCCCGTCCAGATCGAAGATAATGCCTTTGTATTTCATGCGTCCTCCTCTGCGGCGTACGGGGTGACGGGCACGCCGTCCACCAGGATGGTGATGGCCGTTCCCCCCAGCCGCCGCACCTGTATGCCTTTCTCATGGCTCAGCCGCACCGCCAGGCGGGCGCCGCGCCACTCCACGGTGAACTCCAGGCTCTTCCAGCTGGCGGGGAGATGGTTTTCCAGCATCAGCTGCCCGCCTTCCCATCGCAGGCCGGCAAAGCCGCACACCGCGCACTGCCAGACGTTGCCCATGGAGGCGCTGTGGATGCCCTCGTCGGAGGAGGTGGGGTTCGGCCCCAGGTCGATGGCCGCGGCGTGGCGGTAGAGGTCCAGCGCCATCCCGTCCAGCCCCATCCAGGCGGCCAGAACGCAGTGCTGGCCGTGGCTGAGGGAGGAGTCGTGGAGGGTGCGGGACTCGTAGAACAAAAAGTTTTTGCGGCGGGTCTCCGGGTCGAACAGGCCGGGTATCACCCGCAGCAGCATCACAAGATCCGCCTGCTTGGATACCATCAGCCGGTTCATCTGGGCGGGGCTGTAGTCCTCGTAGATGGAGGACACCCCCGCCTGAGCCTTGTAGCGGGCAAGGTCCACCGGCTCCAGGTTCAGGTACTGGTCGTTCTGAGGCACCAGCCCATCCCCCGGGCGGGGGGCGGGCAGGTACATCTTTTCGCGCTTTTCGTCAAACTCCGCCGCCAGGGCCGGCAGGTCGTGCCGGGCGCTGAGAGCCGCCCAGGCGGCGGGCCAGTCTCGCCGCATCCGGCCGATCACCAGGCTGGCCACCCGCAGGTTCTCGGCGGCCAGATAGTTGGTGAAGGCGTTGTTGTCCACATGCTCCTTATACTCGTCCGGCCCGATCACATTGCAGATCTCGTAACGGCCGGTGCCGCTTTTCCACTCCAGCCGGCTGGCCCAGAAGCAGGCGGTGGCCACCAACAGCTCGCAGCCGCATTTTTCCATGAAGTCGTCGTCGCCGGTGGCGGTGTAGTACAGCCAGACGGCCCAGGCCACGTCGGCGGTGATGTGATGTTCCAGCATGCCGGTGAGGATGGGGATGCTCTGGCCGGTGACCACGTCCGCCGCACCGAACAGCGGCGTCACCTCCCCATCGGTGAGCCAGGCACTCTCCCAGGGGAACATGGCCCCCTGCCAGTTGTTCTCCCGGGCCTTTTTGAAGGCGCCGGGCAGGCTGCGCCAGCGGTATTCCAGCAGGGTGCGGGCCGCGGCGGGGTCGGTGAGCAGGTAGTGGGGCAAAAGGAACATCTCGGTGTCCCAGAAGGAGTGGCCCTTGTAGCCCTCGCCGGTCATGCCCTTAGCGCCGATGCCCACCCGGGAATCGTCCCGCTTGACCATAATGTTCAGATGATACAGCGCAAAGCGCAGACCAAGCTGGTCCATGGGATCGGGGCTGTCCACCCGCACGTCGGTCTTTTCCCAGTACTGTGCCCAGCGGGCGGCGGAATCCGCCAGCAATGCGTCGTAGTCCCGGGTCAGCGCCCGGCGAAGTGTCTCCAGGCCCTCGGCGATCACCGGCTCCGGCTCCTCTACGCCGTTCTGCTGACCAAAGGCTACAAAGGGAAGGTCCCGGCCGGTGCAGTAACAGGCGAATTTGTCCATGCGCAGGGTCGCGCCGGCCCCCAGATGAAAGGCAAAGCGCTGCACGAAGCGGCGGCGCTCCATCACCGGCAGGCTGTGGGCGGGCTTTTGGGAAAAGCGATGGGCGCAGTGCACTACCACCGGGATGTCCGACTGGCAGGTGCGGCAGGCCAGCTGCAGGATGGAGCCGTCCACCAGCCGCTTCTCCCCCTCGGTGCAGTGCTGGGAACCGGTGTTGGACACTCGGCTGTCGATGCCGCTCTCCAGCACCAGGTCCGCCGGGCCGTCCAGGGCGGTGATCTCGGCGCAGAAGGCCGCCAGATGCTCCTGGGCCAGCGAGACAAAGCGCCGCAGGCGCAGCGCCAGGCGCGCCCCGCCGGGGCTTGTCCACAGCAGGGTGCGCTCCGCCTCGCCGGTGCACAGGTCCAGCTGGCGGCGGTAGTTTTCCACTGTTCCGGTCTCCATGGAGAACCGCTCCCCGTTCACCGTCAGCCGCAGCTCGGTCACGTCGGGCAGGTTGGGCAGCTCGGTCACCTCGTCCGGCAAGGCCTTGTTGAAGGTGCCGGTGACAAAGGCGCCCCGGCGCTGGCCCACATAGTTTTCCTCCAGCGCGTTTCGCAGGTTCATATATCCGTTGCCCTGGGCAAAGATGGATTCACATTTGGCAATATGCGCGGCGTTGAACACGTCCTCCACCACCACCCAGCCCAGGGGCTGTGCGTCGTATTTCATCGGGTGTTCCTCCTCTCGGTCAGAGGGCTTGTGCGGTCGTTTTAAAGCGGGGCATCCTCACCCCTTGATGCCGGTGGCCGCCACGCTGGCCTGCACCTGCTCCTGGGCGAAGACATACAGCACGATGCCCGGCAGGATGACGATGGTGAGGGCGGCAAAGAGGTTGGTGTAGTTGTAGGAGAATTCGCTGGTGAAGAAGGACAGGGCGATGGGCAGCGTGCGCTGGGAGTCGGAATGGGTGAGCAGCGAGGCGAAATAGTACTCGTTCCAGTTGCCCAAAAACATCAGGATGCCCGCGGTGGATAAAGCGCTCTTGGCCAGGGGCAGGTTGATGGACCAGAAGGTGCGCATGAAGCCGGCGCCGTCGATGATGGCGGCCTCGTCCAGACTTTTGGGAATGGCCATGAAGCCCGCCTTCAGCACAAAGATGGACATGGCCATGCCGGCGGAGAGATACACCAGGGTGACGCCCCAGATGCTGTCGAATAGGCCCAGGTCGCTCACCAGGGAGAAGATGGGCTGGGATTTGCTGTGCCCCGGCACCAGCAGGGTGATGGTGAAGAGGATGAACAGCAGTTTGCGGCCCGGGAACTCGAACTTGGCGATGACATAGGCGCCCATGGCGTAGAACAGCAGCGACACCAGGGTGGACACTCCCGCCGCCAACAGCGAGTTGAGGAAATAGACCGGGAAGTTGTAGGTTTCAAACAGGTAGACGAAGGTGTCCAGCGAGAAGGAGGTGGGCAGCGCCAGGGGCGAGGAGAGGATCTCGCCGTTGGTCTTGAAGGCGGACATCACCACCCACAGGATGGGAAAGACCGACAGCAGAATGACCACCAGTTCCACAAGATACATAAACGCCTGGGTGGCGGTTTTTTTCACAGTGTTCATAGGCGGCACCTCAATAGTCGGTCTCGTCCATACGGAAGAGACGGTTCACCAGCCACAAAATCACCAGGCCGAACAGGAACATCAGCACGCCCACCGCGTTGGCGTAGCCGTAGCGGTAGTCGGTGATGGCGTTCACCAGCAGGATCGGAAGGCTGACGGTCTCGTAGTCGGGGCCGCCGGCGGTGGTGAGGGCGATCTGCTCGTACATGGCGATGCGGGAGGTGAGCGAACAGATGATGCTGGTGCCGATGGCCGTGCGGCACAGCGGCAGATGGATGTAGCGGATGAGCTGCCAGCCGGTGGCCCCGTCGATGCGAGCTGCCTCGGTGAGCTCCTGCGGGATGTTGAGCAGGTCCCCCAGCACGATCAGCGTCACGATGACCGCGTAGAACAGCCAGGTGAAGGTGACCGACCAGAAGGCCCAGGGCGAGACGTAGAACCAGTCCACACTGAAGTCCGGGTTGATGAGCCGGATGAGGCTGTTGAGGATGCCGATGTCGTCGTTGAAGATAAAGCGGTAGATCATGGCCCAGGCCGCGGCGCTGATCACGTTGGGGATCATGAACACCGCGCGGGTCACCTTCCAGCCGCGGGGGCGGTGGAACAGCACGAAGGCCACCAGCGTGCCGAAGCCCACATGCAGCGTCATGGCGATGACGCACCACCAGAACAGGTTTTTCAGACTGGTGAGGAAGGAATGGCTGTTGAACAGGTTGATGTAGTTGCGGATGCCGTTGAATCGGGGGGCGTTGAAGCCGTCCCACTGGGTGAAGGAGGTAACGAACACCTCCACGATGGGCACCACATAAAACATGGCGAAGATGATGACGGTGGGCAGCAAAAACAGGTAGATCCACTTGTAGTTCGCCCGCTGCAGCCGGCTGGCTTTGGTGCGTGCCGGTCTTTTTCGTCCGGATTCCAAAGTGCGGGTCCCTCCTTTCACAAACGCGGTGGCGGCGCGCCGCCCGGCAAAGGCCGGCATGCGGCGCGCCGCGCAGGAAAGTTCTGAACCGTGCGCCCGCGCGCTTATTCAGCGGTGGCCTCGGTGGCGGCCTGGGTCATGCGCTGGGCAAAGTCCTCGGGGGTGAAGGTGCCGTCCGCCAGGCTGGGCAGCAGCATGCCAAAGTCGGAGTTGGCCACAGAGGAGGGGATCACGTCCAGGATGCAGGGCACGAACACGGTGTCCGCGGTGGTATCCGCCGCCAGGTCGGCCAGCACCTGGGTCTTGCCCTGCTCCTCCTTGAAGCCGTCGGAGTAGGTCAGGCCGGGGGCGTCGCCGCCCTCCGCCAGCAGGTAGGCTTCCAGCTCCTCGGGGCTGTTGATGAACTCCAGGAAGGCCAGGGCCAGCTCGATCTCCTCGGGTGCGGCGTTGGCGCTGATGAACCACTCGCCGTAGGTGGCGGTGTTGGCGATGCCCACCTGACCCGGGAAGAGGGCGGCGCGCACGTCGGCGCCGTTAAAGCCGTTGCTCCAGTTGGCGCTGTTGGTCTCGGCAAAATCGGACGACATCCAGGGGCCGTTGGCGATCAGGGCGGCCTGGTTGCTCATGAAGGAGTTGGCGGCGTCCGCGTAGGTTGCGCCGATGGAGTTGGGCGCCGCGTTGTTCTGCAGCATCTGCTGCAGGGTGGCGATGGCGTTCACAAAGGCGGGTTCGCTGAAGTCGGTGATGCGGTTTTCCACGCCGGCCTGCAGCCAGTCAATGCCGCCCTCCTCGTCGGCGATGGCCGCGGTGAGGAACAGCGCCGCCACCCAGCCGTTCTCGGCGGTGGAGAAGGCTATCTTCTGATCGCCCATGGCGGTGATGAACTGGTCCATGGTCATGGCGCTCAGGTCCTCCTGGGTGTCCCACAAAGCCGAGTTCCAGAAAAAGCCGGTGGGCCGCACGGTGGCCAGGGGCATGCTGTACACAGCACCGCTGTCATCGGTGCAGAAGGCAAGGCCGTCGGGCAGCAGGCGGGCCTTCAGGTCCGGGTGCTCGTCCAGCCAGCCGCTCAGGTCGTAGGCCAGGCCGTTGGGATACACCACGTTGGTGAGCCAGTCCACGTCGCCGGACTGCACCAGCACCGGCAGCTCGCCCTGCTGGGCCAGCATCTTCATCTGATCCAGGAAGGTGTCCTGGGGCACGCTCTCCAGGGTGATGTGATACTTGCCCTCATACGCCTGGTTGAAGCGCTCCACCTGGGGCTCGAAGAACACCGCGCCCACGTTCTCGCCGGTCTTGTAGGAGGGGATGGTCACCTCCACAACGCCGGTGGCGCCGGACGCGGCCGCCGAACCGGAGGGCGCCGTGCTGCTGGAAGGGGTGGAACCGCAGCCGGCCAGGCCCGCGGTGAGCACAGCGCCGGCCAGCAGACCTGCAAAGATGCGTTTCTTTTTCATATTGTCCTCCTTTTGTTATCTGTGTCTATAGAAAACGGCGAACGCCGTTTTTCACTGGCATAAAATTGCGTTTTGCCGGCCCAGCCGGGACCGCGGGCGGAGAGATCTGGGCCACTCAAAGCTTCAAAAACGTTTTTGAAAGCCGCACAAAAAATCTGCCCGCGAAGGAGCCTGCGGTCCGGATGCCGGCCTCTTTGATCGGGTAAGCTGTCGATCGAAGAGTGTCCGTTTCAAAAACGTTTTCGAAACCAGCGAAAAAAGAAAGTCCTCCACCGCGCGCCGGCCTGGCGGACATTCCTTTTTCAGTTGAGGGCCGCCGGCCCGCCGCTCACCAGGCGGGCGGGGCCACGCTGTCCTTGATGGAGAGGGTGTGGGGCAGCACCAGCCGCTGGGTGGGGCGCTTGCCGTCCCGCATGTCCAGCAGCAGGTGGGCCGCCTCGTAGCCCTTCAGGCGGATGTTCTGGTCGATGGTGGTGATGCGCGGGTCGGTGAACTCGGTCACGTCCAGCCCGTCGTAGCCCACCACCGAATAATCCCGGGGCACCTTGTAACCGAGGCTTTTGATCGCCTCGATGGCGCCAATGGCGAGCATGTCGCTCATGCACAGGAAGGCGGTCACGCTTTTGGGATTGTGAGTCTCGAGATAGCGGCGGACGCCCTCGTAGGCCTCTTCCCGCAAGAAATTGGTGTAGATGATCTGGTCGTGGGTGAGCGTCATGCCGTTGCGCGTCATTGCCTGATGGGCGCCGGCCAGGCGCTCCATGCTCACCATCGCCTCCTTGCGCCCGTGCACCAGCACGATGCGCCGGTGGCCCTGGTCAATGAGGTACTGGGTCAGTTCGTCAAAGGCGGCGATGTGGTCCAGGGTGACGTTGCTCACATTCGGGCCCTTGACCTGAGTGTCGATGGTAACGCAGGGCGGGCTGCCCTGCGGGAATCCCTCGCAGTAGGGGTCAGTGGTCTTGAGGCCCAGCAGCACAGCCCCGCTGAGATTGTGCTCGTAGCACAGCTGCTCATAACTCTTTTTCTGTTGGATCTCTGTGTTGATCATGTGCATGGAGAGCTCCACGCCCCGCTCCAGCGCAAACTGATAGCATCCTTTCATCAGCATGGTTTCGAAGTGGTTGAACATCTTGTCTTCCAGAAAGCCGGAGACGATCAGCGCGATGCTGCGGGCGTGCTTGCTGGAAAGGCTGCGGGCCACCAGGTTCGGATGATAGCCCAGTTCCTGCGCCGTGCGGATGATCCTTTGCCGCGTGTTTTCATTCACATCCGCGTAGTTGTTCAGCGCCCGGGACACGGTCCCCACCGTGACCCCGGCGGCTTTTGCCACATCCTGAATGGTCACCGACATCCCAACACACCCCACTCTCTGAGGCAGCCACTCCTCAAAAACGTTTTCGGCTTGTCTCTGTTATACAGAATCCCAGGTGCGTTGTCAAGGGTGCCGCCGCAAAAACGGCAAAATGCACGTCTTTTCAAAAACGTTTTTGGAACATGTTACAATTTGAAGGTCCTTCCGTAGCGCGCACGGTTTCAGCGGGTCGGAAGCTCTTTTTCAAGGATTTTCCCCGGTGTGCTGCCGGGCCTCCCCCTCCGTCTGTCGGTGACGCGCCGAGAGATCGCGGCGGCCGGTCGCTCATTCTCCCGGCTTTTTCCCGCGCGCAAAAAGCCCCCGCGCCGTGCGGCGCGGGGGCTTCGCGAATCCATTTCTTGCTTCAGGCCAGGAAGTTCTGCAGGGCGCGCTGCTCCTCCAGGGCGGCGATGGCGTCGGCCATGCCGGACACATCCCCCACCAGGTTCACCCCGCACAGCTTGCCCTCGGCAAAGTAGTAGCGGGCCAGGTGGCCGCGGGCCTCGTCCCGCAGCTCCAGCGTGCGGTAGTGGACGTCCGGCCGCTTGCCCGGGTCGCCCAGGGAGAACACCTCGGTGCCCATGCCGCTGAAGGAGAGGATCGGCCGGACCGGCGTGTAGACGACCGCGTCGCCGGTGGCGCGGGCGCCGGCCACCTTGCCCTGGGCCTGGGCTTCGGGCCACAGGGCGTAGCTGACGCCGTTCAGCTGGGCGCAGTCGCCGCAGGCGAACACGCCGGGGATGTTGGTCTCCATCGCCTCGTTCACCACAATGGCGCGCTCGGCGGCCACGCCGGCGGCCTGGGCGATGGCGGTGTTGGCCCGCACCCCGCAGGACACCACCACCAGCTGCGCGGGGATCACCTCGCCGCTGCCCAGCCGCACGCCGGTCACGCTGCCGCTGCCCTCCAGGGCGGCGATCTGCACGCCCAGCTCCACCCGCACGCCGAGAGCGGCGCAGCGCTCCAGCAGCAGCCGGGCCGAGGGCTCGTCCAGCTGGCGGCCCATGAGGGTGGGGGCAAGCTCCAGCACCGTCACCTTGCAGCCGTTGCGCTGCAGTTCCGAGGCCGCCTCCAGGCCCAGCACGCCGCCGCCGATGACCACGGCCTGCGTCAGCGGGGACATGGCGCGCACCCGCTCCACGTCCGCCAGGCGGCGGATGGCCACCACGCCGTCCTGGTCATGGCCGGGGATGGGCGGCACAAAGCACTCGCTGCCCAGCGCGAAGATGAGTTTGGTGTAGGCCACCGTCTCGCCGCCGTCCAGCGTGACGGTGCGGGCGGCGGTGTCCACCCGCTCCACCTGGCGGTGCAGCATCTGGGTGATGTTGTGGCTCTCGTACCAGCCCTGGGGATGGAGCGCCATCTGCTCCGCCCCCAGGCCGGAGAACATGGCCTTGGTGAGCATGGGCCGCTGGTAGGCGGGCCCCTCGTTGGAGATCAGCAGGATGGCGCCGGTCTTGTCCCGCTCACGGATGGCCTCCGCCGCGCTGACGCCCGCGCATCCGTTGCCCAGGATCACATAGGTGTTCTGCGTGTCGTGGCGGTAGGCCACCTCCTCCACTTCCACCTCCACGAACTTGTCCCGGCCCACGCCGCACACGGGGCAGACGTCCAGCGAGGCGTCGAAGATCTCGCCGCACACCAGGCATTTCACCAGCTTGCGGGGCCCGGAAGAGGCGGGTTTGCGGATCTCCTCCACCGGCTCATAATAGCGCTTGTCCACCCCGCACACCGGGCACTGGGCTTTGTCGGCGGAGAAGATGGCGCCGCAGATGGTGCAGCGCACCTGCGCGGGCTGCTCCGGCGCGGGCAGCGGCTCGCTGGCGGGCACAAAGTGGCTGTCGTCCACCTGGCACACCGGGCAGCGCTCCTCGCCCCGGTCGAACACCGCGCCGCAGACGGTGCAGCGCACCTTCTCCTTGGGGGCCCGCTGGATGGGCCGCAGATCGGCCAGCAGCGCGTGTCCGAAGGCCTTGCCGTACTCTTTGGCCTCCTCCAGCTGCTCGGCGTTGGGCTTGAAGCGCACCCGGAACGGCTCCACCAGGCGCAGGTTCAGCTGGCCCAGCCGCTCCATGATGTGCGGCACGCCCTCGCCGCTCCAGCCGTAGCTGCCGAAGGCGCTGGCCAGCTTGCCGCCGTGGGTGGTGGCAAACATCCCGGTGGTGAGGTCCCAGATGGGCTTGAGCGCCTCGCCCACGATGGTGGGCGTGCCCAGCAAAAAGCCGTCCGCATAGAGCAGCTCCCCGGCCACCTGCTGCGCGTCGGCCGTGACCATGTCATAGGTGCGGGTGTCGATCTCGCCGGCGCTGCGGATGCCCTCGGCGATGGCCTGGGCCAGCTGGCCGGTATAGCCGTAGGCGCTGACATAGGGCAGGATCACCGTGGGCCGGGGGTTGGGGTTGATGACGGTGGACCACTCCTCGTAGGTGTCCAGCATCCAGGGGATGTCGCAGTCCAGCACCGGGCCGTGGCCGGGGCAGATCATATCCAGTTCCAGCGTGCGCACCCGGCTCAGCGCGTCCAGCATGAAGGCCTTGTAGGGGCCGATGATGCAGTCGTAGTAGTATTTGGTGGCCCGCAGATAGCCCTCCCGGTCGGTGACCTTGCTGGCGAGGATATCGTCGCAGGCATAGTGGGAGCCGAAGGAGTCGCAGGTCACAAGCACCCGGTCCTCCCGGATGTAGGTGTACATGGTGTCGGGCCAGTGCAGGTTGGGCACCACCATGAACTCCAGGGTCTTGTCGTCCAGAGTCAGGGTCTGGCCGTCCCGCACGGCGATGGAGTAGAACTCCCGGTTGACGATCTCCTTCAAAAAGCTGATGGCGCAGCCGGTGGCCACGATCTTGATGCGGGGATTCAACTCCAGCAGCCGCTCCACACTGCCGCTGTGATCCGGCTCGGTGTGGCTGACCACCAGATAATCCACCTGCTCGATGGGGGTGATGGCCTGTACCTTTTCCAGCCAGCTGTCAACGCATTTGGCCTTGGCGGTCTCGAACAGGACGGTGTGGTTCGGGGTCTTGAGCACATAGGAGTTGTAGGTGGTGCCGAACTCGGTGTACATGATGACGTCGAAGACCCGCAGGTCGTGGTCCAGTGCACCGGTGAAATAAAAACCGGGTTTGAGCTGCAAACTTTCCATGGTCTTCTTCTCCTTTTGGAACAGCGTGGGATGGACTTTGGCCTTTCAAACAAGCGTTTAATCGGAAGGCCTATCAATATGGAGTATACAATACAGATAGTGACCCGTCAACGGGAAAACACGCCGAAATTTTTGCATTAACAGCGCTCTGGCATACATTTGTAGCGTTTCCTTTCTGCGGGGGCATCATGCGTTCAAAAACCGGGCCGTCGGTTGAAATCTTTTGCCGTCTGTGCCATAATGGATGGCGTCCCGCAAAGGCACGCAGAACGCCGCGAAAAAAATTTTTTCATCGTTGAACGGATTGCCTCTCCCCGGTCGTATTCTGTGTAAAATCGCTTATAAGCGACACGGGAGGTTATCCAGTATGAAAAAGATCGCAACAAGCATCATCGCAGTGGCCCTTCTGCTCAGCGTGACCGCCACCGGCGTGTTCGCCGCGCAGGGCACTGGCGCGGGCCGCGGCTTCGTGGACGCCGACGGTGACGGCGTGTGCGACAACTACGGCACCGGCGCGGGCCGCGGCTTCGTGGACGCCGACGGCGACGGCGTGTGTGACAACTATGGCACCGGCGCGGGCCGTCAAGGCGGCCGTTGGGGCGGCCGCGGCGGGATCAACAGCTGACGACAGGCGGGGAGCTTCATGCAAAGCGAGCAGGATGTGAACAGGGCCATTGAGCAGTACGCGGACACTGTGAAGCGGATCTGTGTGCTTCATCTGAAAAACGACGCCGACACCGAGGATATCTTCCAGACGGTGTTTTTGAAGTACGCCCTGCGCTCCGCTCCCTTTGAGAGCCCCGAGCAGGAAAAAGCCTGGCTGATCCGGGTGACCATCAACGCCTGCAAGGATCTGCTCAAAAGTTTTTTTCGCAGCCGCGTCGTCTCTTTGGAGGAGGCGGGGGAACACGGCGTTCCGCCGTCCGGAACAAGCGACGTGCTGGAAGCGGTGCTTCGCCTGCCGGAAAAGTACCGACAGGTGATCTATCTCCACTATTACGAGGGATACACCGCGCCGGAGATCGGCCGTATTCTGGGCAGAAATGTCAACACCGTCTATACCCTGATGACCCGGGCACGGCAGATGCTCCGGCAGGCGCTGGGAGGTGAAGAGCTTGCAGAGTGAATTGCGCGAGGCGCTGGACCTGGTCCGCGCCGACGAGGCCCTGAAGCGGAGCACCCGGCAGTTTGTGTACGGCGAACTGGAAAAGCGCCGGGGCGTGCGCCGCGGGCGCACCGTGCGACGGGCGCTGTGCGCCGCCTGCGCCTGCCTGGCGCTGGGCCTGTTCGCCGCCGGGCATCACCTCTACTTTACCCCCACCTCGGTCATCAGCATGGACATCAACCCCTCCATCGAGCTGTCGGTCAACCGGTTCGACCGCATCATCGACGTGAGCGGCTACAACGAGGACGGCACACAGCTGGCCGAAACGCTGAATCTGCTGCACCAGGACTATGAGCAGGCGGTCGAGCAGGTGCTGGGCAGCGAGACGGTGCAGACCTGCCTTGCCGGGGACGAGTTCCTCGCCATCACGGTGGTGGAGATCGACCCGCAGCAGGGCGACGACATCCTTCAATATATTGCCGGGTGCACCGCCGGGCAGGCGAACACCCGCTGCTACGGCGTCACGCCGGAGGATGTGGAACAGGCTCATTCGCTGGGCCTGTCCTACGGCAAGTACCGCGCCTATCTGGACGTGCTGGCTTATACCGATCAGTACTCTCCCCAGCAGATCGCCGCCATGACCATGCGGCAGATCCGGGAGCTGCTGCAGGCGCTGAGTTCCGGCGAGGCCCCCTCCTCCGCCCCCACGGGCGGCGGCGGGTATGGAAACGGCAACGGGTATGGCGCTGGAAACGGATATGGCGGCGGCAGCGGATACGGATACGGGCGCGGCGGCGCGAAAAATCGCGGCGCAGCCTCATAAAGAAACAGCACCGGGGCAGCCCTGAAGGACGGCCCCGGTGCTGTTGTGTTGTAGGCGCAGAGGATCTTCGGCGCGATCCTGTTAAGGGCGGCCTCCCGCGGCGTATGCGGCACGACGGCCGCCCCGGCGCTGCCCGCCGCAAAAGGTCGCGCCGGCCGTTCGGTCAGCCGGTTCAGCCGCAGCAGGGGTGATGGCCGTACTCGTCCATGCAGTCCTGGCTGGGGTCCTTCATGCACAGGTGCACCGCCGCCACCTTGAAGGTCTGGGGCAGCGCCAGGATGTTGGGATTCTCGCCCACATACTTCTTCTCCGCGTCCGCCAGCGCCTCCTCGAAGGTGGCACGGGTCTTGAGGCCCATGCTCCGGGCGATGCCCGGCTCCTGGGCGCCCACGATGTAGATGGCGCTGGTGTTCATCTCCGCGATGTGGCCGCAGCTCATCATGGAGAAGCCGTGGAAGGGATGGAACGCGTTGGTGAAGCGGTACTTGCGGATGTACTCCTCGTTGGTGGCGTAGTACTCGCCCAGACGGTTCATGTCCGGCAGGGTGTTCATGTAGTCGTGCTGGAAGTCGGTCCACTCCGCCCGCAGGTAGGGCCACAGCTCGTCGTGGAAGAAGCCGTTGCAGATGGAGGAGCAGATGATGACGCAGTGGTCGCTCATGACGCGCTTGAAGCGCAGCACCTGGGCGCTCAGCGCCTGCATCATCATGATGGGGTTGGTGCCCATACCGTCGCCGTAGTGGAACTTCTGGGGCATGCCGAACACCAGCACGTCGTACTTCTTCTCCGCCCAGTGCACGTAGGTGCGCTTGTCGGCGATCTTCCAGCTCTCGGGCATCATCTCGGCGGCGTAGCCGGAGTAGATGGCGATCTGGCGGCTCCTGGTGTCCAGAACAGCGTCGCAGCAGAAGAAGGGATGGCCCATCTTCTCCTCCATCAGCATGCCGATCTCGTTGAACTTGT
>DWYI01000020.1 GCA_019118765.1 Candidatus Allofournierella merdavium | reverse complement strand
TCCTCGGCGGAGATGGTGGCGCCGGTGGCAGCCTGGGCGGGAGCCTGGGCCGCGGGGGCGGGCGTCTGGGCCGCAGGCGCAGGAGTGGCAGCGGCCGCGGGGGCGGGCGTCTGGGCGGGAGCGGCGGGGGTGGTGGTATGGGCGTAATGCTCGGCGTCGTAGTCGTAGCTCACCACCTCGCCGGTGGTGGCGTCGATCTCGTAGTCGTATTCTTTATAGTCGGCGGTGTAGAACTCCACGTCATACACCAGGCGGCCGTTTTCCCGGTCCAGCTGGGCGGTGACGAAGGTGACCGCGTCGGCGGAGAGACCCGCATGGGCCAGGGCCTTGGCCTTGGCGTCCTCGGCGGTGATGGAGGCGCTGGCGGCGGGGGGCTGGTTGGCGGCGGGAGCGTAGTGGTCGGCGTCAAAGTCAAAACTCAGCACATCGCCGGTGGCGGCGTCGATCTCGTAGTCGTATTCCTTGTAGTCGGCGGTGTAGAACTCCACGTCATAGACCAGGCGGCCGTCGTCCCGGTCCAGCTGGGCAGTGACGAAGGTCACCGCGTCGGCGGTCAGGCCGGCGTGGGCCAGGGCCTTGGACTTGGCGTCCTCGGCGGTGATGGTCGCCCCGGAGGCGGCGGTGGCGGCGCTCTGGTTCAGGGGCTGGGTCTCGGTCTGGATGACCACGCCGGAGAGGGCGTCCACCTGGCTCTGGTACTGGTTCGCGCCGGAGGTGAAGGAAACGAGGTAATATTCCACGCCGTCCCGGTTGGTCAGCTTGGTGCCGGTGAAGGTGACGCTGTCGGCGGAGAGGCCGGCGCCGGAGAGGGCCGCGGTGCGGGCGGCCTCATCTCCGATGTAGCTGAGCTGGCCATTGCCGGAGCAGGCGGTCAAAAGAGCGATGGCCAGGGCGGCCAGGGCAGTTAAAAGAAATTTTTTCATCAGGGTGATCTCCTTCCTGTTTTGTTCTGATGCCAGTATAGGCCCCCAACATGAAACGAACATGAAATTTGGGAATCATTCTCAAAAATTTTTTTGAGGCGGTCGTGAGCGGCCTTCTCCCCCTTTCGAAGGCGAAGGGAGGGCCCTGCCGCCCCCGGCGGGACCTTTGAAAACGCCGCCCTCCCGGCGGGGAGAGCGGCGTTTGGGTGTTCATGCCAGGGGCAGGTGCAGGGTGAAGGTGCTGCCCACCCCCTCGGTGCTGTCCAGCGTCATGCGGCCGCCGTGGAGCTGGGCGATGCGCTGCACCAGCGAGAGACCCAGCCCCACACCTTCCTGGGCGTCGCCGCGGGCGGCGTCCAGCTGGTAAAAGCGCTGCCAGATGCGCTGCTGCTGGTCGACGGGGATGCCCGGCCCCTCGTCCCGCACCGAGAGCAGGGCCTCGCCGCTGCCGGCGGCCACCCCCACCGACACGACCCCCTCGGCCGGGCCGTACTTGAGGGCGTTGTCCACAAGGTTCGCCAGCAGCCGCCCCAGCAGCGCCGCGTCCCCCCGTACCGTGATGCCCTGGGCCAGCGCCAGGCGCAGGCGGGCGGGGTCGTAGTTCTGTTCCTGCAGGGTCTGCCGGGCCAGCTGCCCCAGGTCCAGCGGCTCGGCGGACAGCTGTTCGGTGCCCTGGTCCAGCCGGGTGAGGGCCAGCAGCTGCCCGATCAGCGCCGTCATCTTGTTGGCCTGGCGGTGGATCATGTCCAGGGTCTCCCGGCGCTCGGCGTCGGTCTCGTCGTAGGCCTCGGCGTACTCGCAGGCGCTCTTGATGATGGACACCGGGGTGCGCAGTTCGTGGGAGGCGTCGGCGGTAAAGCGGCACTCGGCCTCAAAGCTGTGTTGCAGCCGCTCCAAAAGGCCGTCGAAGTTTTCCGCCAGGGTGGTCAGCTCCCGGCCGCCGGGCACCGGGCCGATGCGGCGGGAGAGGTCCCGCCCCTCGTCGATGGAGGCGGCGGCCTCGTTGATGATGTCCAGCCCCCGCAGCGAGCGGCGCACGATCCAGAAGCTGCCCAGCGCCCCCGCCAGCACAAAGAGGGGCAGGGCCACCGCCGCCACCGTGAGCAGGTTGCGGGTGGTGGCGCCGCTGTCCGGCACCTCCTCCAGGCCCCGCAGCCACACGCCGTCCTCCCAGCCGCTGGGGATCCACAGATCCAGCAGATAGTAATCCACGCCGTCGGCGTCCACCGTGCGCACCATGCCGTTCTCAAAGGGCACCGTGGCGGAGAAGCCCACCGGCAGCTGCCCCGCCAGCAGCGCCTCGGCCTTGCTGTACACAAGGCTCGTCACGCCGCCGTGGGAAAAGGAGAATCCCGTCTCGGTGGTCAGTTTGCCGCCCTCCAGCTTCACATAAGCGGCATTGGCCCGCACGGCGTTCACCAGCTGCTCCCGGGTGGTGCGCTGCACCACCGAGCTGCTCACCGCCCGGGCGAAGAGCAGCATCACCACAAACAGCGCCACCACCAGCAGGGTGATCCACAAGGTGATCCTCGTCTTGATGGAGGAGGGTCTCATGCCGCGCCCCCTTTCTTCGGCGCCCGCAGCACCCAGCCGGCGCCCCGCACGGTGTGCAGAAGGCGCTCGTCTTCGGGCACGTCGGCGTCGATCTTCTTGCGCAGGCGGCTCATATAGCCGTCGATGTTGTTGGAACTGCCGGCCTTTTCGTAGTTCCAGATCCGATCCTCCAGCTGCTCCCGGCTGAGCACCGTGCCCTGGTTGCGCATCAGATGCTCCAGAATGGCGTACTCCTTGGGCAGCAGCTGGATCTCCCGCCCCGCCCGGGCGGCGGTGTGGCCCCGGGTGTCCAGCACCAGGTCGGCCACGGTGAGGATGTCGGTGTGGCTGCCCGCGTGCTTGCGGGTCATGGCCCGGATGCGGGCCAGCAGCTCCTCAAAGGCGAAGGGCTTTACCAGATAGTCGTCCGCCCCGAGGTCCAGCCCTGCCACCCGGTCGGCCACCGCGTCCCGCGCGGTGAGGAACAGCACCGGGATGTCGCTGCCCGCCGCCCGCAGCTTTGCCAGCAGCTGGTGGCCGTCCATCTTGGGCATCATCACGTCCAGCACGATGCCGTCGTACTCCGCCCCGGCCAGATAGTCCAGCGCCTCTTCGCCGTCGTAGCAGCCGTCCACGCTGTAGCCCGCCTTGGTGAGCGCCTTGACGATCAGCCGGTTCATATCTTTGGTGTCCTCCACCACCAGGATGCGCATGAAAAAGAACTCCTTTCTCGTTTTTGACCGCCCGCGGAACGCAGGCAGGGGGCGGGGGCGAAGGCCCCCGCCCCCGCCGGTTTGCAGGATGGGTTTACAGGGTGTCCAGATCCTCCAGGTCGTAGGGGGTGTTCTGGTACACATAATAGTTCAGCCAGTTGGTGTAAAGCAAAAAGGCGTGGGCCCGCCAGCGGTAGACCGGTTCCCGGGCCGGGTCGTCGTCGGGATAGTAGTGCCTGGGCGGCTGGATGGGCAGGCCCTTGGCCACATCCCGCCGGTATTCCGCGTCCAGGGTGAGCCGCTCGTACTCCGGGTGGCCGGTGACAAAGATCTGCCGGCCGCTGTCGGTGCTCATCAGGTAGATGCCCGCCTCGTCGCTCTCGGCCAGCACCCGCAGCGCGCCGCAGGCACGCACCTGGTCCTCGTCCACGCCGGTGTGGCGGGAGTGAGGGGCCCAGAACTCCTCGTCGAAGCCCCGCACCAGGGGGTTCGAGGGCCGCACGACCCGGTGGGGGAAGATGCCGAACATCTTTTCGGGCAGGGGGCGCTTTTCGATGCCAAAGTGGTGGTAAAGCCCCGCCTGGGCCCCCCAGCAGACGTGGAGGGTGGAGTAGACATTGGTGCGGGTGAAGTCCATGATGCGGCACAGCTCCGGCCAGTAATCCACTTCCTCAAAGGGCATCTGCTCCACCGGCGCGCCGGTGATGATCATGCCGTCGAAGCGCTCGCTTTGGATCTCGTCAAAGGTCTTGTAGAAGGCTTCCATATGGCCGCCGGGCACATGGCTGGCGGTGTGGCTGGCGGTGTGCAGCAGCGTCAGCTGCACCTGCAGCGGGCTGTTGGCCAACAGGCGCGCCAGCTGGGTCTCGGTGGCGATCTTGGTGGGCATCAGGTTCAGCGCCACGATCCGCAGTGGGCGGATGTGCTGGGTGCGGGCCCGGCGCTTGTGCATGACGAACACGTTCTCGCTGCCCAGCACCCCGTAGGCGGGCAGCGTTTTGGGGATGATGAGGGGCACAAAGCCGCCCTCCTTTCACAGTGGGATGCTCACACCTGGTCCAGGGCCTGCGCGATGTCGGCAATGAGGTCGCGGCTGTCCTCGAGACCGCAGCTGAAGCGCACCAGATCCGGGCTCACCCCGGCGGCGGCCAGCTCCTCGTCGTTCATCTGGCGGTGGGTAGCGCTGGCCGGATGCAGGCAGCAGGTGCGGGCGTCCGCCACATGGGTTTCGATGGCCGCCAGCTTCAGGTGCTTCATGAAGGTCTCGGCGGCCTTGCGCCCGCCCTTCACGCCGAAGCTCACCACGCCGCAGCCGCCGTGGGGCAGGTACTTCTGCGCCAGGGCGTAGTGCTTGTCGTCGGGCAGGCCGCAGTAGTTCACCCAGGCGATCTTCGGGTGGTCGTGCAGGAACTCCGCCACCGCCTGCCCGTTCTCGCAGTGGCGCTTCATCCGCACATGCAGGCTCTCGAGACCCAGGTTCAGCAAAAAGGCGTTCTGGGGGCTCTGGATGCTGCCGAAGTCCCGCATCAGCTGGGCGGTGGCCTTGGTGATGTAGGCCCCGGCCAGGCCGAACCGCTCGGTGTACACCACCCCGTGATAGCTCTCGTCGGGGGTGCAAAGGCCGGGGAACTTGTCGGGGTACCTGGTCCAGTCGAAGCGGCCGCTGTCCACGATGCAGCCGCCCACCGCCGCGCCGTGGCCGTCCATGTACTTGGTGGTGGAGTGGGTCACGATGTCCGCACCCCACTCGAAGGGCCGGCAGTTCACCGGGGTGGCGAAGGTGTTGTCGATGATGAGGGGCACGCCGTGGGCGTGGGCCGCCTTGGCGAACTTTTCAATGTCCAGCACCGTCAGGGCCGGGTTGGCGATGGTCTCGCCGAACACCGCCTTGGTGTTGGGCCGGAAGGCGGCGTTCAGTTCCTCCTCGGTGCAGTCCGGGTCCACGAAGGTGAACTCGATGCCCATCCGCTTCATGGTCACGGCGAAGAGGTTGTAGGTGCCGCCGTAGATGGTGCTGCTGCTCACCACATGGTCGCCGCAGCCGGCAATGTTGAACACCGAGTAGAAGCTGGCCGCCTGGCCGGAACTGGTGAGCATGGCGGCACTGCCGCCCTCCAGCGCGCAGATCTTGGCGGCCACCGTGTCGCAGGTGGGGTTCTGCAGCCGGCTGTAGAAGTAGCCGCTGGCCTCCAGGTCGAACAGTTTGCCCATGTCCTCGCTGGTGGCGTATTTAAAGGTGGTGCTCTGGATGATGGGCACCTGGCGGGGCTCGCCGTTTCCCGGCGTGTAGCCGCCCTGTACGCAGATGCTGTTGAGATGCAGATCCATTTTTAAAACCCTCCCCGTTTGTCTGCCCCGCCCGGCGGGCGGAACGGTCTATCATTTTATTTTAGCGCATCCGCGGCGCCGTTGCAAGGCGTGACGGCTCAGTCCAGCGTTTTTCCCACCAGGCGCACCAGCGGGCGCAGCTTTTCCATCAGGGCCGCGAACTGGTCGGGGGTCAGGCTCTGGGCGCCGTCGCACAGGGCGTGAGCCGGGTCGTTGTGCACCTCGATCATCAGCCCGTCCGCCCCGGCGGCCACCGCCGCCGCCGCCAGCGGCTCCACCATCCAGGCAATGCCCGCCGCGTGGCTGGGGTCGATCACCACCGGCAGGTGGGTCATCTTTTTCAGCATGGGCACGGCGCTGATGTCCAGCGTGTTGCGCATGCTGGGCTCGAAGGTGCGGATGCCCCGCTCGCACAGGATCACCTGGTCGTTGCCCTCGGCCATGATGTACTCGGCGCTCATCACCAGTTCCTCCAGCGTGGCGGAAAGCCCCCGCTTCAAGAGCACCGGCCGGCCGCTGCGGCCCACCGCCTTGAGCAGTTCAAAGTTCTGCATGTTCCGCGCCCCCACCTGGATGAGGTCCACGTCGGCAAAGAGGGGCAGGTGCTCGGTGTTCATGATCTCGGTGACGATGGGCATGCCGGTGCGGCTGCGGGCGTGGCGCAGCAGCTCCAGCCCCTCCGCCCGCATCCCCTGGAAGGAGTAGGGGGAGGTGCGGGGCTTGAAGGCGCCGCCCCGCAAAAGCTTTGCCCCCGCGGCCTGCACCGCGGCGGCCACCGTCTCGATCTGGCTTTCGCTCTCCACGCTGCAGGGCCCGGCGATCACCGCGAAGTGGCCGCCGCCCACCGGCACGCCGCTCACATCCACCACCGTGTCCGCCGGGTGGAACTTGCGGTTGGCCTTCTTGTAGGGCTCGCTCACCCGGCGCACGTCCTCCACCACCGGGTTGGCCCGCACCCAGCTCTCGGCGATGGACTTGGTGTCGCCCACCAGGCCCAGAATGTGTGTCTCGGCGCCCTGGCTCTCGTGGATGGAAAGGCCCCGGCCTTCCAGTTCCCGGCACAGTTCCTCCACCGCCGCCTGATCGGCGTTCTGCTTTAAAATGATGATCATCTCAGTCTCCCCCTTGTTTCAAAATAAAAACCGGGAAGCCTGCTGCCGCAGGTTTCCCGGCTTTTGGTGCGACTCGACGCGCCCGGCGCCCTCACATCCCCGGATGACCGCAGCAAACAAGGCCTTTACCCATCATAAAGTAAAAGCCGTAATAATAGCTGGCGGTAAACAGAACGTGCATGGCGAACCTCGCGTTTTAAAAAGATTGTGCAAAGCATAGCACGCCGGCGGCCGATTGTCAAGAAGAAGGCTCTTGCGCGGCGTGTTACAATAAAAGAAAAACGCCCGGACACCCCGGGCGATGAAAAGGGGACGGGGAAGATGGCACAACCCAAGACCAACGCCATGCGGATGCTGGACAAAGCGAAGGTGGCCTATCAATTCCACGAGTACGACCATTCCGACGGGGCCATCGACGGCCTGGCCGTGGCCAAAAAGGTGGGGCAGGACCCGGCGCGGGTGTTCAAGACGCTGGTGACCCAAGGCGCCAGCCGTGCCTTTTATGTGTTCGTCATCCCGGTGGCGGAGGAGCTGGACCTGAAGGCCGCCGCCCGGGCGGTGGGGGAGAAGAGCGTGGCCATGCTCCATGTGGCGGACCTGCTCAAGACCACCGGCTATGTGCGGGGCGGCTGCAGCCCGGTGGGGATGAAAAAGCCCTTTGTCACGGTGGTGGATACCTCCGCGGAGGATAAGGAGACCATCATGGTCAGCGCCGGGCGCATCGGGGCCCAGGTGGAACTGGCCCCCGCCGACCTGCTGGCGGTCACCGGCGGGCGCTACGCCGCTGTCACCGCCCCCGCCAAAGTATGACTACCGGCCCCTTTGTTGGTAATCGTGCCAAAAATCACAGGACAAAGGCGGGCGGGCAAAGCAATTGTTCTGAAAATCCTTTCGCGGGGTGCGAAACGGGTTGCATTTTGCCGCCGCACCCTTTAAACTGAAAGGGTAGAAGGTTCGCCCGCGCGCCGCGCCCAGCGGCGGTGGGCAGGATTTTTTTGGCGGAGGTGCACGGCAATGGGGCATTGTGCGTTCGGGCGTCCCGGTTCCCACGGCGGGGCAGAGCGCCGCGCTGCGGGGCAGCGGGGAAAGAGCACCTCTTTATCCAAGTGACACAAAGGCAGTGGTGTAAGTGTGCACCACGCCTTTTCTTTTTTTCAAAACAGGAGGTCGAACAAAGGTGACACAGACGAAAAACGTGGCCGTTTTGATGGGCAGCGACAGCGACTGGCCGGTGGTGAAAGCCGCCTGCGCCGAGCTGAAACGGCTGGGCATCCCCTTCGAGGCCCACATCCTCAGCGCCCACCGCACCCCCGCCGAGGCGGCGGAGTTTTCCAAGTCCGCCCGGGAAAAGGGCTTCGGCGTCATCCTCTGCGCGGCGGGCATGGCCGCCCATCTGGCGGGAGCCGTGGCGGGCAATACCACCCTGCCGGTGGTGGGCATCCCCCTGAAGGGGGGCGCCGCCGACGGGCTGGACGCGCTGCTGGCCACCGTGCAGATGCCCAGCGGCATCCCCGTGGCCACCGTGGCGCTGAACGGCGCCAAGAACGCCGCGGTGCTGGCCGCTCAGATTCTGGCGGTCACCGACGAGCGGCTGGCCGCCGTGCTGGCCGCCGACCGCAAGGCCATGGCCGCCCAGATCGCCCGCAAGGAAGAGGCGCTGCAGGCCCAGCTGGCGGAACTGTAAAAATCGCAGCCACAACTTTACAATATAAAAGGAGCGTTTTGACGATGAAAAAGATGGAGCAGCTGTACGAGGGCAAAGCCAAGAAAGTGTTCGCCACCGACGACCCCAACCTGGTGATCGTGGACTACAAGGACGACGCCACCGCCGGCGACGGCGCCAAGAAGGGCACCATCCGGGGCAAGGGCGTGGTGAACAACCGCCTGACCAACAACCTGATGAAGATGCTGGCGGAAAAGGGCGTGCCCACCCACTTTGTGCAGGAACTCAGCGACCGGGAGACCCTGGTGAAGAAGGTTCAGATCGTGCCGCTGGAGGTCATCGTGCGCAACGTGGCCGCCGGCAGCTTCACCAAGCGGCTGGGCGTGCCCGAGGGCACCGTGCTCAAGTGCCCCACCCTGGAGTTCAGCTATAAGAACGACGACCTGCACGATCCCCTCATCAACCACTATCACGCCCTGGCCCTGGGCCTCGCCACCCAGGAGGAGATCGACACCATCAGCGACTACGCCTTCAAGGTGAACCGCATCCTCAGCGAGTACCTGCTGGGCTTTAACATCCGCCTCATCGACTTCAAGCTGGAGTTCGGCCGCCTGGCGGACGGGACCATCGTGCTGGCGGACGAGATCAGCCCCGACACCTGCCGCTTCTGGGACGCCACCACCGGCGCCCACCTGGACAAGGACCTGTTCCGCCGGGACCTGGGCGGCGAGGAGGAGGCCTATCAGGAGGTCATGGCCCGTCTGCTGGGCTGAGCCCCGGCGCTTGCGGCAACCAACGGCAAAGAAAGGAACAGTATGGAACAGTTTGACGCAAAGCTGCACGAGGAGTGCGGCGTGTTCGGCATCTACCGCCGCATCGCGGAGCAGGACGTGGTGGCCACCACCTATTACGGCCTGTACGCTTTGCAGCACCGGGGGCAGGAGAGCTGCGGCATGGCGGTGAACGACCGGGGCGTGATCTACAAGCGCCGGGACCTGGGTCTGGTGAACGAGGTGTTCACAAAGCAGGTGCTGGAGACCATGCCCCGGGGCCAGATGTGCATCGGCCACTGCCGCTACGCCACCACCGGCACCCCCCTGCGGGCCAATGCCCAGCCCTTTGTCATCCGCCATGTGAAGGGCCCCATGGCCCTGGCCCACAACGGCAACCTCACCAACTCCTACGAACTGCGGCGGGACATCGAGCTGGAGGGGGGCATCTTCCACTCCACCAGCGACACCGAGGTCATCGCCTACACCATCACCCGCCAGCGCCTTACGAGCCGCAGCATCGAGGAGGCGGTGGAAAAGAGCATGCCCATCCTCAAGGGAGCCTACAGCCTGGTGATCATGAGCCCCCGCAAACTGATCGCCGCCCGCGACCCTCAGGGCTTCCGGCCGCTGTGCATCGGCAAGCTGGGCGACAGCGACATCATCGCCAGCGAGAGCTGTGCCATCGCCGCCGCCGGCGGCGAGTTCGTGCGGGACGTGGAGCCCGGCGAGATCATCGTCTTTGACAAGGACGGCATGCGCTCCATCCGCACCCACTGCGGCGCGCCCTCCAGCCTGTGCGTCTTTGAATTCGTCTACATCGCCCGGCCCGACTCGGTGGTGGACGGCGCCTCGGTGCACCGGGCCCGCCGCCGCGCCGGCGCCATGCTGGCGCTGGAACACCCCATCCAGGCGGATGTGGTGGTGGGCGTGCCCGACTCGGGGCTGGACGCGGCGCTGGGCTACTCCCAGCAGAGCGGCATCCCCTACGGCATCGGCTTTTTGAAGAACAAGTACATCGGGCGCACCTTCATCCAGCCCGACCAGAAGCTGCGGGAGAACACTGTGCGCATCAAGCTCAACCCCATCGCCGACACGGTGCGGGGCAAGCGGGTGGTGCTGGTGGACGACTCCATCGTCCGGGGCACCACCAGCCGCCAGATCGTGCAGCTGCTGCGGGAGGCGGGCGCCACCCAGGTGCATTTTTTGTCCAGCGCGCCGGAATTTCTCTATCCCTGCTACTTCGGTGTGGACGTGGACAGCCGGGAGAACCTCATCGCCGCCAATCACACGCTGGAGGAGATGCGGGACATCCTGGGGGTGGACAGCCTGGGCTTTTTGAGCGTGGAGGGCGTGAAGACCATCGCCGAGGGCTGCAAGCTGGGTCTGTGCACCGGCTGCTTCACCGGCCAGTACCCTGTGGAGCCCCCGGCGGTGACCGAGAAGAGCAAGTTCGAGAACAAAATTTCCGAGACCATTGATTAAAAGGAGCCAGAGCGCCATGGAAAAGAGTTATTCCGCCAGCTACGCCGCCGCCGGGGTGGACATCACCGCCGGCTACAAGGCGGTGGAACTGATGAAGCAGCACGTCGCCCGCACCATGACCGCCGGCTGCATCGGCGGCCTGGGGGGCTTCGGCGGCCTGTTCGAACTGGACTGCACCGGCATGCCCCACCCGGTGCTGGTGAGCGGTACCGACGGCGTGGGCACCAAGCTGAAACTGGCCTTTCTGATGGACAAGCACGACACCGTGGGCATCGACTGCGTGGCCATGTGCGTGAACGACGTGATCTGCGCCGGCGCGAAGCCCCTCATCTTTCTGGACTACATCGCCTGCGGCAAAAACGTGCCGGAAAAGATCGCCCAGCTGGTAGCCGGCGTGGCCGAGGGCTGCGTGCAGGCGGGCTGCGCTTTGGTGGGCGGCGAGACCGCCGAGATGCCCGGCTTCTACCCCGAGGACGAGTATGACCTGGCGGGCTTCACCGTGGGCGCTGTGGACAAGGCCAAACTGCTGGACAACAGCACCATGACAGAGGGCGACGCCATCATCGCCCTGCCCTCCTCCGGGGTGCACTCCAACGGCTTTTCGCTGGTGCGCCGGGTCTTTGACCTGGAACACCACCCGGAGGTGCTGAAAGAGTACCACGCCGACCTGGGCCGCACCCTGGGCGAGGCCCTGCTGGCTCCCACCAAAATTTACGTCAAACCCGTGCTGGCGGTGATGGACGAGATCACCGTCAAGGGCGTGAGCCACATCACCGGCGGCGGCTTCTACGAGAACATCCCCCGCTGCCTGAAAAAAGGCTGCGCCGCCCGCATCGAAAAGGCCAATGTGCACACCCCCGCCCTCTTTAACCACATCCAGGCTGCCGGCAATATCCCTGAGCGGGACATGTTCAACACCTTTAATATGGGCGTGGGCATGATCCTGGTGGTGGCCAAAGAGGACGCCGCCCGCGCCGTGGAGATCCTGAAGGCCAACGGCGAGGACGCCTGGGTGCTGGGCGAGATCGTGGCCGGCGACGGGGTGGAACTATGCTGAGGGTAGCGGTTCTGGTGTCCGGCGGGGGCACCAACCTCCAGGCCCTGCTGGACAGCGAGGCCAGGGGCGAAAACCCCCACGGCAAAATTTCCCTGGTGGTGGCCTCGAAGCCCGGCGTCTACGCTCTGGAGCGGGCCGAAAACGCCGGCGTGCCCGGCGTGGTGGTGCGCCGGAAAGACTACGCCACCGCCGAGGAATTCGACGCGGCCCTGCTGGCCGTTTTGAAGGAAAACGCCATCGACATCGTGGTGCTGGCGGGCTTTCTGTCCATCCTGGGCAAAAGCGTCATCGCCGCCTACCCCGAGCGCATTCTGAACGTGCATCCCAGCCTCATCCCCAGCTTCTGCGGCGAAGGGATGTACGGTCTCAAGGTCCACGAGGCGGCCCTGGCCAAGGGGGTCAAGGTCACCGGCGCCACGGTGCACTTTGTGAACGAGGTGTGCGACGGCGGGCGCATCATCGCCCAGAAGGCGGTGGAGGTGGCCGAGGGCGACACCCCCGAGACCTTGCAGCGGCGGGTGATGGAGCAGGCCGAGTGGAAACTGCTGCCCGCGGCGCTGGCCAAGGTGTGCGCCGCGTACGACAAAGGCTGAACCCGCGCCCCGGGCGCTGACTACAAAAAGGGAGAATGAGGAAATGGAACTGCTTGACCTGTACGAACAGCTGAAGACCAACGCCTACCCCGGCCGGGGCATCGTGCTGGGCCTTGCCCCCAGCGGCAAAAAGGCGCTCATCGCCTATTTCATCATGGGCCGCAGCGCCAACAGCCGCAACCGGGTGTTCGACCCGGTGCCCCAGATCGGCGGCATCCGCACCCTGGCGGCGGACCCGGAAAAGCTCCAGGACCCCAGCCTCATCATCTATAACCCGGTGCGCACGGTGGGGGAGGATACCCACATCGTCACCAACGGCGACCAGACCGACACCGTCTATGAATTCATGAGCCGGGGCGAGAGTTTCGAGGCCGCCCTGCGCACCCGGACGTTTGAGCCGGACGGCCCCAACTGGACCCCCCGCATCAGCGGTGTGGTGGAGCTGGCCGATGGCGCTTGCAGCTACAAGCTGTCCATCCTCAAAAGCGCCGACGGCAACGGCGAAAGCTGCCGGCGGTACTTCTTCGAGTATCCGCAGCCGGTGGCGGGGGAGGGGCACTTCCTGCACACCTACAAATGCGACGGCAGCCCCATCCCCAGCTTTGAGGGCGAGCCGGAGCGGGTGGCCCTGCCGGAGGACGCGGAGGAACTGGCGGTGAAGATGTGGGAGGCGCTGAACGAGGACAACAAGGTGAGCCTCTTCGTGCGGGGCATCGACCTTGCCACCGGCGAGACGGAAGATGTGATCATCAATAAATACGACGCAGTTTGTGAAGAATAAGGGGGAAAACGAAAGATGAAGGAACTGGAACTGAAATACGGCTGCAACCCCAACCAGAAACCCGCCCGCATCTATATGGAAGAGGGCGAGCTGCCGGTGACCGTTTTGAACGGCAAGCCGGGCTACATCAACTTTCTGGACGCGCTCAACTCCTGGCAGCTGGTGAAGGAGCTGAAGGAGGCCACCGGCCTGCCCGCCGCCGCCTCCTTCAAGCACGTCTCCCCGGCGGGCGCGGCCCTGGGCCTGCCCCTGGACGACACCCTCAAAAAGATGTACTTCTGCGAGGGGCTGGAGCTCAGCCCCCTGGCCTGCGCCTACGCCCGGGCCCGCGGCGCCGACCGCATGAGCAGTTTTGGCGACTGGATCGCCCTCTCCGACGAGTGCGACGAGTCCACCGCCAAGGTCATCCAGCACGAGGTGTCCGACGGCATCATCGCCCCCGGCTACACCCCCGCCGCCCTGGAAATTCTCAAATCCAAGCGCAAGGGCAATTACAACATCGTGCAGATCGACGCCTCGTATGTGCCCGCCCCGGTGGAGCACAAGCAGGTGTTCGGCATCACCTTCGAGCAGGGCCGCAACGACCTGCGCATCGACGAGGGGATGCTGCAGAACCTCGTCACCGAGAACAAGACCCTCAGCCCCGAGCAGAAGCGGGACCTGGTGCTCTGCCTCATCACCCTCAAGTACACCCAGTCCAACTCGGTGTGCTACGCCCAGGGCGGCCAGATCATCGGCGTGGGCGCCGGCCAGCAGAGCCGCATCCACTGCACCCGCCTGGCCGGCAACAAGGCGGACATCTGGCAGCTGCGCCATCACCCCAAGGTGCTGGCCCTGCCCTTTAAGCCCGACGTCTCCCGCCCCAACCGGGACAACGCCATCGACGTGTACATCAGCGATGAGTACGAGGACGTGATCGGCGAGGACGTGTGGGCCGAGACCTTCACCACCCGCCCCGAGCCCCTCACCGCCGCCGAGAAGAAGGAATGGCTGTCCAAGGTGACCGGCGTGTGCCTGGGCAGCGACGCCTTCTTCCCCTTCGGCGACAACATCGAGCGGGCCCGCCGCAGCGGCGTGACCGCCATCGTGGAGCCCGGCGGCTCCATCCGCGACCAGCAGGTCATCGACACCTGCAACAAATACGGCATCGCCATGGCCTTCTGCGGGCTGCGGCTGTTCCACCATTAAACAAAAGCGCACCACCCGGCGCGGTTTTTGCCGCGCCGGGCATTGGTGTGTCAGGGCTCGGGAAAAAAGGAAGGGGGAAATTTACCCATGAAACTGTTGGTCGTGGGCGGCGGCGGCCGGGAACACGCCATCGTGAGAAAGCTCAAAGAGAGCGAACTGTGCACCGAAATTCTCTGCGCGCCGGGCAACGGGGGCATCGCCGCCGACGCCCGCTGCGTGCCGGTGGCCGCCACCGACATCGAGGGTCAGGTGGCGCTGGCGAAAAGGGAACAGGTGGACTATGTGGTGGTCGCCCCCGACGACCCCCTGGCCCTGGGGCTGGTGGACAAACTGGCCCAGGCGGGCATCCCCGCTTTCGGGCCCAATGCCGCCGCGGCCCGCATCGAGGCCAGCAAGGTGTTCAGCAAGGACCTGATGAAGAAGTACGGCATCCCCACCGCCGACTACGCGGTGTTCGACGAGCCGGCAAAGGCCCTGGAGTACATCCGGGAAAAGGGAAAATACCCGGTGGTCATCAAGGCGGACGGCCTGGCCCTGGGCAAGGGCGTGCTCATCTGCGACAGCGAGGCGGCGGCCCGGCAGGCCCTGCATCAGATGATGGAGGAGAAGGTGTTCGGCGCCTCCGGCAGCCGGGTGGTGGTGGAGGAATTCCTCACCGGCCCCGAGGTCAGCGTGCTGGCCTTCGCCGACGGCAGGACCCTGAAGCCCATGGTGTCCAGCATGGACCACAAGCGGGCGCTGGACGGCGACAAGGGCCTGAACACCGGCGGCATGGGCACCGTGGCCCCGAACCCCTACTACACCCCGGAGGTGGCGGCCCAGTGTGAAAAAACCATCTTTGCCCCCACCATGGCGGCCATGGCCGCCGAGGGCTGCCCCTTCAAAGGCTGCCTCTACTTCGGGCTGATGATCACCCCGGCGGGCCCCCGGGTCATCGAGTACAACTGCCGCTTCGGCGACCCCGAGACCCAGGTGGTGCTGCCCCTGCTGAAAAGCGATCTTTTGAAGATCATGCTGGCCTGCACGAACGGCACCCTGGCCGACACCCCGGTGGAATTCTCCTCCGAAAGCGCCGCCTGCGTCATCCTGGCCAGCGGCGGCTACCCCGAGCACTACGAAAAGGGCAAGGAGATCTCCGGCCTTGTGAACGGCCAGCTGCCCGGCGGCGAAGCGGTGGTCTACCACGCGGGCACCGCGCTGAAGGAGGGCAAACTGGTCACCGCCGGCGGGCGTGTGCTGGGCGTGACCGCCACCGCGCCGGACCTTGCAGCGGCGCTGAAAAAGGCCTACGCCGCCGCCGACAACATCACCTTTGAGGGCTTGCACCGCCGGGGCGACATCGGCCGCCGGGCGCTGGAGGCCCTGCGCTAAACCCCACAGTTTCAAGGGAGGTACCCCATGGTATATCGTGTTTATGTGGAAAAGAAACCGGGCTTTGACCACGAGGCCCAGAGCCTGCTGACCGAGGTGCGGGACATCCTGGGCATCGGCAGCGTGGCCGGCCTGCGCCTTTTGAACCGCTACGATGTGGAGGGCATCAGCCGGGAGTTGTTCGACGCCTGCGTGCCCACCGTCTTCAGCGAGCCCCCGGTGGACGCCGTCTGTGATGCGCTGCCCGCGGCAAAAACCGTCTTCGCGGTGGAGTATCTGCCCGGTCAGTTCGACCAGCGCGCCTCCTCCGCCAGCGAGTGCATCCAGCTCATCAGCCAGGGCGAGCGGCCCCAGGTGCGCACCGCCCGGGTCTACCTGCTGGAGGGCGACATCCCCGCCGAAGAGCTGGAGCGGATCAAGAAGTATGTCATCAACCCGGTGGAGGCCCGCGAGGCCTCCCTCGAGCCGGTGGACACCCTGCGGGTGGACTACCCCGTGCCTCCCGACGTGGAGGTGCTGGAGGGCTTTCTGGAACTGGACGAGGAGGGCCTGGCCGCCTTTATCCAGCAGCGGGGCCTGGCCATGGACCTGGCGGACATCACCTTCTGCCAGGAGTACTTCCAGAGTGAGCACCGCGCGCCCACCATCACCGAGATCAGGATGATCGACACATACTGGAGCGACCACTGCCGCCACACCACCTTCGGCACCATCCTGGAGGAGGTGCGCATCGAGGACGTGCAGGTGAAAAAGGCCTTCGACTCCTACCTGGCCATGCGCAAGGCGGTGTACGCCGGCCGCAAGAAGGACATGTGCCTGATGGACCTGGCCACCATCGGCGCCAAGTACCTCAAGGCCATCGGCAAGCTGAAGGACCTGGACGAATCGGACGAGATCAACGCCTGCACCGTCAAGATCAAGTGCGACGTGGACGGCCAGGAGCAGGACTGGCTGTACCTCTTCAAAAACGAGACCCACAACCACCCCACCGAGATCGAGCCCTTCGGCGGCGCGGCCACCTGCATCGGCGGCGCCATCCGTGACCCGCTGTCCGGCCGCAGCTACGTCTACCAGGCCATGCGGGTCACCGGCGCGGGCGACCCGCTGGTGCCGGTGGAGGACACCCTGCCCGGCAAGCTGCCCCAGCGCAAGCTGGTCACCACCGCGGCGGCGGGCTATTCCAGCTACGGCAACCAGATCGGCCTTGCCACCGGCCAGGTCACCGAGTTGTACCATCCCGGCTATGTGGCCAAGCGGATGGAGATCGGCGCGGTGGTGGGCGCTGCCCCCGCCGCCAACGTCCGGCGGGAGGAGCCCAAGCCCGGCGACATCGTGGTGCTGCTGGGCGGCGCCACCGGCCGGGACGGCTGCGGCGGCGCCACCGGCTCCTCCAAGGCCCACGGCCGCAAGAGCCTGGAGACCTGCGGCGCCGAGGTGCAGAAGGGCAACGCCCCCATCGAGCGCAAGCTGCAGCGCCTTTTGCGCCGGCCGGAGGCCACCCGTCTCATCAAGCGTTGCAACGACTTCGGCGCGGGCGGCGTGAGCGTGGCCATCGGCGAACTGGCCGACGGCCTGGCCATCGACCTGGACGCCGTGCCCAAGAAGTACGACGGGCTGGACGGCACCGAGCTGGCCATCAGCGAGAGCCAGGAGCGGATGGCCATGGTGCTGGCCCCCGAGGACGTGCAGGCCTTTGTGGCCCTGGCCCACGAGGAGAACCTGGACGCCACCGTGGTGGCCACCGTCACCGAGGAGCCCCGCCTGACGATGACCTGGCGCGGCAAGACCATCGTGGATGTCAGCCGCAAGTTCCTTGCCTCCAACGGCGCCGAAAAGCACGCCGACGTGCTGGTCTACGACTGCCTGCCCTACGAGCGGGAGTGGGCGGGCGACACCTGGGAGGAGCGGCTGCGCAACCTGGTCACCGACCTGAACGTCTGCAGCCAGAAGGGCCTTGGCGAGCGGTTCGACTCCACCATCGGCGCGGCCACCGTGCTCATGCCCTTCGGCGGCCGCCGCCAGCTCACCCCGGCGCAGGCCATGGCGGCCAAGCTGCCGGTGGACGGCGAGACCACCACCTGCAGCGGCATGGCCTGGGGCTACAACCCCTTCCTGATGGAGAAAAAGCAGTACAGCGGCGCCTACCTGGCGGTGGTGGAGAGCGTGGCCAAGCTGGTGGCCACCGGCTTCGACCACAAAAAGGCATATCTGACCTTCCAGGAGTACTTCGAGCGGCTGGGCACCGACCCCGAGCGCTGGGGCAAGCCCTTCACCGCTCTGCTGGGCGCGCTGAAGGCCCAGGTGGATCTGGGCATCGCCGCCATCGGCGGTAAGGACAGCATGTCCGGCAGCTTTGAGGACCTGGACGTGCCCCCCACGCTGGTGAGCTTTGCCACCGCCATCGGCACCACCGGCAATGTGATCAGCCCCGAGTTCAAGGCCGCGGGCAGCCGGGTGGTGTGGCTGCGGCCGGAATACGACGACCTGCGCCCCGAGCGCCACAGCCTGAAGGCGCTGTTCGAGCAGGTGGAGGGCCTCATCGCCTCCGGCAGGGTGCGCGCCGCCTGGACCCCCGGCTACGGCTGCGCCGCCGAGGGCCTGTTCAAGATGTGCCTGGGCAACCGGCTGGGCTTCAAGCTGGCAAGCGGGGTGGACCCCGCCGATCTCTTCCGCCCCGCCTACGGCAGCTTTGTTCTGGAACTGGCCGACGGCGAAGAGGTGGAAAACGCCCTGGAACTGGGCGCCGTCACCGAGGACTACACCTTCACCCTGGGCGGCGAGACCGTGGACCTGGCCCCGCTGGAGGACGCCTGGCAGGGCAAGCTGGAGCCGGTGTTCCCCTACCGGGGCAAGGGCGAAGAGGTGTTGCCCGTCACCTTCGATGTGCCCGCCCGCAAGGGCCCGGCCGTAGGCGCGGCAAAGCCCAAGGTCATCATCCCGGTGTTCCCCGGCACCAACTGCGAGTACGACACCGCACGCGCCTTCCGTCGCGCCGGGGCCGACCCGCGGGTGCTGGTCATCAACAACCTCACCCCCGCCGCCGTGGTCGAAAGCTGCGAGGCGCTGGTGAAGGCCATCGACGAGAGCCAGATCGTCATGCTGCCCGGCGGCTTCTCCGGCGGCGACGAGCCGGACGGCAGCGCCAAGTTCATCACCGCCTTCTTCCGGGCCCCCGCCGTCACCGAGGCGGTGCAGCGGCTGCTGGGCCAGCGGGACGGCCTGATGCTGGGCATCTGCAACGGCTTCCAGGCCCTCATCAAGCTGGGCCTTGTGCCCTTTGGCGAGATCCGCCCCATGGACGCGGAGTGCCCCACCCTTACCTTCAACACCATCGGCCGCCACCAGAGCATGCTGGTGAACACCCGGGTGGCCTCCAACCTCAGCCCCTGGCTCAGCCGCTGTGAGCCCGGCCAGGTGCACACCGTGGCCATCAGCCACGGCGAGGGCCGCTTCGTGGCAAGCGACGATGTGCTGAACGAGATGCTGAAGAACGGCCAGATCGCCACGCAGTATGTGGACGGGGCGGGCAACCCCTCCATGGACCTGTCGGTGAACCCCAACGGCAGCGTCTGGGCCATCGAGGGCATCACCAGCCCGGACGGCCGGGTGCTGGGCAAGATGGGCCACACCGAGCGCAGCGGCAACGACCTGTACAAGAACGTGCCGGGCGACAAGTACCAGCCCCTGTTTGAGGGCGGCGTGGACTACTTCCGCCTGTAACCTGCACACAGCCCAAGGGCCGCCCCCGGCGGGGCGGCCCTTTATAAAAGAAAGGGAACGAGGAGCACTATGGCAGAACACGACAGATACATTTCCCCCTTCCAGACCCGCTACGCCAGCCGGGAGATGCAGTATATCTTTTCCGACGACAACAAGTTCCGCACCTGGCGCAAACTCTGGATCGCCCTGGCCGAGGCCGAGCAGCGGCAGGGCCTTGCCATCACCGACGAGCAGATCGCCCAGCTGAAGGCCCACGCCGAGGACATCAACTACGAGGACGCCATCCGCCGGGAAAAGGAGTGCCGCCACGACGTGATGAGCCACGTCTACGCCTACGGCCTGCAGTGCCCGGCGGCCAAGGGCATCATCCACCTGGGCGCCACCAGCTGCTATGTGGGCGACAACACCGACATCATCGTCATGCGCCAGGCTTTGCAGCTGGTGCGCAAAAAGCTGCTGGGGGTGCTCTCCCTGCTGGCGAAATTCGCCGATGAATACAAGGCCATGCCCTGCCTTGCCTACACCCACGGCCAGCCCGCCCAGCTTACCACGGTGGGCAAGCGGGCCACCCTTTGGGCCAACGAGCTCTACATGGACCTGGAGGAAGTGGACCACCGCATCGCCACCCTGGCCCTGCGGGGGACGAAGGGCACCACCGGCACCCAGGCCAGCTTCATGGAGCTGTTCGAGGGCGACGAGGAGAAGATCAAGGCCATGGAGGCGGACATCACCGCCGCCATGGGCTTTGACAAGGTGGTGCCGGTGTGCGGCCAGACCTACAGCCGCAAGGTGGACGCCATGGTGCTGAACGCGCTGGCGGGCATCGGCCAGAGCGCCATGAAGCTGGCCACCGACATCCGCCTGCTGGCCAATTTCAAGGAGATGGAGGAGCCCTTTGAGAAAAACCAGATCGGCTCCTCCGCCATGCCCTACAAGCGCAACCCCATGCGCTGCGAGCGGGTGTGCGCCCTGGCCCGCTACCTGATGGTGGACGTGCTCAACCCCTCCTTCACCGCCGGCACCCAGTGGTTCGAGCGCACCCTGGACGACTCCGCCAACAAGCGCATCGCGGTGGCGGAGGCCTTCCTGGCCGCCGATTCCATCCTGAACATCCTGCTCAACGTCTGCGATGGGCTGGTGGTCTACCCCAAGGTCATCCGCGCCCGGGTCATGGCGGAACTGCCCTTCATGGCCAGCGAGAACATCATGATGAAGGCGGTGAAAAAGGGCGGCGACCGGCAGGAGCTCCACGAGCGGCTGCGTCAGCACGCCATCGCCGCGGCGGCCCAGGTCAAGCAGGAGGGCCTGCCCAACGACATGATCGGGCGCATCGAGGCGGACCCCGCCTTCGGCCTTACCCGGGAGGAGATCGAGTCGGAGCTGCGCCCCGAGGCATTCACCGGCCGCAGCGCGCACCAGGTGGAGGACTTTTTGAAAAACGTGCTGGGCCCGGTGCTGGCGGCGAACCCCGAGGCTGCCGGCCAGACCGCCGAACTGAGCGTGTGAGCAAACACTGCAAAGGAACGGCGCGCCCCGCAAAAAAGGCGCGCCGATAAGGAAGCAATTTGATCGTCGCAGGGCGGCATGGCTGAAAGGTCATGCCGCCCTGCTTTTTCTTTGCCGTTCCACCGTCTCATTGTCGCCCGGCAGGTTAACTTCTCCGATGAAGTTCCGGACCGGTTCAACCTTCTGCCTGCGGCGGCCATGGTATGCCGGGCCATCCAACAGGACATTCCTGTTTTGTGTCATGTTTGTTTCTGGCACGATCTGCTATGATCTTTTTGAAAGGAGAAACACAATGGACCAGGTTAAGACAGGAGCGCTTTTGAAAGAACTGCGAACACAAAAGGGACTTACACAGGAACAGCTTGCCGAAATTGTCCATGTGTCCAACAGAACGGTATCTCGTTGGGGAAATGGATACAACTTGCCGGACTTGGATGTTTTAATTGAACTTGCCGACTATTATGAAGTTGATCTGCGAGAGATGCTGGATGGAGAAAGAAAAGGAGACAAAATGGACAAAGCTTTGGAAGAAACCATCTTAAAGACCGCCGGCTATACGAACACACAAACAGAACTGTACATAAAAAGAGTTCGCCTCGTTTTTCTTATCAGTGCAATTCTTTGGTTTGTATCACAACTGATAAACCACACGGAACTTGCTTCAATTGCCGCGATGACCGCGATCTCTGATTTTGCCGAAGGTGCGGCGATGGGAACGATGTTTGTCGGCCTTGTCATTACAAGCAGATATGGCAGCAGGATAAGAGCGTTTAAGCGGCGCTTGCTTAAACGCGGGTGAACAAATGGCATATTCAGGCGCATGGATCGGCCCTCTAATGGGGGCGCGCCGCTTTTTCATGGGCCGCGCCACTGCTGTGAAGCCCCGGTGTGACGGTTCGCTGTGCCTGTCCGCTGTGCCTGCCTCGTCTCTTTGCCCTGCCGCGCTCTTTCACCGGCGTTTTGTGCTATAATGAAAAAAACACACACCCGAAAGGAGGCTGCGGGCATGAACGGCGACGCGCTGCGTTTCTTCGACGGCAAGCCGGAGGAACGGGCTCTCTACGAGGCGTTGGAAGGGCGCATCTTCTCAGAAATTGAAAATGTGCTTCTCAAGGTGGGCAAAACCCAGATCTCCTTTTACAACCGCTGCCTGTTCGCCTGCGTCTCCTTCCTGCGGGCGAAACGCAAGGCCGAACTTCCCGCCCGTTATATCGTCCTCACCCTGGGGCTGGACCGGCCCCTCCAAAGCCCACGGGTGGCGGCGGTCACCGAGCCGTACCCGAACCGCTGGACCCATCACATCGTCCTCTCCCGCACAGAGGAGATCGACAATGAGCTGATGGATTGGGTCAGACAGGCGGCGGCCTTCGCCGCCGCCAAGTGACTTTCTGCCCGGCGCGTCCTTTGCGGCGCGGCGGGCGTTTTCACCGCCGGCCCCTGCCGCCGCTTCACTGCCCGCCGCCCCCCGGCTCTTCTTCCGTTGTTGCCGTCCAGCGGCCTGCCCGACAAAGCAAAGTCCGCCCCGTTGCTGCCGGCCCGGCCCGCCGGTTGCCCCCTCACCCTTTGCCGCTGCTGCCGTCCGGCGGCCCCGCGTACGTTTCGCCGCAGCCACTGCCCGGTCTGCTTCCGCCATCGCTCCGGCCTGCCCCTCCTCGTTCGGTCCGGCGAGCGTTCGTCTCGCCTGTCCTGCCGTTTCGCGCCCTGCCCGCCCCCTTTGGCGCGGGCAAATTTTTTTGCAGGGAAATGGAAAGCTCACTTGACATTTTCCCTGGGTGTGCTATACTGAAGGCATGGAAAGCAAGCTTTCCATAAAAACGGGAGAGAAGGGAGGCAGCCATGAAAAACCGACTGGAAGAACTGCGCAAAGCCCGGGGCCTGCGCCAGGAGGAACTGGCGGACGCGCTGGAGGTGTCCCGCCAGACCATCGGCTCGCTGGAAAACGGGCGCTACAATCCCTCCATCCAGCTTGCCTTCAAGATCGCGCGGTATTTTTCCCTCACCATCGAGGACATTTTTATCTACGAGGAGGAGACGAAATGAAAAAGAACGCCTGGAACGTCCTTTTCGTTCTTTTGGGCCTGCTGGCCGTGGCGGCGGGGCTGTGGCTGCTGCGGGCGGGGGCGGGCTTTGGCGCGGCGCGCGCGCTGCCCTATGTGTGCATCGGAGTGGGCTGCGGCCTCTTCGGCCAGGGCGCGGGCGAGCTGCTGGCGGCCCGGGCGGTCAGGGGCGACCCGGCGCTGCAAAGAAGGCTGGAAGTGGAGCGCGCCGACGAGCGCAACCGGGCCATCTCCGACCGGGCCAAGGGCCGGGCCTTTGACAGGATGACCTTTGTTTACAGCGCGCTGATGCTCACCTTCGCCCTGATGAAGGTGGAACTGGCGGCGGTGCTGCTGCTGGTGGCGGCCTATCTCTTTGTGGAGTTCAGTGCCGTCTACGACCGCTGCAAGCTGGAAAAAGAGATGTGAGGCCGGCCGAAAAGGCCGCCGGGACTTTTGCCCCGGCGGCCTTTTTTCTATGCCGTGCGAAAAAAGTTCCCCGTGCAAAGCAAATCCGGGTGAAATGTGGTATAATCAGTCACGCGAGACAACACATCCGGGGCGGGGGCGGCAAAAACGCCGCGTTCCGCGATGCGCCAGCCGGAGAAGAAGGGGGATTTTTTCCATGCGCGAACTGCGCCGAACAGACCGAAAACTCAGCGAGGAGGACGCCCTCACCGTTCTGCGGGAGAGCGAGTATGGTTTTCTCTGCACGGTGAACGAGGACGGCACCCCCTACGCGGTGCCCATCTGCGCCGCGCTGGTGGGCCGCACCCTCTACTTCCACTGCGCCAGGGCGGGGCAGAAGCTGGAAAACTTGGCGGCCCGGCCCCGGGCCTGCTATTCCTGCGTGCTCTACGCGGAAAACCAGCCCCGGGAATTCACCTACGTCTACGCCAGCTGCGTGGCCGAGGGCAAGGTGCGCACGGTCACCGATGAGGCCGAGCGCCAGGCGGGCATGCGGGCCATCTGCGAAAAGTATTCCTCCGCCTGGATCGGCAGCCCCGAGCACGAGCGGGCCATGCGGGGCATGCCGGCGGTGGTGATGCTGGCCATGGAGGTGGACGCCTTCCAGGGCAAGGGCAACCGGGGCCGCCTGATGGAGGGACGCTGACCGTGCGGCTGGATAAATTTGTGGCGGACGCCGCCCAACTCACCCGCTCCGCCGCCCGGGGCCTCATCGCGAAGGGCCGGGTGACGGTGAACGGCCAGGTGTGCAAAAAAGCGGACTGGCCGGTGAAAGAGGCGGACGACGTGCGGGCCGACGGCAAGAGTCTGGCCAGCGAGGAATATGTATATATTATGCTGAACAAGCCCGCGGGGGTGGTGAGCGCCAGCACCGACGGACGGGACAAAACGGTGGTGGACCTGCTGAACGGGGCCTTCCCCCGGCGGCAGCTGTTTCCCGCCGGCCGGCTGGACAAGACCAGCACCGGCTTTGTGCTGCTCACCGACGACGGGGCCTTTGCCCACGATATCCTGGCCCCGAAGCGCCATGTGCCCAAGACCTACCATGTGGTGCTGGACACCCCCGTCACCCCGGAAATGGCCCGGGCCTTCGCCGACGGCGTCACCCTGGCGGACGGCCAGAGGATGCAGCCGGCGCAGCTTTTTCCCGACGCCGCCGACCCCTGCGCCGCCACCGTGGTGCTGCGCCAGGGGGTGTACCACCAGATCAAGCGGATGTTCGGCACCCTGGGCGCGGGGGTGAACGGGCTGCACCGCACCGCCATCGGCGGCCTCCGGCTGGACGAGAGCCTCGCCCCGGGGCGGTGGCGGCTCATCACCCCGGCGGAAAAGGCTCTGCTGCAAGGGGGCGCGGAGGGGTGAAAAACCGCGCCGCAGGCCGGTTTTCAAACTTTTTTCAAACAACCTTCACAATTATCGGATAGGATAAAAAGGTGCGGATTCGCCCCTTTTTGACCCAAAACTCAAAACTACACAATAAATGGCATTTTTTTTGCCGGAAATATGTTGCAAAAGTAAATTTTATTGTGTAATATATACACAGACACTGTTTGTAATTGTTCAAAATCACAAACGCGGCTGGAAGGTTTATCATCGAATATAAAAAAGGGGAGCATATCTATGGCGAACAGAGTGTTTCAGGGCGTCGTGTACCAGATGAAGGACGCCATTGGCCGTACGGTGGGCGTCGTGGACGAGACCGGCACCGTCATTTCCTGCTCGGATCTGAATATGATCGGCGAAGTGCGGGACGGCTTTGCCGCCGAGCGTCTCACCGGCGACAGCTTCCAGTGCGGCGGCTGCACCTACCATCAGTTCAGCTCCAACAAGCACAACGACTACGCTGTGTATGTGGAGAGCACCGACGAGTGCGCCAGCCAGTTCGCCAGCCTGATGGCCATCAGCCTGCAGAGCATCAAGCAGTACCACGACGAAAAGTTCGACAAGGCCAACTTCATCAAGAACGTGGTGCTGGACAACATCCTCCCCGGCGACATCTACGCCAAGGCCCGGGAGCTGCACTTCGCCACCGACGTGTCCCGGGTGGTGCTGCTGATCCGGGTCACCTCCGGCACCGACATCTCCGCCTACGACGTGGTCAGCGGCCTGTTCCCGGACAAGCAGAAGGACTTTGTGTTCAACATCAGCGAGACCGACACCGTGCTGGTGAAGGAGATCCGCCGCGGCATCGACCAGCGGGACATCGAAAAGCTGGCCGCCTCCATCGTGGACACCCTTTCCGGCGAGCACTACATAAAGGCGGTGGTGGGCATCGGCACCCCCGTCGGCAACGTGAAGGACCTGGCCACCAGCTTCAAAGAGGCCCAGGTGGCTATGGAGGTGGGCAAGGTGTTCGACACCGAGCAGTCCATCATCAGCTACGACAACCTGGGCATCGCCCGGCTGATCTACCAGCTGCCCACCACCCTGTGTGAGATGTTCCTGCGGGAGGTGTTCAAACAGGGCAGCATCGAGAGCCTGGACGCCGAGACCCTGTTCACCATCCAGCGCTTCTTCGAGAACAACCTGAACGTCTCCGAGACCAGCCGCGGCCTGTTCGTGCACCGCAACACCCTGGTCTACCGGCTGGAGAAGATCAAAAAGCTCACCGGCCTTGACCTGCGGGAGTTCGACGACGCCATCGTCTTCAAGGTGGCGCTGATGGTCAAAAAATACCTGAGTGCCAACCCGGCCAAGTATTGAGCCGGGCCTGCGGGTCCGGCCCCGTTCCACCGCGCTGCCGCGCGGGATGCAATGAAAGGGGCCCGGCCCGCGTTTTATGAACAGCGCAAGCGCCAGCATGCGGCCGGTCGCACCCCGTGACCGGCTGTTTTGCGCCCACGCCCAACCACAGCAGAGGTATTGCAATGATCGTTTTTGACAATGTGACAAAGGTGTATCCCGGCGGGAACACCGCCCTGAAGAATGTCAGCCTGCACATCCACAAGGGCGAATTCGTGTTCGTGCTGGGGCACTCCGGCGCGGGCAAGTCCACTTTTTTAAAGCTGATCCTGCGGGAGGAGAAGGCCACCAGCGGTCATGTGCTGGTGGACGGCAAGGATCTCTCCCGCCTGAAGGAGCGGGAGGTGCCCTATCTGCGCCGCAACATGGGCGTGGTGTTCCAGGACTTCCGCCTCATCCCGTCCCTCACCGCCTACGAGAACGTGGCCTTCGCCATGCGGGTGACCAACATCGCCGAAAAGAAGATCGCCACCCGGGTGCCCTATGTGTTCAACCTGGTGGGGCTGTCCGGCAAGATGGACAAATACCCCGACGAGCTCTCCGGCGGCGAGCAGCAGCGGGTGGCGCTGGCCCGGGCGCTGGTGCACAGCCCCCAGCTGATCATCGCGGACGAGCCCACCGGCAACATCGACCCCGAACTGAGCGTGGAGATGATGGGCCTTTTGAGCGCCATCAACTCGGTGGGCATCACGGTGGTGGTGGTCACCCATGAGCACGAACTGGCCCGCCGCTTCAGCAAGCGGGTCATCCGCATCGACCACGGCAACGTGGTGGACGACACCGCCGAGCCGGTGGGGGAGGTGCTGCTGTGAACTGGTCCAGTTTCAAGTATCTGGCCCATCAGGGCCTGCACAGCATGGTCAAAAACCGGCTGATGAGCGTCGCCAGCATCGGCGTGCTCACCGTCTGCCTGCTCATCACCGGCGTGGCCGGCCTGTTCACCCTCAACGTGGGCAGCCTGATGGATTATCTGGGCAGCCAGAACGAGACGGTGGTCTATCTGAAAGAGGACCTCACCGAGGAGGGCCTGGCCGCGGTGGACAGCGCCCTGCGCAGCATCAGCGGCCTGCGGGAAGTGACCTATGTCTCCAAGGAGGAAGCGCTGGAGCGCATGAAGGAGAGCATGGGCGACAGCGCCTACCTCTTCGACGTGTTCGAGGGCAGCGAAAACCCCTTTTTGGCCAACTACCGGGTGGTGCTGGACGACGTGAGCGACCTGCCCGAGATCCAGCCTCAGCTGGAGGCCATCGAGGGTGTGGAGAGCGTGGGCGCGCCCATGCAGCTCAGCCAGATGTTCACCAGCGTGCACCAGGGCGTCAGCGCAGTGTGCGTGGTGCTGGTGGCGGTGCTGGGGTTTGTGAGCGTGGTGGTCATCAGCAACACCATCCGGCTCACCGTCTTCGCCCGCCGCAAGGAGATCAACATCATGAAGTATGTGGGCGCCACCAACGGCTTCATCCGCCTGCCCTTCTTCGTGGAGGGCATCACCGTGGGCCTCATCGCGGGGCTCATCTCCACCGCCCTGGTGCTGGGCGGCTACCAGCTGCTGCTGATCTACGCCGTGAAGCTGCCCGGGTTCTGGGGCACTTTGCTGGGCGGCACGCTGCTGCCCCTGGACAAGGTGTGGTATCTGGTGCTGGGGGGCTTCCTCGCCTTTGGCATGCTCATCGGCAGCATTGGCACCGCCAGTTCCATCCGCAAGTATCTCAAAGTTTGACCGTCTGACAGGGAGGGACCGCCATGAAGCGAACAAGATCCGCGCTGCGCCGCCTCGCCTGCGGTCTGCTGTCGGCGGCATTGCTGGCGGGCACGGCCGCTGCCGACTACAAGAGCGACTGGCAGCAGAAAGAGCAGGAACTGAAAGAGGAAAAGGAAAAGTACGAGCAGATCGAGGACGATAAAAAGCAGGCCCAGCAGCAAAAGCAGAGCCTGAAAAACCAGCAGACCATCATTCTGGACCAGATCAGTCAGGCCCTGGAGCAGATCAACGCGAAGGATGTGGAGATCGCCAATCAGGAGCAGGTCATCGCCGACAAACAGGCCGAGATCGACGCCCGCTGGGCCGATTTCAAGGACCGGATGCAGGCCATGCAGGTGATGCACGACTCCGGCGCGGTGGCCATGATCACCAGCGCCCAGAGCCTCTACGACCTGCTCACCTTCTCCACCACCCTGCAGCAGATCAGCCAGAAGGACACCGACGTGCTGGAGGAGATGAACGTCCAGAAGGCCGAACTGGAGGAGGAAAAGCAGCAGCTGGAGCAGGCCAAGGCCGACCTGGAAAGCGCCAAGGCCGCCCTGGACGAAAAATCCAACCAGCTGAGCGCCAACATCCAGGCCCAGGACGCCACCATCAGCAAGCTGGACGCCGACGCCAAGGTGCAGGAGCAGGTGGTGGCCGAAAAGCAGAAGCTGGCCGACGAGGCGGAGGCCGCCTATGAGCAGTGGGTGCGGCAGAACGCCTCCACCGGCAGCGGCGTGTCCGCCGAGGGCTTCATCTGGCCGCTGCCCTCCGCGGGCCGCATCACCACCGAATTCGGCGCGGACCAGTGGGTGAACGGCGTCTTCAGCAGCGGCCACAAGGGGCTGGATATCGCCATCGCCGGCGGCACCCCCATCTACGCCGCCCACAACGGCACGGTGGTCTCGCCGCCTACCTCCTGGACCTACGGCATCGTGGCCATGATCGACAACGGCGACGGCATCTCCACCCTCTATGCCCATATGTCCAGCATCGCTGTCGGCGTGGGTCAAACGGTGACCCAGGGCCAGGTGATCGGCTATGTGGGTTCCACCGGCAATTCCAGCGGCAACCACCTGCACTTCGAGGTGCGGGTGAACGGGGTGCGTCAGAATCCCCGCAACTACGTCAGTCCCCCGTGACGGGATGGAGGAAAATTCGATGAAGCATAAACCCTTTGTGCGCGTTGTCTGCTTTGTGATCGCGGCCCTGATGGTCGCCTCGGTGCTGAGCACCGTGATCCTTGAGTTGGCATACGGTTTCTGACCCGAAAAGGAGAGCCCATGAACAAAAAAATCAGCGTCAGTCTGGCGCTTACCATCGCCATCATCGCCATGACGGTGACCTTCTCGGTGACCATGATCCTGGCGCGGCAGATCTTCGATCAGACCATTCCCTCGGTGCAGGAAAAGGAAAGCATGTACTCGAAACTGGCCGAGCTGGATAAATATGTGCGCGCCAACTACTACGGCGACATCCAGGATTCCACCCTCTTTGACATGATCAGCTACGGTTACATCCTGGGCACCGGCGACCGCAACGCCACCTATTACTCCGCCAAGCAGTACACCGAACTGCTGGAGGTGCAGAGCGGCAACATCGTGGGCGTGGGCGTGGACGTGGTGAAGGACACCTCCGGCTATGCCCGCATCACCCAGATCTACTCCGGCAGCCCCGCCGAGGAGCTGGGCCTGCAGGTGGGCGGCTTCATCACCGACATCGACGGCGCCGACGTGAAGAACCTCACCCGCGACAACGTCCTCACCCGTCTGCAGGGCGAGAGCGGCACCCAGGTGGTGCTGGGCTACATGTCGCCCGACTCGGAGACCGCCGAGTACACCGTCATCCGCAGCAAGTATGTCATCCCCAGCGTGGAGTACCAGATGACCGACGGCTCCATCGGCTACATCAAGATCATCCAGTTCGATTCCACCACCCTGACCCAGTTCAGCCGGGCGGTGAACGACCTCACCGGCCAGGGCGCCGCGGCGCTGGTGTTTGATGTGCGGGGCAACGCCGGCGGCCTGCTCAGCGCCGCGGTGGATTGCATCGACCTGCTGGTGCCCAAGGGCAACATCGTCTGGGCCGAGTACAAGACCGGCGAGCGCACCCTGCTGGGTGAGAGCGACGATTCCAGCGTGGACCTGCCCATGGTGGTGCTGGTGGACGGCCAGACCGCCAGCAGCGCCGAACTGTTCGCCGCCAGCCTGCGGCAGTTCTCCGGCGCGCAGCTGGTGGGCCAGAACACCTATGGCAAAGGCACCATCCAGGCGGAGCCCCACCGCATGAGCGACGGCAGCGCCGTGGTGGTGACGGTGGCCAAGATGATCACCTCGAATGGCGAGAGCTTTGACGGCACCGGCCTTTCGGTGGATGTGGAAGTGGCCGCCTCCAGCAATACCGACGCGGGCGCTCCGCTCACCAGCGATCCCCAGGTGAGCCGCGCCCTGGCCGCGGCCAAGCTGCTCACCGGCTCCTCCACGGACAGCCCCGCCTCCACCTCCGGCAGCACCTCTGCCGGCACCTCCGAGCCCGCCTCCGCCGGCGACGCGACGGCCGGGGAGGATACCTCCTCCGCCCCCGCCACCTCCGGCGAGGAATAACCAGAAACACAGAGGGCAGCGACCCGCCCGCGGGGCGCTGCCCGTCTTTTTATCAGAAAGGCAGGCTGTTTATGCCCAACCTCACCGACCTCTCCACCATCCGGGACCTGTGCGCGCGGTATGATTTCGCCCTCTCCAAGGGGTTTGGCCAGAATTTCATCGTCAACCCCGGCGTTTGCCCCAAGATCGTCGGGGCCGCCGGCATCGACGGGGACTGGGGCGTGCTGGAGATCGGCCCCGGCATCGGGGTGCTCACCAAGGAACTGGCCCTGCGGGCCAAAAAGGTGGTGGCGGTGGAGGTGGACAAGCGCCTGCCGCCCCTGCTGGCCGAGACGCTGGCGGAATTTGACAATGTGGAAATTGTATTGCGGGATATACTAAAAGTTGATATCGCGGCGCTGATCCGGGAGAAATTCGCGGGGATGCCGGTGGCGGTGTGCGCGAACCTGCCCTACTACATCACCAGCCCCATCCTGATGCGCCTTTTGGAGGAAAAACTGCCCATCCGCCACATCACGGTGATGGTGCAGAAGGAGGCCGCCCAGCGCATCACCGCTGCGCCGGGCAGCCGCCAGGCGGGGGCCATCAGCTACGCGGTGGCCTACTACGCAACGCCGCGCCTGTTGTTCAGCGTGCAGCCGGGCAGCTTCTACCCGCCGCCCAAGGTCACCAGCGCGGTGATCCAGCTGGAGGTGCGGCAGGCGCCGGCGGTGGAAACCGCGGACGAGGCGGGCTTTTTCCGGCTGATCCGGGCGGCTTTCAGCCAGCGTCGCAAGACGGCGGCCAACGCTGTCAGCGGCGCGCTGGGCATCCCCAAGGCCGCGGTGACGGCGGCGCTGGAGGCGGCGGGCCTGCCGGCGGCGGCCCGGCCCGAGCAGCTCACCCTGGAAGATTTCGCCCGGCTGCAGCGGCAGCTGGCGGCCTTTGGCGGCTGAAGGGACGGCCAAAATCCCCCTTGCCCCGCAGGGCAAGTTTTGTTATAATGTCCTTACGGCGCGCCGCGCCGCCTTTGCCGGCATAGCACAGCTGGTAGTGCAGCTGATTTGTAATCAGCAGGTCGGGGGTTCGAATCCGTCTGCCGGCTCCACGTCGGAATGGACTACGCTCCATTCAAAAAGCCCAGCCGTTTGGCTGGGCTTTTCTCATACCGCTCCGTCATTCCTCCTCCTCCCCATGAAATTTTGCTTGCGCAAATTTTCATGGGGGCCCCGGCCGCCCGGTGGGCGGTAAAGTGCAAGCGGCGTATCGCTTGCGACGAGTTTTTCGTTTCACGAAAAAGCTCATCGCGCGCTCACTCTGCCGCTCAATCTCGGCCCAAGAGCCGCCGCAGCTGCGGCGGTTGGCCTCGAAACGCGCCTGCGGGCGCAGTCGTTTCCCCGCGAAACTTTGCTTGCGCAAACTTTCGCGGGGGCCCCGGCCGCCCGCTCCTTGACAAGGGGCTGGCGGGTATGCTATGCTGTTTTGCAAATCGTATGAAAGGGAAGCGTGACGCGCAAAACCATGGACGACGGCGACAGTACCGGCGGAAAAAACCCTCCTTTACCGCACATATGCAGTTTTATCGGACATAGCCTGTGCCTGCGAGAGTAGGCGCCGGGCTGTGTCCGTTTGCGTTTCAAAACAGTGCTTTCAGTTCTCAAGGAGGAACGTTGCTTTGAAAAATTCCCTTGCTCTCATGCTTTTGCTTCAGGCGGCCCTCATCGGTCTCAACGCCGTGTTCGCCTGCGCCGAGATCGCCGTCATTTCCATGAACGACACACGCCTGGCGCGGCTGGCCGCATCCGGCGACAAGCGGGCCGCCCGCCTTGCCCGCCTCACCAGCCAGCCCGCCCGCTTTTTGGCCACCATCCAGGTGGCTATCACCCTGTCCGGCTTTCTGGGCAGCGCCTTCGCGGCCGAAAATTTCTCCGACGGGCTGGTGAGCTGGCTTTTGAGCCTGGGCGCGCCGGTGCCGGCCGCCACGCTGGACGCGGTGGCCGTGGTGCTCATCACGCTGGTGCTTTCCTATTTCACGCTGGTCTTTGGCGAGCTGGTGCCCAAGCGACTGGCCATGCGCAAGGCCGAGCCCCTGGCCCTGGGCATGTCCGCCCTGCTGTGCACCATCGCCCGGGCCTTCGCTCCCATCGTCTGGCTGCTCACCGCCTCCACCAACGGCGTGCTGCGCCTGCTGGGAGTGGACCCCGACGCCGACGAGGAGACTGTCAGCGAAGAGGAGATCCGCATGATGGTGGATGCGGGCAACGAAAAGGGTGTCATCGACCCCACCGAAAAGGAGTTCATCCAGAACGTGTTCGAGTTTGACGACCGCACCGCCGGCGAGATCGCCACCCACCGCACCGAGGTGCAGCTGCTCTGGACGGAGGATGGGCAGCAGGAATGGGACCGCACCATTCGCACCGGCCGCCACTCGCGCTATCCCGTTTGCGAGGGCAGCGCCGACAATGTGGTGGGCGTGCTGGACGTGCGGGATTACCTCTGTCTGGAGGATAAAAGCCGCGCCACCGTGATGGAACAGGCGATGCGCCCCGCCTGTTTTGTGCCGGAGTGCGTGCGTGCGGACGTGCTGTTCCGCGACATGAAGCGCACCGGCGAGCCCATGGCCGTGGTGCTGGATGAATATGGCGGCTTCGAGGGCATCGTGACCATGAACGACCTGCTGGAACAGCTGGTGGGCGAACTGGACGGCCGCGGCGGCGAGGAGGCCGCGCCGGTGCAGCAGGTGAGCCCCGGCATCTGGCGGGTGCGGGGCGACGCGCCTCTCACCGCGGTGGCCGCCGCGCTGGACATGCCGCTGCCCTGCGATGAATTCGACACCTTCAACGGGCTGGTGCTCAGCGCCCTGGGCTTCATCCCGCCGGACGGCGCCGCTGCCGAGGTAAACACGGCGGGGCTGGAGATACGGGAGGCGGAGTTCCGCTCCCATCAGGTCAAAACCGCGCTGGTGCGCCGCATGCCCGCCGCAACCCAAAAACAAGGATGAGCAAGCCGCCGCGCCCCTTCGGGGACGGCGGCGTTTTTTTCCGAAGAGGGCTTTCCAAAGGAAAAGACCTGTATTATAATTGGATAAAATGGAGGCGAAAGCCGGATTCTTTTGCGGAAAAAAGGGAAAAGGGGAAGGATCATGGAAGAGACCCTGAACGCGGCGGCACAGCCGCAGATGAAGAAAAAACCGGGATTCTGGAGAACGATGCTGGAGACCCTCAAGACAAGCCTTGCCCCCACGGCCATCCTGGCGGTGCTGTGGCTGGTGCTCAGCTGGGTGCGGTCGGCAGGCATCCAGTGGGCGATCCTGTGGCCGCTGAACTTTCTCACCGGCGCGCTGGCCGGCATGGAGGGCAGCGCGCTGGGCGGCACCATCGGCAAAGCGATCCTGTTGGTGTGCTTCAACAGCCTGTTCCGGGGGCTGCTGATGCACCGCAAGTGGGACGGACGCCGTCGGGACAACGTGAAAAGCGAGCTGAAAAGCCAGACCAAGGCCCAGCTGCTCAGCCGCATCCCCCAGTATTCCAATCTGAAGCTGCTCTGGAAGGACCGCTCGCCCCGCATGCTGGCGGCGGGCCTTTTGGGCGGCGCGCTGGCGCTGGCGGCCTACCCCTTTCTCACCGGCGACGGCAGCCCGGTGAACAGCATGGTCTGCGTGGCGCTGTTTCTGAGCATCGGCGGTCAGATCGCCCGCCAGCGGGGCCTGCTCATCACCCTGCTCAACCTGCTGCTGGCCAAAAAGGCGCTGCATACGGTGAACCGCGGCTTCATCGACCGCATCTTTGCCGGTTTCGCGGTGGGCATGGCCGTCGCGGTGCCCGTCTCGGTCACCAAGACCGCGGCGCCCGCCTTCGTCTGGCCGCTGCTGGCCTGGGGCCTGCCCGTCCTGCTGGCGGCGGGGGGCGTGCTTTGCCTTGTGATGCCCTGGTGGCGGAAAAAGAAAGCCGGCCCTGCCGGCGGAAAGGAGGCGCGGGCATGATGAGCCGCAAGCTTTTTCGCCGGGCGCTGGCCCTGGCCGGGGCGGTTGGCCTGTGCCTTGCCTGCGCCGCGCCGGCGTTCGCGGAGGAAACGGAGTGGGAATATCTGAAGCAGACGCGGGTGGGCACCAACTATGCCCACTCCATTATAACGCGCCCCTCGGTGACGCTCAGCGGCCGGGACGCCCAGGACGGCGCCCTGCTCCTGGAAAAAGGAAAGCGGTATGAGATCACCGCCGACGCCTCCTTTAATGCGGTGGAAAGCGCCTACGCTTCCTGGGGCCTCCTGGCCTGCACGAAGCTGCGCTATGATACCAATCTGGACAACGCGCAGGAGTATATGCTCCTCGCCTGCGACGGCGACACGGTCACCTTTGCCCGGCCGGTGCCGAAGTCGGAGGTGACCATCCACATGGAATTTTCCGATCTGCGCCTCAGCAACAAAGCCAGTGTGCTTTTGTCCGACGATTGGCCCGCCGTCCGGCCTGACCTCACGGCGGACGCTCAGGTGCAGGTGCGCTGCATGGTGGAGGCGGTAGCCCGGGTCCCGCTGCCCGAGGGCGCGGTACAGGAGGATGGCGACTGGAAGTTCCCGGAGGAGGAACTGGCGCTGGAATACGACGCGCTGGTGCAGCAGGCGCTGGACGACCCGGCGGCACAGCTGCCGCAGCCGAAGGAGGCGGTGCTGGAGATGACCTTCCGGGGCGACATCCCGGCCTCTAATCCGGACTGGAGGTCGGGCGGCGTGCCCGTTGAATGGCGCATCGGGTATCCCCGGGCGGGCAGCGGCAACAAGGCGAGCCTTGTCTGGCAGCTCCAGGGGGAGACGTACGAGGTGAAGCACCTGGAGGATACGCCCCTGGAGTTCGGCTGCTCGCTGCTGGTGATGGCGGATGACGCGGTCTCCACCGGCATCCCGATGCGGGAGGGAAGCGCCGCGGTGCGGCGCGCGGCGGCGGTCAGCGCCGGCGCGGCGGCCCTGGGCCTGGGCGGCTCCGCGGTGCTGAACGGCCTGTCCTCGGTGCTGGAGAACGTGCCCGCCTCCCGGCGCCGGGAGGATCTTGACCAGAGCGGTCTGCCCGAGGAGACGCCGGACCTGCCCCAGGAGGACACCCCCTCGGTGAGCCTCACCCTCTACCGGCCCTTCGACGACCTGGTGAACACCAAGGGCGCGGCGGTGGACATCGAACTCACTGTGTCGGGCGGCGAGGGCCTGCGCTGGCACTACCTGCCCGCCGCCGTATGCCCCGAGGGGCTGAAAGCGGTGGTACCGGTGGTGGCGGGCGTCGGCAGCGAGGCCACCCTGGTGCTGAACCTCACCGGCGCTGCGATGAAAAAGCCCCACGTCCCGGTGTTCCTCACGGTGGTGGCCTGGGCGGTGGACGGCGACGGGCGGCTGCTCAAGACCACCGGCACCGCCGAGCTGACCCTGCACCGCCCCGGCCTGGAAGCGGAGCGGCAGGCGGACGGCATCCTGAAGGTCACCCTTTACACCGACGGCAACCTGGACGGTGTGGCCGAGGTGGTGACGCTGAAGCCGGAGCAGTACACCTGTGCCGCGGCGGCGGACGGAACGGTCACAGTGACCGCGAAGCCCCCCTACAAAGGCAGCTGCCGGCTGGCCCCGGAAGGGGAGGGCTGACCCGCGTTTCGTACAAGACAAAAAAGGACCTGCCTCGCGGCAGGTCCTTTTTTCGGCGGGGAACAGGCCCCGGAGATCAATACAGATCGTCCTCCTCGGTGTCGTACACCGGGATGTAATCCGGCCGGGTCTCCCGCAGCAGGGCCAGGCCGAAGATCACGGCCCCGGCGGCCAGCATGAGCATTACCAGTTTGCCAAGCAGTTTCATGAAACGCGACCTCCTTTTGTATCGAAAGCGGGCGGCAGGCCGCCCGCCGGGTGAGTGCACTTCTATTTATTGTATAGTATACCACATCCCACACTGTTTGTGCAAACAGTTTTCGTGCCGGCAAAAGGGCGGCAAAAGGTGGAATTATCCAGTGGGAAAGGTACAAGGAACAGTTGACTTGAAAAAGAAAAATGTTAAAATATAAGTTAATGGGCATTTTGCGTCCGCCAGCCGGGCGGAACGGCTGCCCGAGACAAACAGAAATGGGGGATCGTTCAACTTATGTTGAAAAAGCTAAAGCGCGCGGCGCTGGGCGCCCGCGTCCCGCATGAGAAAGGAACCGCCGGGATGGAAACGGTCAGGATGCCCGTTCCCTCCAAGGTGGTTCTTCCCATGCAGCAGCATATTGGCGCGCCCTGTGCGCCGGTGGTGAAAAAGGGGGACACTGTGCAGGTGGGCACCCTGGTGGGCAAGGCCGGCGGCTTTGTGGGCGCCAACATCTACTCCGGCGTGTCCGGCACGGTCACCGGTGTGGAAGATATCCGCCTGTCCAACGGCAGATCCTGCCCGGCAGTGACCATCCAGCCCGACGGGCTGCAGACTGTGGACCCGGCGGTGAAACCGCCTGTGGTGACCGACAAGGAGAGCCTGATCGCTGCGGTGCAGGCCTGCGGCCTTGTGGGTCTGGGCGGCGCCGGTTTCCCCACCGCCGTGAAGCTGAGCCCCAAGACCCCGGTGGACACCCTGGTCATCAACGGCGCCGAGTGCGAGCCCTACCTGACCGCCGACGCCCGGGAGTTTTTGGAGAACAGCGAGACGGTGATGAGCGGCATCCAGGCCGTGATGAAGTATCTGGGCATCAAAAAGTGCCTCATCGGCATCGAGCGCAACAAGCCCGAGTGCATCGACCTGATGTGCAGCCTGGCCAAGGGCGTGGCCGGCGTGGAGGTCAAGCCTCTGCCCACCCGCTACCCCCAGGGCGCTGAGAAGGTGCTGATCGAGTCGGTCACCGGCCGTGAGGTGCCCCAGGGCGGCCTGCCCGCCGACGCGGGCGTGATCGTGCTGAACGTGACCACCGTGTCCACCATCGGCAAGTACCTGGCCACCGGCATGCCTCTGGTCACCCGCCGGATGACCATTGACGGCGACGCCGTGGCAAAGCCCCAGAACGTTGAAGTCATCGTGGGCACCCCCATCCAGGAGGTGCTGGATTTCTGCGGCCTGAAAGAGGGCGTGCAGATCGGCAAGATCATCATGGGCGGCCCCATGATGGGCGTGGCAGTGGCCGATCCCGCCACTCCGGTGCTCAAGCAGAACAACGGCCTGGTGGTGCTCAGCGCCCAGAAGGCCACCCTGCCGGCTCCCCAGCCCTGCATCCGCTGCGGCCGCTGCATCGACGCCTGCCCCATGGGCCTGGAGCCGGTGGTGATCGCGGGCGCCTTCAGCAAGAAGAACGCCGAGGAGCTGAACAAGCTGTGCATCGACCTGTGCATGCTGTGCGGCAGCTGCAGCTTTGTCTGCCCCGCCAAGCGGCCGGTCACCCAGACCATGAGCCTGGCCAAGGAATTTGCCAAGAAGGAGGCGAGCAAGTAATATGGAAAACCGTTTGAATGTTACCGCCTCCCCGCACATTCAGGACAACTCCAGCACCCGCAAGCTGATGCTGAACGTGATCATCGCGCTGCTGCCCTGTGTTGCGGCCAGCACCATCATCTTCGGGGCCAACACCCTGCTGGTGACCGGCGTCACCGTGGCGGCCTGCGTGCTGTTCGAGTATCTGTATTGTTTCCTGATGAAAAAGCCCAACCCGGTGGGGGATCTCTCCGCCGTGGTCACCGGCATCATCCTGGCAATGAACATGCCGGTCAGCATGCCGTTGTGGATCGCCGTGGTGGGCGCGTTCATCGCCATCGTCATCGCCAAGCAGCTGTTCGGCGGCATCGGCATGAACTTTGCCAACCCCGCGCTGCTGGCTCGCATCGTGCTGTTCACCGGCTTTGCCAGCCGCATGACCGCCTGGGTCTACCCCGACAAGTGCACCCGCACCTTCCTGATGCTGGGCGTGGACGCCGCCTCCGGCGCCACCCCCCTGCAGGTGCCCGGCGGCGTGGGCAAGTACCCCCTGATGGATCTGTTCCTGGGCACCCACGGCGGCGTGATGGGCGAGACCTGCGCCCTGGCCATCCTGATCGGCTTTGCCATCCTGCTGTTCACCCGCACCATCAGCGCGGCGATCCCCGTCACCTATGTGGGCAGCTACGCGGTGTTCAGCTTCCTGCTCAATGTGGGCGAGCTGGGCGCGGCGGACGCGGCCATGCTGGTGCTGCACGAGGTGCTGGCCGGCGGCCTGCTCTTCGGCGCGGTGTTCATGGCCACCGACTATGTCACCAGCCCCTTCACCCTGAAGGGCAAGATCGTCTTCGGCATCGGCCTGGGCCTGATCACCTTTGGCATCCGGGCCTTCGGCAACATGGCCGAGGGCGTGTCCTACGCCATCCTGCTCATGAACCTGTTCGTGCCGTATATCAACGATCTGACCCGGCAGGTGCCCCTGGGCTATAAAAAACACAAGAAAGGGGCGAAGAAGGCATGAAAGGCAAAACCTGGAGCGAGATCGTAAAACCCATCGTGGTTCTGGGCGCCATCTGCCTGGTGGCCAGCGGCGCGCTGGCCGCCGTCAATGAGGTGACGGCCCCCATCATCAAGGCGCAGGAGGACGCCGCGGCCAACGAGGCCTATTATGCCGTCCTGCCCGACGCCGACACCTTTGAGGCGGTCACCGATTACCAGACCAGCAACATCCAGGCCGTGATGAAGGCCTCCAACGGCGCCGGCTGGGCCATCCAGGCCTACGGCAAGGGCTTCGGCGGCGACGTGCCCGTGATCGTGGGCTTTGACGCAAACGGCACCATCGTGGGCATTCAGTTCCTGGCCAACAACGAGACCTCCGGCTACGGCCAGCAGCTGGTGGACGGCAGCGAGAAGGGCGTGACCTTCACCCAGCAGTTCATCGGCATGAGCGAGGCGCCCGTGGTGGGCACCAACATCGACGCCATGACCGGCGCCACCGTTTCCTCCAAGGCTGCCGCGTCCGCGGTGACCAGCGCCATGAACTGCTTCAACGAGGTGGCTCTGGGCCAGGCCGCTGTGGTGGACGAGGGCCCCGTGACCCTCAGCCCGGAGGAAGTGCGCGCGCAGCTGGCGCCGAACGCCACCTCCATGACCCAGATCGACACCCCCGAGGGCCTGACCGAGGCCTGGCAGGGCGATGACGGCAGCTATGTGCTCTACGCCGAGGACAAGGGCTGGGAGTACGCCACCGCCCCCATGACCGTGGCGGTGGGCTTTGACGCCAATGGCGCCATCACCGGCGTGTGGGTGGATGTGTCCACCCAGACCGCGGGCATCGGCGACGTGGCCGGCAGCGAGGATTACCTGGGCCAGTACACCGGCATCACCGGTGAGGCCGGGCTGGACGGTGTGGACACCGTGGCCGGCGCCACCGAGTCCACCGTGGGCGTGAAGAAGGCGGTTCGCAAGTGCGTGCAGGCCATGGCGGCGCTGAACCCCAACATGGCCGCCGCGGCCGGCGCCACCAGCGCCCCCGCCAGTGAGGCCACCAGCGCGCCCGCCAGCGAGGCCACCAGTGCCCCGGCCGGCGAGGCCACCAGTGCCCCGGCCAGCGAGGCTGCGTCCGCCGCTTCCAGCGGGGCCGCCAGCGCCTCGTCCGCGTCTTGAGAGAGGAGGCTGTTTGAACCATGGGTAAACTGAAAATTCTTACCAACGGCCTCGTGAAGGAAAACCCGGTGCTCCGCCTTGTGCTGGGCACCTGCCCCACGCTGGCCCTGACCACGGCGGTGTCCAATGCCTTCGGCATGGGCTTTGCGGCCACCTTTGTGCTGATCTGCTCCAACATCGCCATCTCCGCGCTGCGCAAGGTGATCCCCGAGCAGGTTCGCCTGCCGGCCTATATCACCGTCATCGCCACCTTCGTGACCATCGTGCAGAACCTGGTCAAGGCCTTCCTGCCTGACCTGGACGCCGCTCTGGGCGTGTATCTGCCCCTGATCGTGGTGAACTGCATCATCCTCGGCCGCGCCGAGATGTTCGCTTCCAAGAACGGCGTGGTGGACTCCGCGCTGGACGGCCTGGGCATGGGCCTGGGCTTCACCCTGACCCTGCTGCTCATGAGCACCATCCGCGAGGTGCTGGGCGCCGGCACCTGGTACGGCATCAAGATCATCCCCGAGTCCATCGACCGCTTCACCTTCATGACCAGCCCCGCCGGCGGCTTCTTTACCTTCGGCCTGCTGATGGCTCTGGTGATCTTCGTGGAGACCAAGCTGGGCGACCGGAGAAAGCGCAGCATCGGCTGCGAGGGTTGCCCCTCCAGGGGCGCCTGTGGCGCGAAAGGGGGCAATGAATAATGGCAGGTTTGGCTGCTATCTTCTTCACCATGATCCTGGTGAACAACTACGTTCTGGTGCAATTTCTGGGCATCTGCCCCTTCCTGGGCGTGTCCAAAAAACTGGATTCCGCCTTCGGCATGAGCTGCGCGGTCATCTTCGTCATGGCCCTGGCCACCGCCGTCACCTGGCCCATCCAGACCTATCTGCTGACCCCGGTGAACGCCGACGGCACCCCCAAGTGGGACCTGGGTTACCTGCAGACCATCGTCTTCATTCTGGTCATCGCCGTGCTGGTGCAGCTGGTGGAGGTCATCATGAAGAAATTCATGCCTCCCCTGCACAAGGCCCTGGGCGTGTATCTGCCCCTGATCACCACCAACTGCGCCGTGCTGGGCGTCACCGTGCTGAACATCGACAACGGCTACAACTTTGCCGAGAGCATGGTGTGCGCCGTGGGCGCCGGCGTGGGCTTCATGCTGGCCATGGTGATGTTCAGCGGCGTGCGCAAGCGGCTGGAGGACGCGCAGCCCCCCAAGTGCTTTGAGGGCCTGCCCATCACCCTGGTGGCCGCGTCGGTGGCCGCGCTGAGCTTCGGCGGTTTTGGCGGCATCGTCGAAAACATCTTCGGTACTATGTGAGGAGGCGGCTGAGATGAACATTGCACTTGCTATTGCGATCGTTACCGTGGCCGGCCTTCTGGGCTCTGTCATTCTGGTGCTGGCCGCCAAGTTCATGGCGGTGGAGGAGGATCCCCGCATCGGCGAGGTGGCCGGCTGCCTGCCCGGCGCCAACTGCGGCGCCTGCGGCTATGCCGGCTGCGCCGACTACGCCAAGGCCATTGTGGAGAGCGGCGCGCCGGTGAACAAATGCGTGCCCGGCGGCGCCAAGGCGGCCGCCGAGGTGGCCAAGGTCATGGGCGTGGAGGCCGGCGCCACCGCCACCATCAAGGCGACGGTGCGCTGCCAGGGCAAACCCGGCGTCTGCACCCAGAATTTTGATTACCACGGCGTTTCCAGCTGCGACGCCGCCGCTGCCCTGTACGGCGGCCCCAAGGCATGCGTCTTCGGGTGCCTGGGCATGGGCGACTGCGTGAAGGCCTGCAAGTTCGACGCCATTCATGTGGTGGACGGCATCGCCAAGGTGGACCCGGAAAAGTGCACCGGCTGCGGCGCCTGCGCGGCGGCCTGCCCCAAGAGCGTGATCGAGCTGTCCGCCAACATGGAGCAGAAACCCCGGGTGCTCTGCCACAACACCGAGAAGGGCGCTCTCACCAACAAGGAGTGCCAGACCGGCTGCATCGGCTGCATGAAGTGCCAGAAGACCTGCCCCAGCGAGGCCATCAAGGTGGAGAACTTCCTGGCCAGCATCGACTACTCCCAGTGCACCGGCTGCGGTCAGTGCGTGGAGGTTTGCCCCAAGGGCGTCATCGTGCGCCCGTGAGCGAGGGCTGAGACAAACAAAAACCGCCCGCCCCGAATTTCGGGGCGGGCGGTTTTGCTGTTGGCGGTTTTTGCGCCGCGGCCGTGCGGGCGCCGCCGCGGGGCCGCGATTCTGACAAAGGTCATTTTTTCAGATACTTGATGCAGGCCAGGATCACCAGTACACAGACGGCCGCCTGCAACAGGCCCAACGCCCCGTTGAACAGCCAGCCCAGACCCGCGAAGAGGCCCGCGGCGTGCGGTCCCAGATCGATGCCCATAAGAAACCTCCTTGTCCATCGTTTGTTTTCCGACGCGGTCAGCCCCGGTCCTCCAGCGGCACATACTCCCGGTGGGGCTGCACCGCCATATAGGCCGGGCGGATGATCTTGCCCATGTTGATGAGCTCCTCCATGCGATGCGCGCTCCAGCCCGCCACCCGGGCGATGGCAAAGATGGGGGTGTACAGTTCGGTGGGCAGGCCCAGCATCCGATATACGAAGCCGCTGTAAAAGTCCACATTGGCGGAAACGCCCTTGTAGATCTTGCGCTTCTCGCCGATGACCTGGGGCGCCAGCCGCTCCACCGCGGAATAGAGGGCGTACTCCTCGTGCATGTGCTTCTCCTCCGAGAGCTGCTCCACAAAGGTGCGCAGCAGGGTGGCGCGGGGGTCGCTGATGGAGTACACCGCGTGGCCCATGCCGTAGATCAGGCCGCTCTTGTCAAAGCGCTGTCCCTCCAGGCAGCCCAGCAGGTAGGCGCGGATCTCGTCCTCGTCGGTCCAGTCCTTCACGCTGGCCTTCAGGTCCTCGAACATCTGCACCACCTTGATGTTGGCGCCCCCGTGGCGGGGACCCTTCAGGCTGGCCAGCGCGGCGGCCATGCAGCTGTAGGTGTCGGTGCCCGAACTGGTGACCACATGGGTGGTAAAGGTGGAGTTGTTGCCGCCGCCGTGCTCGGCGTGCAGCACCAGGCACAGGTCCAGGATGTGCGCCTCCAGCGGGGTGTACTGGCCGTCGGGCCGCAGCAGGGTCAGGATGTTCTCCGCGGTGGACAGGTCCGGCCGGGGGGTGTGGATGTACAGGCTGTTGCCGTTCTTGTAGTGGTTGTAGGCCTGGTAGGCGTACACCGCGATCAGCGGGAAGATGGCGATCAGGTCGATGCACTGGCGCACCACGTTGGCGAGACTGATGTCATCCGGCTTGTCGTCGTAGCTGGCCATGGTCAGCACGCAGCGGGCCAGGGTGTTCATCATGTCGCTGCTGGGGGCCTTCAGGATGACGTCCCGCACAAAGTTGGTGGGCAGGCTGCGGTAGAAAGCCAGCTGGTCGTTGAACTCCTTCAGCTGTTCGGCGGTGGGCAGCTGGCCGAACATCAAAAGATAGGCCGTCTCCTCAAAGCCGAAGCGCTTGTCGCGGATGAAGCCGCCGGTGAGTTTTTCCACCGGATACCCCCGGTAGTACAGTTCACCGTCGCAGGGCACCTTTTTGCCGTCCACCACCTTGCTGCTGATGATCTCGCTGATCTCGGTAAGACCCGCCAGCACACCGGTGCCGTCCAGATCGCGCAGGCCCCGCTTGACGTTGTAGCGCACATAGTCTTCCTTGTTGATCTGGTTGTTGGAAAGACAGATGGCCGCCAACGCCTCCAGCTGGGGGGTGATGCGGGAGTACTCTGAAATTTCCGCCATGATAAACGCCTCCTTTTCCGGCGGCGACCGCCGTATTGATTCACCTGTTAAATACTTTACTATATTATCATACCATAAAAATTCCCTATAAATGTGACGAATTTTTGAACAGAAAGACTCCTCCCGAGGGGCGATCAAAAAAATATCCGCCGAAAAGAAAAAAACACTTGCTTTTTTTTGACCTCCTTGCTATAATAGTTAAGCACTCGATTGAGCGCGGAACATGTGGGAGTGTTCCCGAGCGGCCAATGGGGGCAGACTGTAAATCTGTTGCATAATTGCTTCGGTGGTTCGAATCCACCCGCTCCCACCAGGATCCCGGACGCGCGGCGTCCGGGATCTTTCTGTATACATATGGAAAAAGGGGGAAGGAACCGTGCAGGATCTGGAGAAAATAGACCGGCTGGCACTGCGGATGTTCGCGTTCAACCGGGGCGATGCAAAGCGGATCCAGCATCTTGTGAAGGTGCACCGCTTCGCGCAGCTGATCGGGCGCATGGAGAAGCTGGACGATCACACCCAGTGGCTCGTGGAATGCGCCGCGCTGGTGCACGACATCGGCATCCGCCCGGCAGAGGAGAAGTATGGCAGCTGCGACGGCAGGCTGCAGGAAAAGGAAGGCCCGGCCTATGCCCGCGCGCTGCTGACGGAACTGGGGTTCGACGGGGCCGACGTGGAGCGGATCTGCTACCTTGTGGGGCACCATCACACCTATACCCATATTGACGGCATGGATTACCAGATCCTTGTGGAGGCGGATTTCCTTGTGAACCTCTACGAGGACGAGGCGGGGCCGGACGCCGTGCACGCGGCGCTGGAGCGGGTGTTCCGGACGCAGGCGGGCAGGCAGCTGTGCCGCACGCTCTATGAAGCGGACCCCTGCCCCCCGGCCGGCTCCGCCCGCCTGTAGAACAAAGAAGGAAACGACCATGTCAAATCTTGGAAACGGGGCGGATCGATTCAGCGGCCTGCCCGCGGGAATCCTCATCGAAGGTCCGCTGCGGGCCGCCTGCCGCGCGGAGGTAATGCGGGATCCGGCAGTAACCGATCCGGGCGCTGCGCCGGAGGGGGCCATGGGGACGGTCTCCGGTCAAAAGGCGGATCAGGAGGACGCGCCCTCCGACAGCGAGAACAGGACCATTTAACAGCAAAAAGGCGGGCCGCCGGCAAACAGCCGGCAGCCCGCCTTTTGTATGATTCGGCTCAGCCCTTGTAGCCCACGGCGTCGGCCAGTTCGCGGTCGATCACCACATACACGTTCCCGTGCATCTTCAGCATGGTGCTGGGGTTGTGGGTGGTGATGACGTCGTCCATCACCAGGCCCCGGATGGCCTCGGTCTTGGCCAGGCCGGTGGCGATCAGCACCACGCACTTGGCGGCCAGAATGTCCCCCATGCCCATGGTGATGGCGGTGGTGGGCACGTCCTCCTCCTTTTCAAAGAAGCGGGAGTTGGCATGGATGGTGCTCTCGGTGAGCTTTTCGATGTGGGCGGTGGCGTGCAGCTTGTCCGCCGCCTCGTTGAAGGCGATGTGGCCGTTGTTGCCGATGCCCAGCAGCTGCAGGTCGGCCACGCCGCCCTCCCGCACCTTGGCCTCCAGCGCGGCCGCGTTGGCCTGGGGGTCGCCCATGCCGCTGGCCACATAGGTGTTGGCCTTGTCGATGTTGATGTGGTCGAACAGGTTGGTGTTCATGAAATAGCGGTAACTCTGGTCGTGGGTGGCGGGGATGCCGCAGTATTCGTCCAGGTTCACCGTGCGCACTTTGGAGAAATCCACCTTGCCCGCCTGGTTCGCCTCGATCAGCTTTTTGTACATGGGCACGGGCGTGCCGCCGGTGGCAAGGCCCAGCTTGCAGTCGGGCTTTTCGTTGACCAGCCGGCAGATCATATCGGCCACATAGGCGCAGCTTTCGTCATAGCTATTGGTCACGACAACGTTCATGATAAGCACTCCGTTCTTGATGATTTTTGGCGGCCCCGCGCCGGGGGTTGTATCCACCCTAATCATACCGGGTCAGGCCCCAAAAGGAAAGCCCAGAAAGGCTTTATTTTTTGCACAGGATCACCCATTGCGCGCCGGTCAGACATACAATTCCCGTTCCAGCGGCAGCGGCGCCGCGGGCGCGGCAGGCGCGGCGGCCGCCCGAAAGGCGGCGGGGGTCATGCCGGTGGCCTTCTTGAACACACGGCACAGGTAATTCGCGCCGGAAAAGCCGCACAGGCTGGCCACCACCTCCAGCGGGTATTCCCGCCGGATCAGCAGCAACTTTGCCGCCTCCAGCCGCACCCCGGTGAGATACTGCCCGGGCGTTGTGCCCATGGCCGCCTTGAACACCCGCACCAGGTGGCTCTTGCTCACCCCCAGCGCTTCGCTCAGTTCGTCCACCCCGTACAGCCCGGCGTAGTGCTCCCGGATCAGCGCCACCGCCTGCGCCGCCAGCGCCGGCACCGTGGGCCGGGCCGCGTCCGCGCCGGCCAACTCGCACAGCAGCTGATAGCACAAAAGGCCCTGCCCCGCCGCGGGGGCTTCGGCCAGCGCCGCCATCAGCGCCGCCGCCCCCGGACAGGTGGCGCCGTCGGCGAACATGGGCGCTGCCAGCCCCCGCAGGAACAGCTGAACGGCAAGCCCCTCCAGCCGCACCGCCAGCAGGTGACACTGCTCCGCGGGCACCAGCCGCACCGGCCCCGCCGCCAGCAGCAGGCTGCCCGCCCCCGCCAGCCGGGCCTCGTCGTTTTCCAAAGCGCACCGCCCGCTGGAGAGCACCCCCGCCCACAGCCCCTCGCCCGGCAGGGTAAGGGGCAGGCTGAACTGCTCGTCCGCCGTCTGCTCCAGCCGCGCCACCCGCGTGCAATCGAACATCAATTTTTGCCACCTCAAATCAATAAAATACTATTTAATCCGCAAAAATCCCTGGTATTATTATAGTAAACAGAGGATGTGACGTCAACGCACATCAATGAATGAATAATTTATGAAAAGGAGTTTTGCAAGGATGGCCAGCATCAGCTTACAGCATATCTACAAGATCTACCCCGGCGATGTCACCGCCGTGAAGGATTTCAACCTGGAGATCGCGGACAAGGAGTTCATCATCCTGGTGGGCCCCTCCGGCTGCGGCAAATCCACCACCCTGCGCATGATCGCCGGCCTGGAGGAGATCAGCAAGGGCGAATTGTACATCGGCGACCGGCTGGTGAACGACGTTCCTCCCAAGGACCGCGACATCGCCATGGTGTTCCAGAACTACGCCCTGTACCCCCACATGACCGTGTACAAGAACATGGCCTTCGGCCTGGAACTGCGCAAGACCCCGAAGGACGAGATCGACAAGCGGGTGCGCGAGGCCGCCAAGGTGCTGGACATCGAGCACCTGCTGGACCGCAAGCCCAAGGCGCTGTCCGGCGGCCAGCGCCAGCGCGTTGCCCTGGGCCGCGCCATGGTGCGCAACCCGGCGGTGTTCCTGCTGGATGAGCCTCTGTCCAACCTGGACGCCAAGCTGCGCACCAGCATGCGCACCGAGATCATCAAGCTGCATCAGAAGCTGGCCACCACATTCATCTACGTCACCCATGACCAGACCGAGGCCATGACCATGGGCGACCGCATCGTGGTCATGAAGGACGGCATCATCCAGCAGGTCGACACCCCCCAGCACCTGTACGACCTGCCCTGCAACATGTTCGTGGCGGGCTTCATCGGCAGCCCCCAGATGAACTTCCTGGATGCCACCCTGAACAAGGAGGGCGGCAACTATGTGATCGATCTCAGCGGCGACAAGATCATCCTGCCCCCGGAGAAGACCGCCGACGGCAAGCTGGACGCCTATGTGGGCAAGGCCGTCAAGGCCGGTGTGCGCCCCGAGGACATCAAGGACGACGAGGAGTTCGTGGCCAAGCACAGCGACTGCAAGCTCACCGCCAACGTGGAGGTCAGCGAGCTGATGGGCAGCGAGATCTACCTCTACCTGGACTACAAGGGCAGCAAGCTCACCGCCCGCGTGGCCCCCACCTCCAAGGCGAAGAACGGCAGCGACGTGGTGGTGGCCTTCGACCCCCACAAGGTGCATCTGTTCGACCCCGAGACCGAACTCACCATCCTGAACTGAGCGGCATTGCAAACAACGAAAGGGCGGCGGACGGCTTTGTCCGCCGCCCTTTTTTGACCGTCCGCCCCGGCGGCGGCCTTTTGCGCGCGGCGGGGGGCGGCTTCTGCCAAAAGGCGAAGCTGGAATACCTAGCGGGGGAAGCGCCACGGAATTTGCACCACACGAAACAGACGGCGGGCCGTTGGACCGCCGCCTGTTTTTGTGTAATTGTATTATAATTTTACAGTGAGTATTTAAATTTTCTGTCGCAGAATGGGGAGCCGGGGCGCGAAAAGGAGAAACGCCTCATCGGAGGGGCTATGAGCAAAAGGAATGCGATCCATTCCATCTTGGAATGACTGACTGGCGCGGAATGCCGTATAATGAAGGCAAGGTCAGTACTGACAGATGTGAAACGAGGAGGTAAGTTTTCTTGAAGATCCAAAGCATCGACACCTTCCTTCTGGATGGCGGCTCGCCCGGGTGGCGGCCCATCGTCTGCCGTGTCAACACGGATGAAGGGATCTATGGCTATGGCGAGGCTTCCGTCGGGTTCGACACGGGGGCCAGCGCATCCTACCGCATGATCCAGGAAGTGGCTCCGCTGGTGATCGGGATGGACCCGATGGCCACGGAGGCCGTCTGGGATCGGATGTACACCCAGACCTTCTGGGCGCAGGGCGGCGGCACGGTGATGTTCTCCGCGATCAGCGCCATCGACATGGCCTGCTGGGACATCAAGGCGAAGGCGCTGAACGTTCCGCTCTACAAGCTGCTGGGCGGCAAGTGCCGCGACAAGCTGCGGGCCTACGCCAGCCAGCTTCAGTTCGGCTGGGGCAAGGGCATGGTGTTCGACCGGGGCTACAAGACCGAGGACCTGGTGGAGCACTCCCTCAAGGCGGTCTCCGAGGGCTTCGACGCCATCAAGATCAACTTTATCACCTATGACGCGCAGGGCGGCCGTCTGGGCTTTTTGAAGGGGCCCATCCACCCGGAGGTGCGCGCCCTGATCGACGAGCGGGTGAGCGCGGTGCGGCGCGCCGTGGGCGACAAGGTGGACATCATCGTGGAGAACCACGCCCGCACCGACGCGGTGTCCGCGGTGGAGATGAGCGAGATCATCAAGCCCTACAACATCATGTTCATGGAGGAGACCTGCACCCCCATGAACCTGCAGGTGCTGGAGACGGTGCGCAAGCTTTCCGCCATTCCCCAGGCAGGCGGCGAGCGGGTGTATGGCAAGTACCACTACGCGAACCTGATCAAGCAGGACGCCTACCAGATCTACCAGCCCGACCTGGGCACCTGCGGCGGCATCACCGAGGCGATGAAGATCGCCTCCATGGCCGCGGCGGTGGACGCGGGCATCCAGATCCACGTCTGCGGCAGCCCCATCGCCATCGCGGCGTCGCTCCATGTGGAATCCTCCATCCCGAACTTCGTGATCCACGAGCATCACGTCACCAACCGCAACGACAAGAACATCCGCCTGGGCGTCTACGATTACCAGCCCGACGAGAAGGGCTTCTGCAGCGTGCCGGAACTGCCGGGCATCGGGCAGGAACTCTCGCCCTGGGCCATCGAGCACGCCCTGGAAAAGAGCACCGTGAAAGGAGAGGTGTGAGATGAACGCACAAGAGACAGGACTGAAGCGCCAGATCGGCCTGTTCGGCGCGGTGTCCATCCTGGTGGGTGCCGTGATCGGCTCGGGCATCTTTATGACCCCCGGCACCGTGGCCGCGGCGGCGGGCTCCTTCGGCCCGTTCATGATCGCCTGGGTGCTGGCGGGCGCCAGCGGCATCCTCTGCGCCCTGGTCTACTCCGAACTGGCCCCGGCCATGCCGGAGGCCGGCGGCCCCTACGTCTACATCACCGAGGCCTTCGGCAAGCCCGGCGGCTTTGTCTACGGCTGGTCCATGACCATCGGCAACTACATCCCGCTGGTGGCCATGCTGGCCACCGGCTTTGCCACCAACTTCGCCAAGCTGGTGCCCGGCATCACCGCCACCGGCATCAAGATGATCGCCTCGGCCATCATCCTCGCCCTGATGATCCTGAACATCTGCGGCACCAAGCTGGGCTCCACCGTGGCGAACATCTTCACCGTGGGCAAGCTGCTGGCGCTGATCCTGGTGATCGTGGGCGGCTTCTTCATCCTCTCGCCCGAGAACTTCACCACCGTGGTGCCGGACGCGCAGACCGGCGCCAGCGGCGTGCTGAGCGCGGCGTTCCCCGCCTTCCTGGCCTTCGGCGGCTACTACCAGCTGGCTTACATGGCCGGTGACATCAAGAACCCCGAAAAGACCCTGCCCCGGGCGCTGATCATCGGCATGGTGGTGGTCATCGCTGTGAACATCCTGATCTCGGTGGCCTGCGTGGGCACCGTGGGCTTCGCCGCCCTGGCCGGCAGCGAGACCCCCGTGGTGGACGCCGGCACCGCCATCTTCGGCACCGCCGGCACCGTCATCGTCACCATCGGCGCCTGCGTGTCCATCTTCGGCGCGCTGAACGGCGGCATCATGAGCTATCCCCGGGTGACCTTCTCCATGAGCCAGCACGGCCTGATGTTCAAATCCTTCGGCCGGCTGCACAGCAAGTTCAACACCCCCTATGTACCCACCCTGTTCATCTGCCTGGTGGCGCTGGTCTTTGTGTGGACCGGCTCCTTCAGCACCCTGCTGGCCATCAACGTCTTCGCCGGGCGCATCCTGGAATGCGTTGTCTGCCTGTCGCTGCTGGTGCTGCGCAAAAAGCGGCCCGAGTTGAAGCGCCCCCTGAAGATGCCGGGCTACCCCGTCACCACCATCCTGGCCATTGCCATCACCCTTGCCATCTGCCTCACCTGCACCCCCGCGCAGATGCTCAAGAGCATCGGCCTGATGGCCACCTCCATCCCCGCCTATTTCATCTTCCGGGCGATCAGCAAAAAATCTGCCTGACCGGCAGCTTCCGGCCGGCGGCCTCCCGTTTGAGGGCGGCCGCCGGCTTTTTCAGCGCCAAGAAGGCCCCCGCGCGGTGCAAACCGCGCGCGGGCCTTCTTTGCGTTTCCTGGGACTGCGCGCCCTCACGGCTGCTTGTCGTAAAGGCGCAGTTTGTTCAGCAGGGCTTTCAGCCGGCTGTTTTTGTTGTCCTTGCGCCAGATCATCGACACGCCCTGCTTGAGGGAATAGCTGGCGGGCAGTTCATAGCCCACCACGTTCACGTTGTTGGCCAGGTTCACATAGGGGCGCAGCAGGGTGATGTAGCGCCCGGTGGCAAGATGCAGGAGCACGTCGTCGTAGGAGTCCACGATCTTGATCCAGGCGGGGGTGAAGGGCAGCAGATTGACCATCCGGTAGCCGTTCTGCTCGATCAGGTATTTTGTGGTGATGAGGGGATAGCGGGAAAAGGCCTCCGGCGAGAGGGGCTTGTCGGCCCGGGCCAGCGGGCAGTTGCGGGAAAAGTACACCCGGGGCGCGGCGGACACCGCCGTGTGCAGTTTGATGTTGGGGTTCACGGGGTTGGAGTCCGACAGGATGAACCCCAGGTCCAGCGAGCCGTCCAGAACGCCGCTCAGCACCTCGCTGTTCTCCCGGCAGACCAGCCGGACGTTCAGCTCCTCCTCAAATTCCCGCAGCGTCTCGAAGAAATGGGGTATGGCCGACAGAAAATCGATGCTCTGGCAGAAGCCGATGCCGAGCTCCTCCTTGCCCAGGGCCTCGGAGCCGGTGAGCAGGCGGTCCACCGTGTCGTAGATCCCCGTCAGCTCCATGTCCAGTTCCACCGCCCGCTGGGTGGGAAAGCTGCCCCGCTTGCCCCGAATGAACAGCGGCTCGCCCACCACCCGCTCCAGCGCCCGCATCTCCTTGCTGATGGTGGACTGGGTGGTGTAGGCCAGTTTCGCGGCGGCCGAAAAGCTGGTGCTGCGCATGGCTGCCCGAAAATACAGTATCTGCTGAAAGCTGATGTCGTTCACCGCTGCCCGCCTCCCGTGCCCCTGTTGCGCCGCGCCCCAAAAGGGCCGCCGGGCAGCGCGGGGGGGATGCCCCGCGCCGCCCGGCGCGCGTCTTTCTGCAAAGCGGCGCTCTGCAGTCTATTTTAGCGGATTTTCCCGCTCAATACAACTTCTCCCGCTTCTGGTAGTGGGTGTGCAGGATCTCGTGGGCCTTCTTGCCGCCGGGCTTGCCCAAAAACTCCACATACACCTTTTTCACCAGCAGGTTCTCGTGGCTCTTGCGCACGGGGCTGTGCTCGTCCTGATCGTAGAGGGCCTTGGCGCGCAGGGCCTTGATGTCGGTGAAGTTGCGCACCGGGGCGGGCTGGATGGGCTGGCCGCCGCCGTTGACGCAGCCGCCGGGGCAGGCCATCACCTCGATGAAGTCGTACTGCTTTTCGCCGCGGCGCACCATGTCCAGCACCTTGCCGGCGTTGGCGGTGCCGCTGACCACGCACACCCGCAGCGTCAGGTCCTCCACCTGGTAGGTGGCCTCCTTGATGCCTTTGGTGCCCCGCACGGCCTCGAACTCCACCGGCTGCACCTCCTGGCCGGTGAGGGTCTCCACCGCGGTGCGCAGCGCCGCCTCCATCACGCCGCCGGTGGCGCCGAAGATGTGCCCCGCGCCGGAGGCCTCGCCCATGGCGGGGTCGAAGTCCTCGTCGGGCAGGTCGTTGAAGCGCAGGCCGCTGCGGTGGATCATCCGCGCCAGCTCCCGGGTGGTGATGGACACGTCCACATCGGGGATGCCCTCGCCGGCGGCGCACTCGTCCGGGCGGCCGATCTCCAGCTTCTTGGCGGTGCAGGGCATCACGCTGACGCAGTAGATGTCCCGGGGGTCGATGCCCATCTTTTGCGCGTAGTAGGTCTTGCTCAGCGCCCCGAACATCTGCTGGGGGCTCTTGCAGCTGGAGAGGTTGGGGATGAAGTCCGGGTGGAAGGTCTCGCAGTAGCGCACCCAGCCGGGGCTGCAGCTGGTGATGAGGGGCAGGGGGCCGCCCTCCTTCACCCGGTGCAGAAACTCGGTGGCCTCCTCCATGATGGTCATGTCGGCGGCAAAGTCGGTGTCGAACACGCCGGCAAAGCCCAGCCGCCGCAGGGCGGCCACCATCTTGCCCTGCACGTTGGTGCCGATGGGCAGGCCGAACTCCTCGCCCAGGGCCGCCCGCACGCTGGGGGCGGTCTGCACGATGACGTGGCGGGTGGGGTCGCCCAGGGCGGCCCACACCTTGCCGGTGTCGTCCCGCTCCACCAGCGCGCCGGTGGGGCAGACGTTGATGCACTGGCCGCAGCCGATGCAGGTGGAGTCCGCCAGCTTGCCCTCAAAGGCGCAGGCGATGTGGGTGTTGAAGCCCCGCTCCACCACGTTGATGACCCCCACGCCCTGATTCTCGGCGCAGGTGGAGATGCAGCGGCGGCAGATGATGCACTTGGAGTTGTCCTTCAAAAGGTGCAGGGCGCTGTAGTCGTCCTGGCGCTCGGGCATCGCGCCCTCGAAGGAGTTGGATTTGTCCACCCCGTACTGCTTGCACAGCCGCAGCAGCTCGCAATCGCCGCTGCGCACGCAGCTCATGCAGTCCTGGTTGTGGGTGGAGAGGATGAGCTCCAGGTTGGTCTTGCGGGCGGCCTGCACCTTGGGGGTGTTGGTGAACACCTCCATGCCCTCGCTCACCGGGTAGACGCAGGCGGGCAGCAGGTTTTTCGCCCCCTTCACCTCCACCACGCAGACGCGGCAGGCGCCGTTCACCCGCTGGATCTCCTTTAAGTAGCACAGGGTGGGGATGGTGATGCCGATCTCGTGGGCGGCCTCCAGGATGGTGGCCCCCGCCGGCGCTTTGCAGGGCACGTTGTTGATCTTCAGGTTTACCATTTCCATTCTTCCCGTCCTCCTTTAACCCTTGCTGATGGCGCCGAAGCGGCAGGTCTCCATGCAGGCCCCGCACTTGACACACTTGAGGGTGTCGATGTTGTGGGGGTTGCGCACGCTGCCGTTGATGGCGCCCGCGGGGCAGGCCCGGGCGCAGAGGGTGCAGCCGCGGCACTTGGTCTCGTCGATCTTGTAGGTGAGCAGGGCCTTGCACACCCCGGCGGGGCAGCGCTTGTCCTGGATGTGGGCCAGGTACTCCTCCCGGAAGTACTTCAGGGTGGAGAGCACCGGGTTCGGGGCGGTCTGCCCCAGGCCGCACAGGCTGTTCTCCTTGATGAACTGGGCCAGTTCCTCGATGCGCTCCAGATCCCGCATGGTGCCGTTGCCGCTGGTGATCTTCTCCAGCAGTTCCAAAAGGCGCTTGGTGCCCACCCGGCAGGGGGTGCACTTGCCGCAGCTCTCGTCCACCGTAAATTCCAAAAAGAACTTGGCGATGTCCACCATGCAGGTGTCCTCGTCCATGACGATCAGGCCGCCGGAGCCCATCATGCTGCCGATGGCCATCAGGTTGTCGTAGTCGATGGGGGTGTCGATGAGGCTGGCGGGGATGCAGCCGCCGGAGGGCCCGCCGGTCTGGGCGGCCTTGAACTTCTTGCCGCCGGGGATGCCGCCGCCGATCTCCTCCACGATCTCCCGCAGGGTGGTGCCCATGGGCACTTCCACAAGGCCGGTGTGCTTGATCTTGCCGCCCAGGGCGAACACCTTGGTGCCGGGGCTCTTCTCGGTGCCCATGCTGCGGAACCAGTCCGCCCCCTTCAGGATGATCTGGGGGATGTTGGCGTAGGTCTCCACGTTGTTCAGGATGGTGGGCCGGCCGAACAGGCCCTTCTTGGCGGGGAAGGGCGGGCGGGGCCGCGGCTCGCCCCGGTTGCCCTCGATGCTGGTCATCAGGGCAGTCTCCTCGCCGCAGACGAAGGCGCCCGCGCCCAGCTTGATGTCGATGTCGAAGGAGAAGTCGGTGCCGAAGATGTTTTGCCCCAGCAGGCCGTACTCCCGGGCCTGGGCGATGGCGGTGGACAGCCGGTTCACCGCGATGGGATACTCCGCCCGCACATACACATAGCCCCGGTTCGCCCCGATGGCGTAGCCGGCGATGGCCATGGCCTCGATGACGCTGTGGGGGTCGCCCTCCAGCACGCTGCGGTCCATGAAGGCTCCCGGGTCGCCCTCGTCGGCGTTGCAGCAGACGTATTTTTCCACCTTGCCCCGGTCGGCGCAGGCCAGCTGCCACTTGCGCCCGGTGGGGAAGCCGCCGCCGCCCCGGCCCCGCAGGCCGGAGTCCAGCACCACCTGGATGACCTCATCGGGGGTCATCTCGGTGAGGGCCTTGCCCAGGGCGGCGTAGCCGTCGAAGGCGATGTACTCCTCGATGTTCTCGGGGTTGATGACGCCGCAGTTGCGCAGGGCGATGCGCTTTTGCTTTTTGTAGAAGGAGGTCTCGTCCAGGCTCTTGATGGAGTTGTCCTCGGCCACCGTCTCGTTGTAGAGCAGGCGGATCACCGGGCGGCCCTTCAAGAGGTGCTCGCCCACGATCTCCGCCACGTCCTCGGGCTTGACCATGCTGTAAAAGGTGCCCTCGGGGTAGATCACCACGATGGGGCCCAAAGCGCACAGGCCGAAGCACCCGGTGCGGATGACCTTCACCTCGTTTTCCAGCCCGGCGGTGACGATCTCCGCCTCGAAGGCCGCCGCCACCCGGTCGCTGCCGGAGGAGGTGCAGCCGGTGCCGCCGCAGATCATGACATGACTTCTGTACATTGGCTTCGCCTCCTTATTCTTCCGTGCCGGCCTGGCCGATGGTGTATTCGGTCACCACATGGCCGCCCGCCAGATGTTCCGCCACCACCCGGGCGGCCTTTTCGGGGGTCATGTGCACATAGGTCACCTTCTCCTGCCCCGGCACGAACACCTCCACCACCGGCTCGTACTTGCAGATGCCGATGCAGCCCGTCTGGGTGACCATGATGCCGGAAAGCCCCCGGCGGGCCACCTCTTCGGTGAAGGCGTTCAGCACGGGCCGCGCGCCCATGGCGATGCCGCAGGTGGCCATGCCCACCTGCACGCGGATGGGGTTTTCGCCCGGCTCGCGGGTATTCACGGTCTGGCGCATCCGGTCCCGGATGGCCGCCAGTTCCTGCAAACTCTTCATACAGCGTTACTCCTTTTCCAAAATCTCACGGATGTGTTCGGCCAGATATTCCCGCAGCCACAAGGCCACCTCCGGCTCCGCGAAGCTCACCCCGCCCAGCAGCGGCCGCATCTCGCGGGTGTCGGCGCAAAAAGCGCCGCCGGGCCCGGTGAGGGTGAACACGAAGTCGATGTCCGGGCTGCACTGGATAAGGCCCGCCACGCTGGCGGCCGTGTCCCCCAGGGGTGGCATGTCGATGTGGTCGGTGCAAAAGAGCGCCGTCACGGCGGTGCCTCTGCCTTCTTCGCTCTCCAGCGTCAGCTGCCCGCCGGTGAGCTCGGCCGCCATCTTCAGAAAGGGCAGCCCCAGGCCCACCTTGCGGCTGGTGCGGCTGGTGCAGAAGGGATCGGTCACCCGGGCGGCCAGCGCCGGGTCCATCCCCTTGCCGTTGTCGGTGATGGAAAGCCGCAGCCGGCGGGCGGCGTTGTCCACCGCAAGGTCGATGCGCACCAGCGTTGCACCGGCGGCCACCGCGTTCTCCGCCACGTCCAGCAGGTTCATCGAAAGTTCCTGCACCCTCCGGCCTCCTTTTGCCCGCTCAGTCCTGGTATTTGGCCAGGATGCCGTCCAGATCGTCCACCGTCAGCCGGCCATAGACGTCGTCGTTCACCATCAGCACCGGGGCCAGGCCGCAGGCGCCCACGCAGCGGCAGGCGTCCAGGCTGAACTTGCCGTCCGGCGTGCACTCGCCGCCGGCGATGCCCAGTTTCTCCTGCAGCTTTTCATACAGCTTGCCGCTGCCCTTCACATAGCAGGCGGTGCCCAGACACACGCTGATGCGGTATTTGCCCTTGGGCGTCAGGCTGAACTGGCTGTAAAAAGTGGCCACGCCGTACACTTCGGCCAGGGGCTTGCCCAGCGCCTCGGCCACCATGCGCTGTACTTCGATGGGCAGGTAGCCGTAGATCTCCTGGGCCTTCTGCAGGGCGGGCATCAGCGCGCCCGGCGTGTCCCGGTTTTCGTCCAGCCAGGCCTTCAACTGCCCTTCCTGTTCGGGTGTGCCGGCAAACGGCACGGTGGAAAAGTGCCTCATACTATCCCTCCTGATGGTTGGTCACGGGGGCAGCGGTACCTGCCCATACAAGACCATTATACCAAAAGATCGTTACGGAATAAACAATCTGAGAGCGAGAAATACAGACAAAATTAAACGGGATGTTTCAATAAAATTGTGAAAAATACCCCAAATCCGCCCTTGTCAGCGGGGTGGGCGTCTTTTATAATAAAAGCAAAGAGGCGGCCGGCCGGGCCGCCCGAGGGAAAAGGGAGGGCGCCGATATGACCATCGGGCAGGTGAGAGACATTCTGAACGCGACGCTGCACACGCCAGCTGCCGACCTGGACACCCAGGTGCACGGGGCTTGCGGCAGCGATATGATGAGCGACGTGCTGGCCTATGTGAAGGACCAGGCGGTGCTTCTCACCGGGCTGAACAATCCCCAGGTGGTGCGCACCGCCGAGATGATGGACATGGTGTGCATCGTGTTTGTGCGGGGCAAGCAGCCCCAGGCGCAGATCGTGGAGATGGCGGCGGCGCGGGGGATGGCGGTGCTCTCCACCGACCTGCCCATGTTCACCGCCTGCGGCAGGCTCTATCAGCAGGGCCTGCGGGGAGGGGAGATGGCATGAGCGAACCCATCCGGCTGGAGTACACCGTGCCCGGCGACGACTTCGCCCGGGCGGGGGAGGCCAGCGCCGAGCTGAAGTCCACCCTGAAAAAGCTGGGCCTGCCCGCGGCGGCGGTGCGGCGCATCGCCATCGCCCTCTACGAGGGGGAGATCAACCTGGCCATCCACGCGGGGGGCGGGCGCATCGACGTGACCATCGGCGACGAGGCGGTGGAGATGGTGCTGTCGGATCACGGGCCCGGCATCCCGGACATCGAGCAGGCCATGCGGGAGGGCTTTTCCACCGCCAGCGCCGAGGTGCGCAGCCTGGGCTTCGGGGCGGGCATGGGCCTGCCCAACATGAAGCGCTACACCGATGAATTCCACATCGAATCCACCGTGGGGGTGGGCACCACCATCGCCATGCGGGTGAACATCGACTGAGCGGCGCGCCGTTCGGGGAGGGGAACATGGACCAATTCGTGCATTCGGTCACGCTGGAAAAGCGGCTGTGCAACGGCTGCACCAACTGCATCAAGCGCTGCCCCACCCAGGCCATCCGGGTGCGGGGCGGCAAAGCGGTGATCGAGGCGGGGCGCTGCATCGACTGCGGTGAGTGCATCCGGCTTTGCCCCCACCGGGCCAAGCGGGCGGTGAGCGACCCGCTGGCGCTGCTGGGGCATTTCGAATACCGGGTGGCCATCGTGCCCCCCAGCCTCTATGTGCAGTACAACCACCAGAAAAATCAGGATCTGGTGCTGGACGCGCTGTGCAAAGCCGGCTTTGACGACGTGTTTGAGGAGGCGGCCGCCGCCGAACTCATCAGCGACGCCACCAGCCGCATCCTGGCCACCGGCAGCGTGGAAAAGCCGGTGATCAGTTCCGCCTGCCCGGCGGTGACGCGGCTCATCCGGGTGCGCTTTCCCCAGCTGATCGACCATGTGCTGCCCCTGGTGCCGCCCATGGAACTGGCGGCCCGCATGGCCAAGGAGCGGGCCGCGGAAAAGACCGGCCTGCCAGCGGAAAAGATCGGCTGCATCGCCATCGTGCCCTGCCCGGCCAAGGTCACCATGCGCCGCGCGCCGGTGGGCAGCAGCCGCAGCGCCCTGGACGGGGCGGTGGCCGCGGCGGAGATCTACCCCAAACTGCTGGCGCTGATGGACGGCAGCCGCACCCCGCCCCACCGGGCGACGGCGGGCGCGGCGGGCCTGGCCTGGGCGGCCAGCGGTGGCGAGGCGCTGGGCCTGTCCGGGGTGGAGAATCACCTGGTGGCGGACGGCATGGAGAACATCACCCGGGTGCTGGAGGATCTGGAGGACGAAAAATACGACCAAATCGACTTTGTGGAGCTGCGGGCCTGCGCGGGCGGCTGCTTGGGGGGCGTGCTGCAGCTGGAAAACCCCTACATCGCCCGCACCAAACTCAAGCGGATGCAGCGCACGGTGGCGGGCACGGTGAACCGGCTGAACGGCGGGGTGCCCACCGGGATGCTGTGGGACACCGACCTCACCTACGCCCCGGTGCTGGAACTGGGGGCCACCCGGGGGGAGCGGTTCGAGCGATACAACCGGATGCAGGCCATCTGCAAGGCCCTGCCGGGGCTGGACTGCGGCGCCTGCGGCGCGCCCAGCTGCGAGGCGCTGGCGGAGGACGTGGTGCGGGGCCTGGCCCAGGTGACCGACTGCGCCCTGCTGCGCTGCCGCCAGCTGGAGGCGCTGCTGGCAAAACAGGAGAGAGCGGCCGGGGAAGGGGGCGAGGGACGATGACCACCAACGACCTGCCCGCCGCCTGCGGCTTTTTGCCGCTGGTGCCGGGGGAGGAGCGGGAGATAAAAGGGGTCTTCACCGGCGACCTTTTGAGCTGGGCCATGGGCCGGGCGAAGGAGGGGGACGCCTGGTTCACCGTGATGGGCAACGTGAACGCGGTGGCGGTGGCCTGCCTGGCGGAGTGCGCCTGCGTCGTGCTCTGCCACGGCGCCGTTCTGGACGACACCGCCCGGCAGCGGGCGGCGGAAAACGATGTGCTGGTGTTTGCCACCGACCTGCCGGAATTTGAGGCGAGCCTTGCCCTGGCAAAGGCCATGGGCCTGTAAAAACGAAAGGGGGAAAAGGCGATGCGGTACGACCTGCACCTGCACACCTGCCTTTCCCCCTGCGCCGACCGGGACATGACCCCCGCCAACGTGGCGGGGCTGGCGAAGCTGGCGGGGGCCGGGCTCATCGCCGTCACCGACCACAACAGCGCCCTGAACCTGCCCGCCGCCGCGCGGGCCTGCCGGGAGTACGGGCTGCGCCTTCTGCCGGGGCTGGAGGTCACCTGCGCCGAGGAGATCCATCTTCTGTGCTACTTCAAAACGGTGGAGGCGGCGCTGGAGTACGGCCGGCAGCTGTGGCAGGCGCTGCCGCCCCTGCCCTGCGACCCGGCCATCTGGGGCGAGCAGTGGGTGATGGACGAGGAGGACCGGGTGCTGGCCAGGATCAACAAGCTGCTGCCCGCCGCCTGCGCCTGGCCGCTGGAGGAGGCGGCCGCCCGCTGCCGTTCCTTAGGCGGCGAGCCGGTGCCCGCCCACGCCGACGCGGGCAGTTATTCCGCTTTTTCCGTGCTGGGGCTGCTGCCCGCCGAGGCGGGCTTTCGGGCGGTGGAACTGCAAAGGCCGGAGCGGGCGGCGGAGTATGAGCGGCGGGGGCTGCTGCCCCCCGGTCTCGAGGTGCTCGCCTCCTCCGACGCCCACTTCCTTTCGGCGGTGGGCGGGCGGATGGAGGAACTCCCGCCCGAGAGCGTGCTGTGCCGGCTGCTGTGAAAATGCAAAAAAGGGCCGCCCGCGGGGAGATCTTTTCTCCCCGCGGGCGGCCCTTTCGTCCGCGCTCAGCCCGGCAGCGTCTCCAGGGCGGTGCCGGGGTAGTAGTGGGCCAGGATCTCGGCGCAGCTTTTGCCGGTGAGGGCCATGGCGCTGGCGCCGTACTGGCTCATCCCCACGCCGTGCCCGTATCCCCTGGTGGTGACCGCAAACACCCCGTCGGAATACTCGATGGAAAAACAGGCGCTGCGCAGCCCCAGCGCCGTGCGCAGGTCGGTGCCCCGCACGAACACCCCGGCGCACTGGATCTTGTCCACATAGCCGGCGGGGGTGTAGCTGGCTTCGCCGAACCAGCCCTCCGGTTCGCCCTCCTCCGGCGCGGCCCCCGGCACCGCCAGCACGATGGCGTCGTACATCTGCTGGGTGGTGTAGGTCACCGTCTGTTCATACCCCTCGGCGGTGAGGTCCAGGGTGGAATCCACCCCCGCCAGGTAGGGCAGCGCCTCGTTCCACACGTTCTCGCTGGCCTCGGTCTGCCCGTTGCTGATGGCGTGGTAACAGGCCGCCGCCGGCGCCCCCTCAAAGGTGAGCACCTGGTGCAAAAGGGGGGTGAACAGCGCCTCCAGACGGGCATAATTGGCCGCAAAGGCGTCGCCCCAGTAGCTTTGCAGCACCTCCTTGCTCATGTAGCCCTGCCGGCGTGCCGGGTCCACCGAGAACCAGGCCCCCGAGAGCTTGTCCGCCTCGGCGTGGTCCCGCTGGTAGAGGGCGTAGCTGTGGCTGGCAATGGCCTGGGCCTTCAGCGCCTCGTCCGGCCAGGTCACCGGCATCTCGCTGGCCGCCGCCCCGATGAGATACTCCAGCAGCGGCACCTCCAGCACCTCGCCGGCGCCCGCGTCCCACAGGCGGATCACCTCGCTGTCGGCCTCCGCGTCCGCCGGCTGCTGCCCCGTCTCGTCCGGGTCGGCGGGAGCAAGGAACTGGGCGGCGGGGCTCTGACCGGCCTCCGGGTCGGCGGAGGCGGCGGGCGGATCGGCGCTTTCGCCGGAGGCCCGCACCGGCACCAGCAGGCTCACCAGCGGCAGGCAGTAGGTGAGCAGGGCGAACAGGGCAATGGGAAGCAGCGCGCGTTTCATGTACATCCTCCTTTTTGTCGCCCTTGCAATTTAAGGGCAAACCGTGTAATATGGAAAATATATATTAAAGAGACAGGCGGCCGCGGGACGCGGCGGAGTACGGGAAAGTATCAAATGAGGAAAGGAGAAAAGGATCATGGCGGTGGAAAAGACCCGGCTCGCGCCGGAGACAATGAAATATCTATGCGAGGAGTTCCTGAAAAATAACTACATCGACCCCGAGACCAGCGAGCGGCTGGGGGTCAAGCGGGGGCTGCGCAACCCGGACGGCACCGGCGTGCTGGCGGGGCTCACCAACGTCTGCGACGTGGTGGGCTATGAAAAAACGCCCGACGGCAGAGTGGTGCCCATCCCGGGCAAGCTCATCTACCGGGGCATCAATGTGGAAAAGATCGTGGAGGAGGCCTATGAGAAGGACCGCTTCATGTTTGAAGAGGTCATCTGGCTGCTGCTCTTCGGCACCCTGCCCACCGCCTCGGAACTGGACCAGTTCGATGAGATCCTGGAAAGCCACCGGGCCCTGCCCGACGGCTTTGCCGAGGACATGATCATGAAGGCCCCCAGCCCCAATCTGATGAACAAGCTGGCCCGGGGCGTGCTGGCCATGTACAGCTACGACCAGAATCCCGAGGACCTGAGCCTGGAGAACCTGCTGGAGCAGTCCATCAGCCTGATCGCCGGCCTGCCCACCATCATGGTGAACGCCTACCAGATCAAGCGGCGCATCTACGACCACCAGAGCATGTATTTCCATATGCCCACCCCCGGCCAGAGCACCGCCGAGCACATCCTGGCCACCTATCGGGCGGACCAGAAGTTCACCCACGAGGAGGCAAAGCTGCTGGATCTGTGCCTGGTGCTCCACGCGGACCACGGCGGCGGCAACAACTCCGCCTTTACCTGCCGGGTGCTCTCCTCCTCCGGCACCGACACCTACTCCGCCATCGCGGCGGCCATCGGCAGCCTGAAGGGGCCCAAGCACGGCGGCGCCAACCTGAAGGTGATGGAGCAGCTGGGCCAGATCCAGGCCGGGGTGCAAAACCACGCCGACGAGGACGAGGTGCGGGAGTTTCTGCGCAAGATCATCCGCCGCCAGGAGGGCGACGGCAGCGGCCTGATCTACGGCATGGGCCACGCGGTGTACACCCTCAGCGATCCCCGGGCGGTGATCCTGCGCCAGAAGGCCCGGGACCTGGCCATGGAGAAGGGCTTTGAGGACGAGTTTAACCTGCTGTGCCTGGTGGAGCGGCTGGGCCCCCAGGTGTTCGCCGAGGAGAAGGGCAACAAGACCGTCTGTGCCAATGTGGACCTGTTCAGCGGCCTGATCTACAAGATGCTGGGCATCGGGCCGGACCTGTACACCCCGCTGTTCGCCATCAGCCGCATCCCCGGCTGGTGCGCTCACCGGGTGGAGGAAGTGATGTTCGCCAACCGCATCATCCGCCCGGCCTACAAGTATCTGGGCGTGCGGCAGAAATACAAGACCCTCGAGGAACGCTGATGAAACGCATTGCTGCTTTTTTGCTGCTGCTGGTGGCGGCGACGGCGGGCGCGGCCCGCTGGCTGGACGTGGTGAACTACACCGACCTTGCCACCGGCTTTGTGACCTGGGGCCCCGCCTGGGCGCGCTACGCCGTGGCGGGGGGCGTGCTGGCGCTGCTGGCGCTGGGCGCGCTGCTGGCGCCCCGCCGCCCCGCGGCCCTCTGCGGCCAGAGCACCGCTCAGGGCGTGACGTGCTTTCTGGCCGGCTTCGGCTTTGCCGCGCTGGCGGGCACGAAACTGGCCGGCTGGGCGGCGCTGGACGCCTTCGGCAAGGCCTGCGCGGTGCTGTACCTGGTCAGCGCCGTCTGGATGCTGCTGCTGGGCCGCAGCCGGTTCACCCCCGAGTTTGAAGCCCCCACCGGCAGCGCCCTGTGGGGGGTGGCGGGCACCCTCTCGCTCTATCTGCTCACCATCTGCCGCTTCGGCCTGGCCCCCACCGGCATGGCCCGGGTGGACGCCAACTTCGCCGCCCTGGCGGCGCTGGCGGCGCTGCTCTTCACCGCCGCCCAGGCCAAGGTGGCCTATCTGCCCGGCGGGCGCAGCGGCGGCTGGGTGTTCTTCACCGGCAGCGCGGCTTTTCTGCTGTGCAGCTGCCTGGCCTTCCCCGGCGCGCTGGCCCGCTTTCTGGTGGGCAGCGCCGCCCCGGCCGACCTGGCCGAGGCCGCGGCGCTGGCGCTGGTGGGCCTTTGCGGCGCGGTGTACGCCTTTGGCTCCGCGGGGGCCCCGGCCCGGGAGCCGGAACCCGCCGCCGACGGGACCTGAAATGTAAAATGTTTGTAAAATGGGGGCGGCGCGATTGACGCGCCGCCCCCTTCCGGGTATAATAACGGTGTTGAAAAGGGAGTAGTGTAGGCGGCCGGTCCAAAGCCGCCCTGCCGCACCGCCAACAAGCCGGCCCCTCGGGCCTGGCGGCGCGGGCCCTGTGTTTTGTGGTCACAAGACTTTTCAGCAGTCGCTTTGCCGCGGCTGCCGGGAGGTCTTTTCTTTTTGCCCGGCCGCCGCGCAAGGACGGCCGGGCATTTTATATGCCCGCAAAGAAGACAGGGGAGGCACAAAAGATGGAAAACTGGTACAAAAAAACAGCCCGCGAGACCCTGGACGCCCTGCAGGTCACCGCCGAGGGCCTCACCGCCGACGAGGCGGCCCGCCGTCGGGAGCAGTACGGGGAGAACAAGCTGTCGGAGGGCAAGAAAAAGAGCGCTTTGCAGGTGTTTGCCGAACAGTTCAAGGACCTGCTGGTGATCATCCTCGTGGCGGCGGCCCTCATCTCCCTGGCCAGCGGCCAGAGCGAGAGCACCCTGGTGATCTTCGCGGTGCTGCTGCTCAACGCGGTGCTGGGCACGGTGCAGTACCTCAAGGCGGAAAAGAGCCTGGAGAGCCTGAAGGCCATGTCCGCCCCCACCGCCAAGGTGCTGCGGGGCGGCGAGACGGTGGCCCTGCCCTCCACACAGGTGGTGCCCGGCGACGTGGTGCTGCTGGAGGCGGGCGACATGGTGGTGGCCGACGGGCGGCTTTTGAACAGCTGGTCGCTGAAGGTCAACGAGAGCAGCCTCACCGGTGAGAGCGAGCCGGTGGAAAAGACCGACGGGCCGCTGGAAGGGGACGAGGTGCCCCTGGGCGACCGGAAAAACATGGCCTTTTCCGGGTCGCTGGTCACCTACGGCCGGGGGATGATGGTGGTCACCGGCACCGGCATGGACACCGAGATCGGCCACATCGCCGCCCTGATGAACCGCACCCAGCAGCGCAAGACCCCCCTGCAGCAGAGCCTGGACGCCTTCAGCGGCAAGCTGGCGGTGGTGATCATGGCCATCTGCGGGGTGGTGTTCCTGCTGTCCATCTTCCGCAGCGGCATGCCCGTGCTGGACTCCCTGATGTTCGCCGTGGCGCTGGCGGTGGCCGCCATCCCCGAGGCCCTCAGCTCCATCGTCACCATCGTGCTGGCCATGGGCACGCAGAAGATGGCCCGGCAGAACGCGGTCATCAAGGACCTGAAGGCGGTGGAGAGCCTGGGGTCGGTGTCGGTGATCTGCTCGGACAAGACCGGCACCCTCACCCAGAACCGCATGGAGGTGCAGAAGGCCTGGGTGGCCGGCGAGGAGCTGGACGCGGCCGCCATGGCCGCCGACGACCCGGCCCAGACCCTGCTGGCCGGGATGGGCCTGCTGGCCAGCGACGCCACCATCGGCGAGGAGGGCGCGGTGGGCGACCCCACCGAGATCGCCCTGGTGCAGCTGGGGCGGGGCATGGGCCTGAGCGAGCAGGCCCTGCGGGCGGAATACCCCCGCCTGGGCGAGCTGGCCTTCGACTCCGACCGCAAGCTGATGAGCACCCTGCACCGGGTGGACGGGCGGCGCACCCTCTACACCAAGGGCGCCATGGACGAACTGCTGGCCCGCTCGGCGCGCATCCTCACGGCGGCGGGCGAGCGGCCCATCACCGACGACGACAGGGCCCTGCTGGACAGGGTGAACGACGCCTGGTCGGGGCAGGGGCTGCGGGTGCTGGGCTTTGCCCGCCGCACCCTGGCCGAGGACGAACCCCTCACCATGGCCTGCGAGAGCGACTTCACCTTTGTGGGCCTGGTGGCCATGGTGGACCCGCCCCGGCCCGAGTCGGTGCAGGCGGTGGCGGACGCGAAGCGCGCCGGCATCCGCACCATCATGATCACCGGCGACCACAAGGTCACCGCCAGCGCCATCGCCGCCAGGATCGGCATCCTGCGGCCGGGGGACGAGGCGCTGGACGGCGCGGCGCTGCAGCGCATGACCGACGCTCAGCTGGACGAGGTGCTGCCCCGGGTGTCGGTCTACGCCCGGGTCTCGCCCGAGCACAAGATCCGCATCGTGGAGGCCTGGCAGCGCCGGGGCAGCATCGTGTCCATGACCGGCGACGGGGTGAACGACGCGCCCGCCCTGAAGGCCGCGGACATCGGCGTGGCCATGGGCATCACCGGCACCGAGGTGAGCAAGGACGCCGCCTCCATGATCCTCACCGACGACAACTTCGCCACCATCGTGCGGGCGGTGGTGAACGGCCGGGGCGTCTATGCCAACATCAAAAACGCCATCCAATTCCTGCTCTCGGGCAACACGGCGGGCATCCTCTGCGTGCTGTGGGCCTCGCTGGCGGGGCTGCCGGTGCCCTTCCAGGCGGTGCACCTGCTGTTCATCAACCTCCTCACCGACAGCCTGCCCGCCCTGGCCATCGGCATGGAGCCCGCGGGGGAGGACCTGCTGGACCAGCCCCCCCGCGACCCCAGGAAACCCATCCTGGACAAGGGGCTGCTGGGCGTCATCGGCGCCCAGGGCGCGCTGATCGGCGCCGCCACCATGACCGCCTTCTACCTGGGCCTTTCCGCCGGCGGGGCGGCGCTGGCCAGCACCATGGCCTTCGCCACCCTCACCCTGGCGCGGCTGTTCCACGGGTTCAACTGCCGGGGCCGGGCCTCCATCTTCAAGCTGGGCTTTTCCGGCAACTGGTACAGCCTGGGCGCCTTCCTGCTGGGCACGGCGCTGCTGGCGGCGGTGCTCTTTGTGCCGGCGCTGAAGGGCCTCTTCGCCGTGAGCGCCCTCTCGGCGGTCCAGCTGGGGCAGATCGCCCTGCTGGCCCTGGCGCCCACCCTGGCCATCCAGCTTTACAAGATCATCAGGCGCTGACAAAGCAAGAGGCGGCCCCCGCCGGGAACTTCCCGGCGGGGGCCGCCTCTTTCGCGGAAATTTATGTAGCGGCGTCGCTGCGCTCGCCCCGCAGGTTTTCTCCCATCTTCTCCTTCACGGCGGCGGAGTCCAGCCCCTTGCTGAACAGATAGTAGAGTTTTGCCACGGCGGCCTCGGTGGTCATGTCGCCGCCGCTCACCGCCCCCGCCGCTGTCAGCGGCGCGCTGGCGGCGTACTCACCCAGCAGCACCCCGCCCTGGAAGCACTGACTGCACACCGTCAGCACCGCGCCGTTCTGCCAGGCCTTGCGGATGAGGGGCGGCAGCGCGCCCTGCTCGTCGGGGATGTTGCCCGCGCCGAAGGTCTCCAGCACGATGCCCCGCAGCCGGCGGGTCATGATGGGCTCGAACAGGTCGAACTGGATGCCGGGGAACACCTTCAGCACCCCGATGGGCACCTGGTCGAAGGGGGCCAGCGCCGGCGGGCCCTCGGGGCCGGGCCGGCGCAGGGCCGCGTCGTCGTAGCGGATGTTCACCCCCGCCAGCGCCAGCGGCGGGTAATTGGGGCTGAAAAAGGCCTGCAGCCCGTCCGCCGAGCGCTTTACCGCCCGGTTGCCCCGCAGCAGCTTGCCGCCAAAATAAAGGCACACCTCGGCGGCCCGGCCCTGGGCCGCGATCAGCAGGCTGGTGATCAGGTTCTCCCGCCCGTCGCTGCGCAGCCGGCACAGGGGGATCTGGCTGCCGGTGAGCACCACCGGCTTTTGCAGGTTCTCCAGCATGAAACTCAGCGCGCCGGCGGTGTAGGCCATGGTGTCGGTGCCGTGCAGCACCACAAAGCCGTCGTAATCGCCGTAGCGGGCAAAGATGGCCCGGCCGATGTCGTTCCACTGGTCCACCGCGATGTTGGAGGAGTCCAGCAGGGGATCCATCTCCACCAGATCCCAGTCGGGGGCCTCGGGGCCGGTGAGTTCCGGCATCTCCGCCAGCAGCGGGCCCAGGTATCCCCGCCGGGGGGCGTAGCCTTTGGGGGTGGGCACCATGCCGATGGTGCCGCCGGTGTAAAGGATACAGATTCGCTTTTTCATGCCGTGCCTCCCGAAAAATCGTGCACGTCCATTATAATATACCCGTTTGCGCGGGTCAATCGGGCAGGATGCACCGGGGCGACAGCTGCACATACACCGGGCTGTACCGGTCGGCCAGCAAAGCGGCGGCGTGGGGCGGCCGGGGCAGCCGGGCCACCGGGCACAGCGGCAGCGACAGCGCCGCCGCCACCCCCCGGCCCGGCCGGCTCTCCAGTGTGAAGGCCCCGCCGTAGCGGGCCGCGAAGGCGGCGGCCAGCGGCAGCCCCAGCCCCAGCCCCGGCAGGCTGCCCGACCCGGCAAAGGGGGTCAGGGCCTGCCGCTGGCGGTGGAGCGGGATGCCTGGCCCCCAGTCCCGGAAGAGCAGCACCGCCCGGTTGCCCTGGCGCAGGCAGCGCACGCTCACCGCCGGTTTCGCCCCGCCGTAGACAAGGCTGTTGCACAAAAGATTCAGAAATGCCGCCCCGAAGGCCGGCTCGCTGGCGGTCACCGGCAGCGGCTGGCCGCAGGCGGCAAAGCGCAGCAGGGAAGGGGGCATGGGGCACACCTCCCGCGCCGCCTCGGCCAGCGCCCGGGCGCTGGCGGCAAGGTCCATCACCCGCGCGGGAAAGCCGCCGCCGGTGAGATCCGCCCACATCTCCAGATTCTGCGCCGCGCGCAAAATGCGGTAGCCGGCGGCGCGCGCCGCCGCGCCTTCCGCCGTGAGCACCTCGGCGCATTCAGCGCGCAGCAGCGCCGCGGTGCGCCGCGGGCACTCGGTTTGCAGGCTCATCCCATCCCCGTCCTTTTTTCAGTCTCCCTTTAGTGTGGCGGGGCGGGCTTTGTTCATGCGCGCGTTGTACCTTCCAAAGTTTTCTTTTGCATTTTTGCGTTAAATTCTTCACAGCCCCTTGTGCTTTCACGGGAATTGCGCTACAATAAAACCAGCCGTGAGAAGTTCCGCCCGCCAGGGAGGGGCTCGAATCATAAGGAGGATTTTACAATGGCAGTGAAAGTTGCAATCAATGGTTTCGGCCGCATCGGCCGTCTGGCCTTCCGTCAGATGTTTGGCGCGGAGGGCTACGAAGTGGTGGCCATCAACGATCTGACC
>DWYI01000002.1 GCA_019118765.1 Candidatus Allofournierella merdavium | reverse complement strand
ATGCTGGTGATCCTCACCGCGGTGGACCGGGTGGCGATCAACTGGGGCAAGCCCGACCAGAAGGAGCTGGCCGAGATGACGGTGGCCGAGGCCGAGCGGTACTGCGGCGAGGGCCATTTCGCCCCGGGCAGCATGCTGCCCAAGGTGCAGGCGGCCATGTCCTTTGCCGCCGCCGGCGGCGAGGCCATCATCGCCAGCCTGGCCAACGCCGCCGCGGCCCTGCGGGGCGAGAGCGGCACCCGGGTGGTGGGCTGAGGCCCCTCTCCTTACGCGATCCGCGCATTTTTCATCCTCTTGAACGGCTGGAAAACGGCGCCGGGGGCCTGCCCCCGGCGCCGTTTTCCGTGCGCGAAGGCGGGGCGGCGCGCCCCGAGAGAGCGCGCCGCCCCGCCCGCTGTCCGCCCTGTGCCTCAGCCGCCCTTCTGGGCGGCGGTGATCCGGCTGTACATCAGGCTCTCCAGAATGGCGATCATGCCGCAGCGGCTGGTCACGTCGCTGCCCAGATACTCCACCTCGTCGGCAAACATATAAAAGTTCAGGTCGCTCATGTTCTGGATGACGTTGTTGTCCGCCCGGGTGATGGAGATGATGGTGGGGGTGGCGATGGCGAAGATCTCCTCGATCTGGCGGATGACCACCTGGTTGTTGCCGGTATAGCTGAGCACCAGCAGCACGTCGTCCCGCTTGATGCGCCGCAAAATGGCCTTGAACTGGTACTCCTGTTCGGGAAACTCCACCTCGTAGCCGCAGGTGGTGAGCATCCGGTAGAAATACCAGCCCACATCCTGCGACAGGCCCTGGGCCAGGATGTAGATCTTGGGGTACCGGCTCATGATGCGGTCGAAGGCCTCCTTCTTTTCCGGGGTGATCACCTGCACCGCCTCGGTGATGTTCTTCAGGTAGCTGCTCTGGTAGTCCGCCCCGAAGACCACGTCCGGAATGTCGATGCGGCGGCTGTCCGCCTCGGTGTCGCGGATGGCGGCCACAAACTCGCTGTACCCCTCGAACCCCAGCTTTTTCACCAGCCGGAACAGGGTGGTGGTGGACACATAGCACTCCGCCGCCAGCTCCCGGATGCTCATATCCTTCACCCGGTGCATATTCTTGATGACAAAGTTGAAAACGTTGCGCTCGGTGCCGGACAGCTTGTCCAGCCGGGCGCTGGTGTCGGTGTAAAAATCCACGGCGCACCCCTCCCTCGGCGTTTTTATCCATTATACCAAAGGGCGCCGCTTTCCTGCAACCCGCGCCGCGGGGCCGGCGGCTCCCGTCCCCCCCGCAAAAAAGGGGTTGACAAATCGCCGGGGATGAAGTATCATCAAAAGGCAGTTAGCAAGCACTAACTCTTTTCGCGGCAGCGGTTAGCGCAAGCTAACCTCGACGGTGCCGACGCCGAAGGGAGGGAAGGATATGACTTTGAACAACGCCGAGGCCGGCCGGGAATACATCGTGCGGGCCATCCAGACCGACGACGAGGAGATGGACGCCTTTCTGTTCTCCCTCGGCTGCTTTTCCGGCCAGCCCATCACGGTGATCGCCCACCGCAGGGGCGGCTGCGTGGTGTCCATCAAGGACGGCCGCTACACCATCGACGACCAGCTGGCCGGGGCCATCCGGGTGTGAGGGCGCGCTGCCCCTCGCCCGGCCCCGTTTTGACCGCACGGCGCGCCGGAAGGTTAGTTCCATCTAACCACTCGGCGCCGGCGATATGCCCCACGGGGCGCACAACTTCAACAGGAGGAGCGCTTATGAGGATCGCACTGACCGGAAACCCCAACTCCGGCAAGACCACCATGTACAACGCCCTCACCGGGCGCAGCGAGAAGGTGGGCAACTGGGCCGGGGTGACGGTGGAAAAGAAGGAGCACCCCATCAAAAAGGCCTATGCCCCCGGAGGGGAGGAGCTGATCGCCGTGGACCTGCCCGGCGCCTACTCCATGTCGCCCTTCACCTCGGAGGAGAGCATCACCAGCGCCTATGTGCGGCACGAAAAGCCGGACGTGATCATCAACATCGTGGACGCCACCAACCTCTCCCGCAGCCTGTTTTTCACCACGCAGCTGCTGGAGCTGGGGGTGCCGGTGGTGGTGGCGCTGAACAAGAGCGACGCCAGTGAAAAGCAGGGCACCGCCATCGACGCGGCGGCCCTTTCGGCGGCGCTGGGCTGCCCGGTGGTCAAAACGGTCTCCACCTCCGGCGAAGGGCTGGGGGAGGCGGTGGCCGCCGCGGCCGCCCTGCGGGGCAGGGGGCAGAAGGCCCCCTATGTGCAGAGCGGCGTGGACCTGACCGACAAGAAGGCGGTGGAGGAGGCCGACCGCCGGCGCTTCACCTTTGTGGGCACCCTGGCGGTCTGCTTCGTGGGGCTGCAAAACTTCATCGACACCGACGAACTGGCCATGATCGAGGGCTCGGGCGCCCAGGTGGCGGGCATCCTGGCCATCACCCGGGTGGCGGCCCTGGCCTACCTGATGTTCAACCTCTACACCCCGCCCTGCTTCGCCGCCATCGGCGCCATGAACAGCGAGATGAAGAGCGCGAAGTGGCTGTGGGCCGGCATCGGCCTGCAGCTGGGCACCGGCTACTCGGTGGGCGTGCTGGTCTACCAGTTCGGCACCCTCTTCACCACCGGCAGCTTCGGCGCGGGGGCGCTGCCCGGCCTGGCCGCGGTGGCCGCCTTTGCCGCTGTTCTCACCTGGCTGTGCCTGCGGGCCGACCGCTCGCTGGAGAAGACCTATTCCCTGAAGGGGGTGAGTGCCGCATGATGGCGAACCTCATTGCCGGCGGCCTCATCGCCGTCGCGGTGCTTCCCGCCGCCCTCTATGTCTACCGGGCGAAAAAGCGCGGCGCGGGCTGCATCGGTTGCCCCGACGCGGGCGGCTGCTCCGGCTGCCACGGGGGCTGTTCCGGCGGCTGCTGCGGCGGCTGCCCGGGCTGCGAAAAGCACGCCCCCCGCTGACAACACCATCCCCGCCGCGAAACGCGGCGCTGCCAACGGGCATTTTCTCTCTCCGAAGGCCGTCACGGCCAAAAAACGGGAGCGGACCCTTTCAGGTCCGCTCCCGTTTTTTCTCTGGTTCAGCCGCAGCAGGGGTGATGGCCGTACTCGTCCATGCAGTCCTGGCTGGGGTCCTTCATGCACAGGTGCACCGCCGCCAGCTTGAAGGTCTGGGGCAGCGCCAGGATGTTGGGGTTTTCGCCCACATA
>DWYI01000001.1 GCA_019118765.1 Candidatus Allofournierella merdavium | reverse complement strand
GGTTTTCAGCAGGGCCTTTGTCCGCATTTCCGATTTGTATTCCCATTTCATCAAAGCATCACCCAGATTGTAGACGGCGAAGATGTCATTTTCCGTCAGCAGGACGCCTACGGAACGGGCACCTCTGATTTTGGCGAAAACCGTTCCCAGCTCCTTGATTTCACGGGAATTGAAAAAAGACGGGCTGCGGATGTGGATGCTTTCATCCCAGATGGGAGCAAATACCGTGGGATGTTCATCACGAAAGACGCTTACCCCGGCGTTCATCATGGTAATGGTTGTTTCCGCAATCCGGTGCAGACGCAAACGTCTGGTGATTTCACTTCGTACATGGTTTGTATCAACTGCCCCTGTCAGGTAGAAGGAAAAGCGTTCCGGATTCCTCTCACACAGCAGCAGCTTGGCACAGCCGGTCAGGCGGTATCCTCGCAGACTGTCGCGGTAATAGGTTGTGAGCAGCCTTTTTTGCTTCAGGGCAGTAATGACAGCAACTTTATAACTATCGCCGCCTGACAGACGGGAGAGCTGGTTGGCGGGCAATTCGCCGGATATGGCAGTCAGTTCAAGCAGCTTATAGCCCATTGTCTGTTTGCCGGGGAGTAAGTTGTCACGGCTCAATAAAGTCACCTCCTTTGCGTCGAAATAATACCGAGGTTGCAAGTAACCCCGGTAAAACCGCTGCCAGACAGCAGCCTGGGAATCCTGATAACAGCGGTGTTTTTATGGTTTTTGTCATATCGGAAAACAGCGAGGGTAAAATCCTCAAAAATCCGATATGGATTTCAGGCTCTTTTCCCGTTCTTTCAACCATTCTGAGAAGCGGTTTTTATCCATTACGGTAATGCGGGTGCAGTCGTTTTCCCCGATTTCCGTCGTGTTGTACGCATCGCATAAGAGCCCGGTATCATCCTCCATCACAAAGGTGGAAATGACATCTAAAAGCTGCTTTAACTCCAGATTGTCATAGTCCCGCACCCGGCGCAGAGGAAGTTCCTCGCTGTAAATGTGCGAGAAGCAGACAACGCAGTGCCTGAATTTGGGGAGCGTGTGAAAATCCGCAAATTGGCTCAGGGTAAAATAAATGGGGTCGATCAGAAATTCTGTGCTCTGGCGCTGCTTCCTTTTGGGGAGCAGACAGGGAAGAGTAATTTCCAAAAGGCCGTTTTTACAGTCGATGCCGATGCCCTGGACAATCCCGGCAGCCGTAAGGTATTCCGCTTTCTTCAGCCCGGTGCTGATGTAAATTAAATGCCGCATCCTGCAAGTGATGAGTTCACTGCGGAGTGCGGCGTCCGTGGAAAGCATTTCATAGTTTTCCGGATATCGTTCAATGTCTGTGTTATCCATAGCGCAAAGCGTATTTGACAGCTTCTTAATATCGCTCTGAATACGCGAAATCCGTTGGGAGAGTACTGTTCTGTTCAATAAATTCCTCCTATTCCTTTCTGTAATACTGCACATCGCCTGTATCTGAATCCACTGTGCAGAAAATGACGTTCGGAATGTTGACATGAGGGATTTGCCCTGTGTCTTCAACAATCAGAATCCTTTTCCCGCTGCTATCATCAGACGCAAAAGAAAGCGCATGTTCGATCAGCGCTTCCTTTTCCGGCGAGAGGCAAATGACCTCACAGGTTTCGCCTTCGGCAAAGAAAATCAGCTTGACAGGGAACTCGTCGCTGCTGTGGTATTCCGTCTGGCCGCCAAAATCTGCCAATACCCAAAGGGCAGACAGCATTTCGGGATCGGACCGCATATCCGGATTGTCAAAATAGGTATCGGTATCCGTGTTATAAAAAATCCGCCCCTGCCTGGTAAGGTGGGTCAGAAGATTTTCCACTTGCCGTTCCTTTCCGGGATACAGCTTCAAAATCTGGCCGGACTTCATACAGTGGTAGGTTGTAATATCCCTGAGCAGCGCAGATGCTTCTTTTCCGTAGATCTGTTCTCTGGTTTTCATGATTCTTGTACTCCTTTTATACGCAGTCTCTACGCATAAACCCCGTATAAAGAGGGCTTATGCGTATTCAGACCGTATTAAATCGGTATTGCCGTCTTTTGCATAAGCAGATCCTGCAATTCACGGCGGTCGGTGGTGATCAGGCTTTTTTCCAATGGACTGCACTTGAATTCCACCGAAATGTTATTATTGTTGGTGCTGATTAAGCCGTTGCCGCGTTCAAAATGGGTAATCTCCATCAGTTCAGCCTCGGACAGCCGGAGAATGGACTGTACCCGCTGGGCTTCCTCATCCTCCAGATTCAGTACGATTTTCGTCTTACAGTTGTTGATAATGCCTTTTCCGTACTTTCCATCGTCTAAGGCGAAGAAGTCGTTCAGGTCCTGCGTTGCACAGACAGCGGAGCCGCCATACCCGCGAATGATCTTAAAAATCTCAAGGACAAATTCCGCGGCGAGCCGGTTGCCGGAGCCGCCGATGAGCTGCCAGCATTCGTCGATGAAGATTGCTTTTTCCTCGGTACGGTTTTCTTTGGCTTTATCCCAGACATAATCAAGCGCAACAAACATCCCCACAGAAAGCAGGTCGCCGCTGAGCTCTGAGATGTCCAGTACCGTGTACCGGTTATCCAGGTTGACGTTGGTTTGCTGAGAGAAAGTGCTGGCGGAGCCATGCACCAGGCGGTTCAGGATGTTTGCCATCCGTTTGGTCTGGTTGTCTTTTATCAGGACTTCGTATAAATCTCCAAGCACAGGCATCTCCCGGTACTGCCCGGGATTGTTGGGATCTTCGAGAGATTCGTTGTCGTGGGTGATACCTTTCAGCGCATAGGTTTTAATCAGCGCTTCATCCAAAAGCTGCTTTTCCTCATGAGACATATCCGGGATGAGCAGGCTGAAGAAAATATGCAGCCGCTGGATTTTTGCGGCCAGCTCCGATTTCTCCAGAGAAGCGCCATCCAGCATCTCGTCCACGGTTTTATCGGTTTTCCGTATCGCCATGACATTGATACAGTTTTTGGATGCCGGGGAGATCTGGATGAACTCCCCGCCGATATTCTTACAGGCACGGTACATTTCATGGCCCTTCAAAGGGGCCACGATGAATACCTGAATCCCTTTTCGCCGCATACGAAGAGCCATAAGCTGCAGCAGGAAGGTTTTGCCGGCTCCCGATGTGCCGAGAATGGAAATATTGGCATTCTTATAAACCAGGGAATTGAAGATATCCACAATGGCAAGGGAGTTGTTAAATTTGTTGACTCCCAGCAAAATGCCGTTATCATCGCACATCTCAAAGCTGACAAAGGGATAACAGCTTGCAACGCCCGTTGTAAGCGCATTCCGCTTGGAGCGGGCATACAGGTGCTTTTCCAGAGATACCAGAGGCAGCGCTGATAAAAATGCCTGTTCTTCGCGGAAGGCACAGCTGCATACCCCCATATCGTGGGAGAGCAGCAACTTTCGCATTTCTCTTTCCCGCCATTCCAAATCCTCTATGTTGGAAGCGGTAATGGTAATCAGCAGATTGATATAGTAAAAGTCTTCATTATTAGAAAGACCATTCTTCAAAAAGTAGCCGCTGCGGATAGCCCCGTCCAGATCATCGAAGTCGGTGTTGGTATCACTGGCTTCCTTAATCTTGGAACGATTTATACGGAGCTGCTGTCCAAGCTTCTGAACCATGCGCTCCTTTGGCTGTTTGCTGAGGAACAGGTCAATGTCAATCCCATCCCCGGCATTGACAAGCAAGCTCAGCCATCCGGCAACCACTTGTGATTTGTACCCCTGCGACGGGACCATAAGATAGGAGTGATACAGCCCGTCCACGCAGATGTATTTGCCGTGGGTATAGTCAATGGTCTGTGGCGCAAAAAATTCCGTGCAGGGAATGTTATCCGTGCTCTTGCCGGCGGCGAGATATTCCGAAACAATGTTCTGGACCCGTACCGGCAGCGGCTCCCGCGAACTTTTCTGGCGGCAGAGAATGCTGTAAAGCGCCTCCACGGTAAATTCATCCTCATTATCCGGCGTCAGCACTTCGTTCCCGCATTGCTTTAAGTAATTTACAGCAGTGCGGGCCGCTGTTTGCAGGGAGGCGATTGCTTCGCTTTCCTCGTTGCCGCGCCGTCCGCCAAAGGCCTCGTGCTCAAAAATGATGAAAAACCGGCGCGTGGTTGCTTCTCTGGAGCCGAGACGGTCAATGAGCTTCAAATAATCCTCCTGAAGCATCCGGCAATGAGGATCGGTTTCCCGTTCCATCTCCTGATGTACGATTTCAACATGCCGGTTGATATCGGCCCGCTTGGTGAGAACCTTAAACTGCATTTTGACCGGGCTGATTTTCAAATAGCTGATGAAGGAATAAATAATGCTCCGCTGTTCTCTCGGACTGCGGAGCAAAAAGTTGATAGGGACCACTTCGATGATTTTCACATACCGGTGGTCCTTGGTATAAATGATGCCGTTTTCGATTTTATCTACCGGCAGGTATTCCGCTACCGGATTTAAAAATCTGGACTCCGGAGCGGATTTTTTAGGACGCTGCTTTTTGGTTTTCTTTACCTTTGCCGCCTTCTGTGGCTTAGGCGTTTTCTTTTTCTTAGCCGCTTTTCTGGAACGGATAACATCCAGGATTTCCGCCGCCATCGACTTTTCCTTATCTTCCCTTGGCGGATCTTCTTTCAGATGCTTTTTCTTGTGTTTCCGCTTTGCCGATTGCTTTTTCGGTTGCTTTTTCCGCTTTTGAGCCTTTTCCGGAACTTTTCCGATGACGCGGCGGCGTTTTAGAAATTTAAAAAAACCAAAGATAAAGGAGGACAGGCTCTCACCGGATATTCCGATGAGAGCGAGCAGCCCCACAGGAAGCGCCGTCAGGCATAAAATGATAATCTTTACCGTCAAGGACAGATCGAACATAAAAACCGGTGCTCCCACAGCCGCTGCGAGAATACCGGCTTCAATGACATTCCTGAATTTGAACATGCCGCCAAACAGCGTGCCGCCTTCGATAAAATTCGGCGGGATATAATAGGAGTCATGTTCGTTTTGCTGGTTGCTCATCAGACCCTCCTTCCCAGTGCAATGAACTGTCGGGCGTTATGTCCGTATTCATATGGTTGATTTGAAACAGGCACATCAGCACAATGCCAAATGCGCCTCCTAATATAAACGCAATAAAACATAACATAGCAAAATATCCTCTAATCAATTAACCTATAATCCAGAATGGCCCTCCCGCACCTGCGCCTTTGGACGCTTCATTTAATATGATGGAGAGATCCCATTCCTGCTCGCTCCGTGAATAACTGGCCGGGTCAGCGACAAGGATTTTGCCGTTTTGAACCCCGCGCAGGACAATGAAATGACCGGAGCTTGTAAAGTGACCTTTTGACATAATGGCAACCACCAGCTTCCCGCTGCTGAGTGCGTCAACGATTCTCTGCCCTTCGGAGGCACTGCAGCCTTCAACCGGTAAGCCCCAGGCCTCGGCCGCCCCCGGTATCAGGGAATGGTAAGAGCCGGAGCCGCTGCACCAATATCCGTTTTCGTAAGCCCACTGAGCCATTTCAACGGGATCGACAATATCGTTGGTAAGAGAGGATACGACAATGGACATAGCAGTTGGGCCGCATCCATAACCGCCGATATTATCCGTGCCGTATGGTTTATTGGCATACCGTTCATCCAGCTGGTTAAAATATACCACCTCTGTTTGGCCGCCGGTAAAGCGGATGTCTCCAAGCGTATGGAGAACCTCATATCCGTCTGGCAGACGCTGGAACATACTGTCTCCAAGGAACGTGCTTAAATTCTGCGCGTAATTATCAGCCAGAGTTTTCTGCTCCTCAGACAGAGAAAATACCTCGTCGGCAAAATAGCTCTCCCCATTGTATGTTACTGTGTAAACAGCCCATGTTTCGGTAACGGTGGTTTCCGTAACCGTTTCTTCTCCGGTTTCCGCATTTACCGTAACTGTCTGTGTTGTACTGGTCCGTTCCTCGATTTTCCGGGAATAAGAGTACAGTTTATCCGTGTGCTGCCGGAGAAGGTCTTCCATATCGGAAATGGATATGGATTCAAAGTCCTCGTTTTTGGACGCGCAATACTGAGATACAAAAGCATTGGCGTTATAGTTCGGAGAGTTCTCGTAAGGATTGATAATCTCCATCTGGTCAGCGCCGGAAGATGCAAAATCTGCATCAATATCGGCCAGTGTGTCTGCCATGGACTCTGAAAGGACAATGCTGATCGAGGTGGATATATCGGTCAGATTCTCAGTAATGGCTGCACTGTCATTCAAAATAGGAACCTCCGGATTATCCGGGGAAAAGGCATTCACCAGCCCGCCGAAAATAAGAGCCGGCAGCATGCAGATGAACAAAATCGGGAGCATCAGCAAGGAAACGATGACAATGACAATTTTCCCGATGGTTTTCCGGCTGCCCCAGATAAATCCGGCGGCAATTCCATACGGGCCGCCGGCGGCTCCTTTTGCGGCTCCGGCAATGGCTTTGCCTGTCTTTACGGCGCCGCGAACCATTCCAGCAGTCTGTGCGCTTTTTTGTAATGGCTCAGATGCCGGATTTTGATTTTCCGCCATAGACTACACCCGGTCCTTTCTGCGCGGCGGGTCAGGCAGTTTTTTTACAATGGATTCCTTATAGGCAATCGTATTGTCTGGAGCTTTGTATGGAGTACGCTGCACCGTATCGGCAGCATACTGCTTGTACCAGGTTGTACCATCCACCGCAGTTACCGTAGAATAGTCGCCGGATGGAGGCATGTACTGATCGGTGTGATACATACCAACTGCGATTCCTTCCGGATGTTCTGCGGAGGTTTCCGTGGCCATGATCCGGCCGCCGCCGATTTCTACATTTGAATAGGAAGGAATATCTGCCGCACTTTTTTCCAAAGCGGTATAGCCCATATAAGACATGAGCGCATCCTCTGCGCCTTTGCCTGTCATGGAACCGGTGGAAGAAATATTGCCGGTTGCCACTTTTCCAATCACGCTGTTTGCAAAGCCGCCGCCTTTACTGACGGAGGCATCATACATTTTGCCTCCAAGACCGCCGCTGCTGCTGCCGGTCGCTTTCTTTACCGCACTGTTTGTAAAGCTACGGCTTACAACACCTGCAAGTCCTCCGCGCATAAACGCTGTGCCGCCTCCAGATGAACCGCCGCCGTTTCCACCATGTCCGCCGCCACCGGCAAAATTTCTGGCTGATGCAATACCCCGTGCGGCAATCAATGCCTCTCCGAGCATAGAGCCTCCGGTGTGGCCCACATTGATACCGAGACTGGACATAAAGCTGTCGATCTTTTGACTGACTTTCAAAAACGCGATGGCGCACAGGAACCAGATAAACACATTTCCCGTGACGGCTTCTTTCCCATGAGCATCCACCTGCGCCTGTACTTCACTTTCTGTCATAGCAAACGCCGGCACACTGAACATACAAACCATGACCAGCATGACGGCGAGCATAAGTAAGATTTTGTTTCTTTTTTTCATAGATCCTCCTTTACAGTGACAACGGATTGGACAGGAAGTTGCCGACCATTGAGGTGAAAAGCCGCAGACACCAGGCATTCATCAGCAAAAGAAAAAGCTGTCCGGCAAACATCCGGCACCAGCTTTTGAAAATATTTGCCGTACTTTGCGATGCACCGGTTGCGAAAGCCACTGGCGCAGTATAGACCAGTACTCCCAATAGGACATAGCGTTCCGCAGCCTCAAACAGCAGCTTGACATAGTTCCATGCTAAAATAAGCACCAGAATCAATGCGATGATCGTAACAGCTCCGCTGGCACATACACTGAGAATCGTAATGATTGCCGAATTAAAGTCGGCGAAATTCAGCGCCGGCAGTTCTGAGTTCAAAATCCAGCTGTACGGAGTTCCGCCAATTTTCAGGACAATATCAACAATCTCATCTGAGAAGTACGCCAGAAGGATAAAAAGTGCGGAGCGGATACTGAGTTTGATCGGGTCTTCCGCTTCTATGCCCGCCGATAATCCGTAGTTTTTAAATAGCTGCCATACCCAGTTCAATAAAATGAGACCGATTGCCAGGGCAACAAAGATATTGTACATGGTCTCGGCAGCTGGAAAGTATCGCAGAAAGGTATCCATATTGCAGCCCAATGCGCCCAAAACAGAGGTGGAGATTAAATCCAACCCATGCATGACCTGCTCAGCAATCCAAGCTACGATACCGTCTAATATACCCATAGCGTCACTTCCTTTCTATGTTGGGCGCCTCTTTGCTTATCCGTTCCAACGCCCGTCCGTGAAGAAGGGAGTAATATACGCCATAATGAATCCAAGACCGTTGAGGATTGCCCATGTGATGATGATTCGCTTGAGCCAGGATCTGGATTCATCTACGGTTCTTCCGCTTTTGGAAAAGTTCATCAGCAAAAGCGCCACGGATGCCGTGACGACAGCGGCAATGGTCGAAATGAGAAGGATCTGATTGTACACATCCTTCATGATTTCATTTGCCTTTTCCCATACGGTGGGGGCCGCGAATGCCTGCGTACTGAAAGCAAAAACCATGCTGAAGCAGAGAAAACCAGTATACAACAGGCGGCCGTAATTGATGTGGCGGCGTTCTTTTTGTGGCTGTTTGGTAATCTTGTTTTTCAAATAAGTACCTCCTTGTGATAAAGAATGAGGCCGCCCGGATCATGGACGGCCTGGTTTACGGGATTCCGGCAACAAAAAAACACCACTCTCAGAATGGTGCTTTGCATTTGGGCGATCCCTGGATAAAGTTTTGAGCATACTCATTTTAGCATAGGTACTTTTACGCCTCAATCGCAAAACCATGCCAATACCGTGCGATTTTGTGCCAATTATCTGCCACTCGAATTTTCAGGAAAAAAACGCTCTAAAATCTGTAAGCTGTCCTTGGAGGAATAGCCCCACAAGATTGAGGATAGGGCGTCAATGGCTTCCCGGCGTTTCCGGTAATAGGTGCGGTAGCTGATATCCCGGATATGCGGTTTCAGCTGCTCAATGATTTCATCCGCACTCCGGTATTGCTGGGGGGAGAGAAAGCTGTAATAGAGCAGCCAGTAATAATCTTCTCCGTGTTTATGCTTTCTTCGGAGCAGCTCCACAGATGTTTCCACCAGCTTCAGCATTTTATGGCTGCGTTCAATGCTTTGTGCGTGCTCCTCAATCCCGGAATCTGCAAAGTCCACGCCGGCGAGGTAGATGGACTCTAAAAATTCCTCTATACTGCTGCCATACTCAATTTGAAACTGCCTGCGCACTTTCTGTACGGATAGCTCCAGGCTCCAAACCACATCCCGGTATTTTTTGAGCAAAGTCCATGTATCATGGTACATTGGATTCTCAGAAATCCCATGATTATCTTTTTTCATTGTCTATCCTCCAATTCTCGCAAGGGCGCAGATACAGTTCAAACTTTGCGGTTTCCGAAGTCTCTCCACAGGAAATAACCAGCAGAAAATGGGAACCGCCCGTATCCTTTTCTGTTTCAATAACCCCCAATACTGCTCTCTGGCAATCGTCTGATAAGGGTAATAACTTACAGTGAGATTTCGGGCATGAAAGGCACGGAAAGCCTTGTGCCGTAAGGATTTGCCCGACTTTTTTCAGGACAGTTTCCATGTTCGATTCTGAAACGCCGGAATCTGTTTGCGAAACACTGTCCAATTCGACTTTGATGTTCAAAGCCAATGCGATTTCATCCTTGTCCAGCATCACATCCGATATCTGGAACATCGTGGAGAGATAGTTTTGCAGATAGATGGCTGTTCCGTGTGTCCCGGGGAAGGAGACGAGAGACAGGTAACCCAGGTCGCTCAGCTTTTTCAAATACCGGCAGACAGTCGCTTTTGACATTCCCCACCGCTGGGAAAGATCGGCATAGCTGATGAGCGGGCTGCCAGTACCATTTCGCATATACACCACGGGACCTGCCTCAGAGCCTTGCACCTGCTCATCGTTATATACCGTGTTCAGCCATAAATCCAAAAGGACATCCATTTCAGACGGCCGGCCGCTGCTGATGATTTCCGCAGCGATGGATATGGGAAGAAAGAAAAATCCGGTATCTTTCTGGCAAGGCGCATTGTATTCCAGCACACGATTATGCCGGTGCCATCCGTTGATTTTGAATTTTACCAGCCTTTTATGCCCCAGGATGGAATAGGTAATAAGGTGGCGCTCCTGCAAGTCTTTCAAGATGGCAAGCGCCTGATGCTGGAAACGGACACGGAACCATTCTGTGAGTTCACTGATCCGGCACAGCCATTCACCAGGATAGATGATATAGCTGATGCCGTCTATCCTGCGGTATGAGGTCCGAAAGTTTGCGTAGCAGGAGAGGACCGTATAATAAAAAAGACCGGAGCCCTTACCTGTGCGAATGCTCCGGTCGGAGATAAGAGACTGTACGAACTCCCGGTAGATCCTGCACCGTGGGTAATCTACAATCTGTTTGAGTTCTAATTGATATTCTGACATGGATACCTCCCAAAATAAAAAAAGCGGCGCAGGTCTCCAAATGAAAACCTGCGCCGGAAAATTTACATCTTAAATCTTTAATTCGTTACCGCTTTGTGATATACTTTTAATAATCTGATCAAAACCTCCCTTCGTGAGAATAAAAATAATCGTGAGATACCTGATTTCGAGGTACATAAAAAGTACACAGAACAGTGAAACACAAAATAATCGCTCTAAAATGTGAGGTTTGTGAGACGAAAATACGCCAAAAAACATAGGTGATACAGCCATAAAAACAGAATTCGAATGAACGAACCGCTGTTTCCCCGACCATACGGAGAAAACTGCGCAGCAGACCCTGGAGGCCACGGCCTCCAGGGTCTTTTTTGAACAGTGAAATGCCGGTCGGACATGCGGCTGCGTTCCGGCAAAAAAGTGCCGCTGGCCGCCGCGCCTTTGCGTGTTACTCCCCGTTGCTTGCGGCAACGGGGAGGCGTCTTGTACAATGATGGCAACAAACAAAAGGAGGCCACCCCGAATGTTAAGTGAAAATATCAAAACCATCCGAAAGGCAAAAGGGCTGTCCCAGGAGGAACTCGCCGTCAAGCTGAACGTGGTACGGCAGACCGTTTCCAAATGGGAACAGGGGCTGTCCGTCCCGGATTCCGACCTGCTGATCGCCCTGTCGCAGGCGCTGGAAACCCCTGTGAGCACCTTGCTGGGAGAAACGCTCGCCCCCTCGAAGCCAGGCGACCTGAAAACGATTTGCGAGAAGCTGGAGGTCATCAATCTGCAGCTGGCGCAGAGAAAGGCCGCCGCGCGCCAGCTGCTTCACTGGCTGTTTGTTCTGGTCTGCGGGGCCGTTGTGGCCGTTTTGGCCGTTTTGTTCGCCCTGAACAGCCCCTATCTCGGCTGGGACTTCGGCGACCCCGAGACCGCTGTTGCCGGCACGGTGTTTCACGCCTTTGAATGGCTGTTCATCCGGCTGGCCCCCATCGTTCTTGTGGGCGCGGGCGTCGGGGCCGTTTTGACACGCGGAAAACTGTAAAATTGTTCCGGACCGGCTGACCGATGGTCAGCCGGTTGCCTTTTGTGGTATGATGATCGGGTGAACAAATCCATCTGCCAAAAAGGAGCGCCGCCATGAAGACCATTGCCATCATCGAGGACGATCAGCCCATAGGCGATCTGCTGCAGGAAGTGCTGCAAAAAGAGGGATACCGGGTGCAGCGGGCCTATTCCGGCACCGAGGCGGTGTATCTGCTGGCCCAAAGCAGGCCCGATCTGATCCTGCTGGATCTGATGCTGCCCGGCCTTTCGGGCGAGGAACTTTTGCCCCGGATGCAGGGCGTCCCGGTGATCGTGGTGAGCGCCAAGGCCGGCGTGGACGACAAGGTGGGCCTTCTGCAGAGCGGCGCGGCGGACTACATCACCAAGCCCTTTGAACTGCGGGAACTGCTGGCCCGCATCCAGGTACAGCTGCGGCGCACCGCTCTGCCCGCCGGGCCGGCGCTGGAGGCCGGCGGCGTCCGGCTGGACACCGTCTCCCGCGAGGTGACGGTGGAGGGACGGCCCGTCCACCTCACCCGGACGGAGTTCGCCATCCTGAAGCTGCTGCTGGGCAGCCCCGGCCGGGCGGTGTCCAGGACGTCCATTCTGGACAGCATCGGTCAGGATACGCCGGACTGCACCGACGCCTCCCTCAAGCAGCACATCAGCAACCTGCGCAAGAAACTGCGGCAGGCGGGCGGCCGGGCGTCCATCCAGGCGGTATGGGGCATCGGCTTTCGGCTGGACGCGGAACCTTGACGAAATCTTTACCCTTTTCTTTACCGCTCTCTTGACGGCCGCGCTGTAAGATGGAGCCATCAACAAAAGGAGGTATCCTGTATATGGACTATATCTTACAGGCAAACGGCCTTTGCAAGGAATACCGGCACGCGAAAGCGCTGGACGGCCTTTCCCTGCGCGTTCCCAAGGGCTCCATCTACGGGCTGGTGGGCAAAAACGGCGCGGGAAAGACCACCCTCATCCGCATTCTCTGCGGCCTGCAGCAGCCCACCGCCGGCAGTTTCTCCCTGTACGGGGCCGGCTGGGGCGAACCCGGTTTCGCCCGCGCCCGCAGACGGATGGGCGCGCTGGTGGAGACGCCCGCCCTCTACCCCGGAATGACCGCGCGGCAGAACCTCGCGCTGCAGAACCGGGTGCTGGGCCTGCCGGACGATGAAAACATCCCCGCCCTGCTGCGGTTGACGGGCCTGGAGGGCACCGGCCGGAAAAAGGTGCGGCACTTTTCTCTGGGGATGCGGCAGCGCCTGGGCATTGCCCTGGCGCTGTGCGGTTCGCCCGACCTGCTGGTGCTGGACGAGCCCACCAACGGCCTGGATCCCCAGGGCATCATCGACGTGCGGGAACTGATCCTCAAGCTGAACCGGGAGCACCAGATCACGGTACTGATCTCCAGTCACATTCTGGACGAACTGGCCCGTCTGGCCACCTTCTACGGGTTCATCGACGGCGGCCGCATGGTGCGGGAGATCAGCGCGGCTGCGTTTGAGCGCGCCGGGCGCAAACGCCTGCGGGTAACGGTGTCGGATGTGCAGGCCCTTGCCCTGCTCCTGGAGCGGGAGGGCATGGAGTACAAGATCCTCAGCAGCACACAGGCCGACGTCTTTGGCAGCCCGAACATCACCCGGCTCGCCCTGGCCCTGCACGAGGCGGGCTGTGAACTTGAGAAGGTGCAGGAACAGGACGAAAGCCTGGAGAGTTACTTTTTGAACCTGGTGGGAGGTGAGCGCCATGAGTAAGCTGCTTTGGGCAAACTGGATGCGTCTGCGCACAGGCCGGGGCTTCTGGCTGGCGCTGGGAGGCGTGTTTCTCGGCTCCGTGCTGTCCATCTGGAGCAGTTCCCTCTCGGTGCGGCAGATGGTCCAGTCCGGCTTTGTGCGCACACTGGACGATTGCTTCTTCGGGCCGTCCACCCTGCTGGGAGCGCTGTTCGCCGCCTTCCTCTGCCTGTTTCTGAGCGCGGAGTTCGCCGACGGCGCGGTGCGCAACAAACTGATCGTAGGGCACAGCCGCGCCGGGGTCTATCTGGCAAACTATCTCACCTGCCTGGGCGCCTGCCTTGCCTTTGTGTGCGCCTGGGTGCTGGGCAGCCTGCCGGGCCTTTTGTGGATCGGGCCCTTTTCCATGGGCGCGGGCGAGTTCTGGATGTATCTGCTGGTGGCTGCCGGCTTCACCGCCGCCTTCACGGCCCTGTTCGCCCTGGTCAACCTGTTCTTTGGCAACAAGGCGGTGACGGTGGTGTTTTCCCTGGCGCTCTGGCTGGTTCTGGTACTGGCCGCCGGCGCCCTCTACGACCGGCTCAGCGAGCCGGAACTGACCGGCGGGGTGATGTATGCCGACGGCGCGTTCCGGGAGGTGGACCCCGCGCCCAACCCGATGTATCTCGCCGGACCGGCGAGGATGCTCTGCACCCTCGCACTGGAATTCCTGCCCACCGGGCAGGCCCTGCTGATGCACGGCGCGCAGATCACCGCGCCCTGGCGACAACTTGGCTTGTCGGCGCTGTTCACCGCCCTGTTCCTGTGGGCGGGCGTGCGGTTTTTTGAGAAAAAAGAGATTCGGTGAGGGATTTTTATGGAGTGTTTGCCACTGGTCGCCGTCGGGGGGTTGCTGTTCGTCATTCTCCTGCTCTGCCTGAAGATCCATCGGATGCGCGCAGACGCGCGGCAGATCGCCCAGGCCCTGCAGGACCGGCTGGCGGCCGACACCAACACCCTCATCGACCTTTCCGGCCGCGACCGGTACATGCGGCGTCTGGCCACGGCCCTGAACGGTCAGCTACGCCTGCTGCGCAGCGAACGCCAGCGCTATCAGAACGGCGACCGGCAGCTGAAGGAGGCCGTGACCAACATCTCCCACGATCTGCGCACCCCCCTCACCGCCATCTGCGGGTACCTGGAACTGACGAAGCTGCAGGCGCTCCCGCCGGATGCCCGCCGCTATCTGGACCAGATCGAGAACCGGGCCGCGGCGATGAAGGCCCTGACCGAGGAGTTGTTCCGCTATTCCCTGGCGGCTTCGGAGCACAAACCGGACCTTTGTCCGGTGGACCTGCGCCGGGCGCTGGAAGATTCGCTGCTGGCTTTCTACGGCGCGTTTGCCCAAAGGGGCATTGAGCCCGCACTGACGCTGGCGGACCCGAAGGAGCGCTTTTTGCTGGACAGCGCGGCGCTCGGCCGGGTCCTGGAGAACATTCTGTCCAACGCGCTGAAATACAGCGCCGGCGATCTGCGCGTTTCCCTGGACGAGGCGGGTCGTATCGCCTTTGTCAACCGCGCCCCCGGCCTGAACGCGGTGGCCGCGGGCAAGCTGTTCGACCGGTATTACACGGTGGATACGGGGCGCTCTTCCACCGGGCTGGGGCTTGCCATTGCCCGGCAGCTGACCGAGGAGATGGGCGGCACGCTCACGGCGGAATACACCGGGGGCTGTTTGAAGGTTCTGGCGGATTTTTCGCCGGCGAAGCTTCCCGCCGCGCCGGCAGACGGCCGCTGAATCGTGGAGCCACCCCCGTTGCCCTTGACCCGGGACGGCGGGGTGTGGTATACTTTTTAAAAATCATTTGAAAGGAGGGCGCGCGATGTTCTGGAAATTCAGCAAGATCCCACTGGAAAAAGGCTGCATTTTCGCCTTTTACGGGGATAGTGCGCCCTTTTTTAAGGCCGGGTCCGCCTTGTAAGGCGGTTTTGTGCCCTCAAAAATTTGTGTACTATCTCCTTTTGCTTGCAGATGATTGTGAGAAAAGGAGATTTTTTTATGTCTGAGATCAAACGACAACTGCGCAGGCTGTACGCCCTTACCGCCGTCAGCAGCCTGCAGATCGCCGGGGCGTCCTGGGTGGCGCTGCTGGCCGCAAGGGGCTTTTCGCTGGCCCAGATCGGGCTGGCGGAAGGGGTGTTCCACCTCACCAGCTTTTTGTTCGAGCTGCCCTCGGGGGTCCTTGCCGACGTGTTCGGGCGAAAGCGCTCGATGATCGCCAGCCAATGCATGTTCGCGGCGGCCAGCGCCGCCATGCTGCTCTCCCGCTCGATGGCCGGCGTATGTGCCGCCATGGCGCTGAGCGCCCTGGGCTACAACTTTGCCTCCGGCTCCCGGGAGGCGCTGGCGTACGAAAGCCTGCAGCAGTGCGGCCGGGAAGACGAATATGAGCGGTACGCCGCGAACGACGCGACGCTCTGGCGGGCAGGCACGGCGCTGGCCACCCTGTGCGCCGGCTTTGCCCTTTGGCTGGGGCCGCGGGCGGCCTACGGCCTGGACCTGGCCCTGGCGCTGCTGGGCCTGTGGCCGGCCCTTTGCCTGCGGGAGCCGGTGCGGGAAACCGACGCCGGCAGCACCGCCCGGCGCATCGGCGGGGCGGTGCGTCAAAGCGCGGAATTTCTTTTGCACAGCCCCCGTGCCCTGCGGCTGATGCTGTGCGACGCCGCGGTGGGGGCTGTAGCCACCATGCTGCTCTTTCTGCTGCAGGCGCGGCTGCCCGCCCTGGGCCTGCCCGGTGCCTGGCTGGGGCCGGCGCTTTTTCTGTTGGGGCTCAGCGGCACGCTGGGCGCGCAGGCCGCCCGGTTTTTCGGGCGGCTGCGCTATCGTCAGCTGGCGCTGCTGTGCGCCGGCGGCGTGCTGGCCGGGACGCTGCTGGCGGCCTCCGGCTGGCTGCCTGTGGTGTTCGCGGGGGGATTTTTGGCCGGCATGCTGGACGACCTGCTGGCGGTGCGCACCGATGTGGCGCTGAACGGGATGATCCCCTCGGGCCAGCGGGCGACGCTTGTGTCGGTCTCCTCCCTGGTCTTCTCGCTGGTGATGCTGGCGGCAGCCCCCCTGATGGGGGCCGCCTTTGGCGCGCTGTGACAAGCCGCAACGCGCCCGGGCCCCGGCGGCGCGGTTTTTTTCCGGGTCACCTTGCGGAACAAAAAAGAGCCATCCTCTCCGGATGGCTCTTTTTCGTTCGTATCGGGAAGGGCACGCCCGCTCTCACGTCAGGGGCACGACCCCGCCCGCGGCGGAAAGAGGGGTCAGCGCTCCGTTCTCGATGACAAAGGCCTCGCCGCAGATCTCCTGGCGGCGGGCGTCGGTGTCAAGATAGAGATAGCTGCCGTCCACGATGGCATAGAACGTTTTGCCGGCGCTGTCCGGATAGACGATGTCCTCCATCAGGCGCAGCCCGTCCACCACGTCGGTCTTGAGGATCTGGTAATGGGGGATGAGCATGGTGTCGGTAAGGCCCAGGCCCTCGTAATATTTGGGATAGGCGGGGTCCAGGGCCTCCCCTTTCAGTTCGGGCGGCGCGTACACGAGCCCGGAACAGTTCATGGAGCCGGCGCTCACGCCCAGTATTACTCCTTGAAAGCCGGCCAGCGCCTGCCGCAGGCCGATCTCGCGGAAAAAGCGGTTCTGGGTGGGCACATGGCCGCCGGCGAAGACCAGCAGGTCGGCCTGCCGCACCAGGGCCGCCGTGTCGGCCTGGTTGCGCCGGTCCAGCACGGTAAAACCGCGGAAGACAAAGCCTGCCGCCTCAAAGCTTTTTTTCGCCAGCCGCGCATACCGGTCGGTGCGGGAAGGATCATCCGGCGCGGAGCAGACGTAGACGGCGGCGCACTCTGCCGGGAGGGCCGCCCGCAGCCGCTCCGCAAGGCCGTTTTCCGGATTCAGTTCGTTGGTGTTCGCGATGGTGAAATTCCCGGTGAGAAAGCATTTCATCCGGCTGTACCTCCTTGAAGGCTTTTGGCCTTTTCAATATGACACATCTTTCCGCCGCGCCGGCAGAATCGCGCCTTGCGTTTTGCCCGCGGCCGCGATACACTGAGTTCATCGGCGGCATTTCCCCGGCCCCAGGAAAGGAGCGCGTCCATGAGATCACCCGTGTTTCTCCCCTGCCCCGCGCGGCGGCCCCAAAAAGCCAAAAGGGCGCAGGGGTGACGCCGGCCGCTCCGTCGGCGTCCTCATTCTCCGCCGGCCGCCCCGGCGGGGCCGATGGTCCTTTTTTCCGCTGCCGCTCTCCCCCTTCCCGACGCCCTGCCCGCACACATACGATGGAGCATCGGGAGGTTTTTCATGGAAGTCAATCTGCGAAAGCTTTATCCTTCGCTGTACCACACGGATGAGTACGTCGAGGTCACCGAGGCGGTCTTTGAGGCGATTTCGGCGTTTGAGCGCGCCGAGGCGGCGTGGCAGCGGCGAAAATACCGCTACAAGGCTCACTATTCCCTGGATTACGGCAACGGCATCGAAAACGATATCCTTTTCCGGCCCGAAACGCCCGAGGCGGTCTTTGAGGAAAAACTGCTGCGGCGAGACGTCTTTGCCGCGCTGCGCTCACTGAGCGGGCCGCAGCGGCGTCGGGTCTACGCCCGCTACTTTCTGGAACAGAAGCCGGCGCAGATCGCCGTCCGGGAGCAGATACAGCCCGGCACCGTCTGCAAAAGCGTCCACAGCGGCCTGCGGAAACTGGCGAGGCGGCTGGCCCACCTGAAGCGGCGCTGAATCCGTCCTATCAGTTCTACCCTATCACACCCCGCCCGCAAACGCAACGCCCTTTTGGAGGCGGCGGCTGGTATTTTTTTGTTTCCGTGAAAATCGGCGGCGCGGCCGGCCTTATGGCGCGCCCGCGCCGGTTTGCCTCAGCGAAAAACCGTGTGGCCGGGGGTTGACAAATTCGCCCGGCGGTGGTATCTTGGGTGCTGTTCGGTAGGTAAGGCTCCTGCTGGGATATGGGCTGTTGCCGCGAAACAGTGGAGACACTGTGAGTTGGTTTGAACAGGGTGCGTCGAACGCAAGGCGCATTCTAACACAGCTTCACCGCCCCGCAAAGTCAAAGCTCACACGGATCTGCAGCGTTAGACCGCTCCCGTATGTCCTGCCGGAGATACGGGAGTTTTTGTTTGCAGCGAAAGGAGGAGGGCACGCCATGGAATACAGTCAATGTCACAGCACCGTTTCCTGGCGGTGGTCTCCGAATCGCTGCGGCCGTGCGCGCCTGTAGCGTCGGCTTTTTGCGCCGGTTTTAGGTGGCCATCGCTTTCGCGGGGGATTTTTCCGCGGGCGGTGGCCTTTTTTTGCCTTTTTGCAGGCAGCGCGCCCATCCGGGCGTTCCGCGAACGTTCAAAATAAAGTGAGGTGAACACAAATGGACACGGGAAGCAGTACCGGCGCGGGATGCAGCCGTTCCCCCGAAGGCCCGATCGGATCGTTTCACGCTCGCCGTGCCCAACTGCGTGGCGAGCGGGGCTGAGGGCTGTATTCTCCCGCGCACTGTACCCTTCCGATCGCACGCCCCATCGAATCGTCAGGAGGTACAAAGCCATGAAAAAACTGTTTAATACGAATCGCGCCCCCGCGCCGCGGGCGGACAGCGCAAAGGACCAGGCCATCCGCAAGCGGCTGCTGAACGCCGCCGCCCTGGACAGCCAGGCCCTGCTGGAAAGCCTGGGCACGGCGGCGGGCGGGCTGGACGAGGCCGCGGTGCGCCGCGCCCGCGAGGAGCACGGGACGAACGTCTTCACCAGCGGCAAAAAGGCGTCCGCCCCGAAGCGCCTGCTTCTGGCCTTTGTCAACCCGTTCACCGCGGTACTGCTGGCATTGGCCCTTATCTCGGTGTTCACCGAGGTCGTCTTTGCCGCCCCCGGGGACAAAAATTACGTCACCGTGCTTATCATCACCGTGATGGTGCTCATCTCGGGGGCACTGCGCTTCATCCAGGAGACCCGCAGCGGCAACGTGGCCGCGCGGCTGAGCGGGATGCTGCACACCACCACCTGCGTGGAGCGGGACTGCCGCCGCGGGGAGATCCCGCTGGAGGAGGTCGTGGTGGGCGACGTTGTGCATCTGTGCGCCGGGGACATGATCCCCGCCGACCTGCGCATCCTCACGGCGAAGGACCTGTTCATCAGCCAGTCGGCCCTGACGGGCGAGAGCGAACCGGTGGAAAAGACCGGCGGCCCCGCCTCTGCACGGGACTCGCTGACCGGGACGCCGAACCTGGCCTTTCTGGGCAGCAACGTCATCAGCGGCACCGCCACCGGGGTGGTGCTGGCGGTGGGCGGCGACACCATGCTGGGCGTGCTGGCGCGGCAGGTGGACGCAAAGCCCCCCAAGACCACCTTTGAGAAGGGGGTCAGCGCCGTCTCCTGGGTGTTGATCCGCTTTATGCTGGTGATGGTGCCGGTGGTGCTGTTCGTCAACGGCTTCACCAAGGGGGACTGGATGCAGGCGGTCCTTTTCGCCATTTCGGTGGCTGTGGGCCTCACCCCCGAGATGCTGCCCATGATCGTGACCACCTCCCTTGCCAAGGGCGCGATGGCCATGAGCCGTCGCCGGGTGATCGTAAAGAATCTGAACTCCATTCAGAACCTCGGCTCGATGGACATTCTCTGCACCGACAAGACCGGCACCCTCACCCAGGACAGGGTGGTGCTGGAGTACCACCTGAACGTGGACGGCGAGGAGGACGACCGGGTGCTGCGCCACGCCTTTCTGAACAGCTGGTTCCAGACGGGGCTGAAAAACCTGATCGACGCGGCGGTGATCCGCCGTCAGCAGGAGCTGGGCGCCGGGGACCTCACCCGCCGCTACGTCAAGGTGGACGAGATCCCCTTCGACTTTGAACGGCGGCGGATGAGCGTGGTGGTGCAGGACGAGACGGGCAAAACCCAGCTTGTGACCAAGGGCGCGGTGGAGGAGATGCTCGCCTGCTGCGCCTTTGCCGAGTGCGGCGGCCGGGTGCTGCCGCTGACCGACGAGGTGCGGCGGCGGGTGCTGGCCCGCTCGGACGAGCTGAACGCCCGGGGGATGCGGGTGATCGCGGTGGCTCACAAGACCGGCCCGGCCCCGGTGGATCACTTCTCGGCGGCAGACGAGGCGGAGATGGTGCTCATCGGCTTCCTCGCCTTTCTGGACCCGCCCAAAACCACGGCTGCCGCCGCCATCGCGGCGCTGCGGGAGTACGGCGTGGCGGTGAAGGTGCTGACCGGCGACAACGAAAAGGTCACCTGCGCCATCTGCCGGCAGGTGGGGCTGGACGCCGACCGCATCCTGCTGGGCGAGGAGTTGGACGGGCTGGACGACGCGGCCCTGACCGCCCGGGCGCGGGAGGTCTCGGTGTTCGCCAAGCTGTCCCCCGCGCAGAAAGCGCGGGTGGTGCGCCTTCTGCGCGAGGCGGGCCACAGCGTCGGCTACATGGGCGACGGCATCAACGACGCGGCGGCCATGCGGGCCGCCGACGTGGGCATCTCGGTGGACACCGCCGTGGACGTGGCCCGGGAGACCGCCTCGGTGGTGCTGCTGGAAAAAGACCTGCTGGTGCTCAAAGAGGGCGTTCTGGAGGGACGCAGGACCTACGCCAACATGATCAAATACATCAAGATGACCGCCTCCTCCAACTTCGGCAATATGTTCTCGGTGCTGGCGGCCAGCGCCTTTCTCCCCTTCCTGCCCATGGAATCCATCCATCTCATCCTGCTGAACCTGATCTATGATATCTCCTGCACCGCAATGTCCTGGGACAATGTGGACCCGGAGTTTTTGAAACAGCCCCGCCGGTGGAGCGCCGCCGGCATCAGCCGCTTCATGCTGTGGCTGGGGCCCACCAGCTCGGTGTTCGACATCGCCACCTACCTGCTGCTCTACTTCGTCATCTGCCCGCTGTTCACCGGCGGGGCGCTGTACGGCAGGCTGGCGGACCCCGCCGCCCGGGCGCTGTATGTGTCGGTGTTCCAGACCGGCTGGTTCGTTGAGTCCATGTGGAGCCAGACCCTTGTCATCCACACGCTGCGCACCCCCAAGCTGCCCTTTGTGCAAAGCCGGGCTTCCGCCCCGGTGACGCTGCTCACCTTCGCGGGCATCGCCCTCGTCACCGCCATCCCCTTCACCCCGCTGGGGTCCGCACTGGAACTGACCGCCCTGCCCCCCGTGTATTTCGCCTTCCTGGCGGCGCTCATTCTGGGCTACATGGCGCTGGTCACGGCTGCGAAGCGCCTGTATGTGCGGCGGTGGGGCGAACTGCTGTAATGTCCCTTTTGCCCGCGCTCTGCACGGCTGCAACAAGCGGCCCCGCTGGCTTTTCAGCCGGCGGGGCCGCCCTTTGTTTCAGTTTTTCCGGGGATGCATCAATAGAAGGTGCAGGTGTTGGCGCTGCTGATCAGCGCGACGATCACCGCGTTGATGACGCCCGCCAGGTAGGGATTGCCGCACGCCTTGTAGATCTTGCGGGAGACCAGCACCGAGATGGGCAGGATCGCCACCAGGGGGAACAGCCACACCACAAACAGGGCGGATTCGCCCACCGCGAACAGCAGATAACCGGTCTGGTAGAAATAAATGTACTGCATCAGCGTGAGGATGAACGCCGGCGCGCCGGTGAACAGGGCCAGGATCAGGGTGTTGACCCACTCCTTGCCGCCGATCTTGCAGTAATTGAAGCAGTTGACCGAGATGGAGCTCATGATATAGAACACGCTGCCCATGATCATGAAGGGGATGGCGATGAACAGGTACACCGGATTGAACCGCTTGATCGCCAGCACCCAGATGCGGAAGTCCACATGGAAGAAGTAGTCGGCGATGAAGACCCAGGCATAGCTGGCCGCCACCACGGTGATGGCCAGCAGAACGGTCTTGAGCAGGCGGACGGGGGTGATGCGCACCTTTGCCGCGCAGTCGGCCCAGGCGTCCTTGTTGATGGCCTTGGTCGCCAGCAGCAGCACCAGGGTCACCACACCGCAGGCCATGGCCCAGGTGCTCACGCCGCGCACCGCCGCCTGGTTCAGGAAGGTGCGCTCATAGGTGGCGGATTTGGTCGCCAGCATGATGGGCAGGTAAATGACCGAGCCGACCACCGCGCTGATGACCAGGCTGACCCAGAACCACCACTTTTTGCCCTTGAAGGCGGGGGCGGAGAGGGTCTGTTCCGCGCCGAGGCTGCTCACCGACTGGAAGAAGGGGGTGGCCAGCAGGGCAATGGCGCAGTTGATGGCAAACATCACAAAGCCCACGATGCCCACCACATTGAACACGGTCTTCCACTGCCAGATCTGGTTGGTGGCGGGGATGGGATTGGGCGCGCCCAGCGCCTGCTCAAAGAATTCGATGGTGGAGGTGGTGGAGCGGGCGGAGAAATGGGACCAGGGATGGATGATGTTGCTGGTGTAGATGACACGCATGGCCTCCTGGCCGTCCACTTCCTGCGTGTAAACCGTGTTGGCCTCCCGCTCGGGCTGCTCGCCCCGGTCGGTGCCGTAATACAGGAAGGACTGGGCCTCGGCGCTGTGGATATAGTCCGGCTTGGGCTGCTTGACGCCGTTTTCATCCAGGATGGTAAAGCCGAACTCGTCGTATTCGCCGGCCACCACGCCCACATCGCGGCCGCCGTAGACGTTGTCGAACACGCCGTCGCTGTCGCTGTCATAGGTGGGATCCATGCTGTTGACCAGCACCGCGGAGATGAGGTTCGTGCCCGCGGCGTTGTCCATGGTCACGGCAAAGTTGCTGCTGAAGCCGCCGAAGGAATGGCCGGTCACACCGATGCGGGCGGTGTCCACATAGCCGATGTCCGCCAAAAACAGCACGCCCTGCCAGACGCTGGGCATCATGTTGGCCACGCCGGCCGCGATCTGGGAATCACCGTGGCTGGCCATGTCGATGGCAAGCACCACATACCCGCGGCGGGCCAGTTCCACATAGTTCAGGTCCTGCATTTCCTTGTTGTTCAAAAAGCCGTGGCTGGTGACGATGGCGGGGGCGGGGGTCTCCACAGTGGCGTTCTCCGGCACCAGCAGCAACGCGGTCTTGCGGATGCCGTCGGTGTCCACCCAATTTACCTCGTCCACCTTTACGCGCCCGCCCGACGTCTGGATCAGCGACGCGCCGATCATGCTGATCAGCATCAGAACAATGGCGATGCACACAAAAATCTTGGCGCGTTTTGTCTTGTCCGTTGAAAGCATTTTCAGGTTCCTCCTCTTCGTTGTTTGTGGGCTTGGGGGCCTTTCGGTCCGTCGGTTCCGCGTCCCTCCCTTCTGAAAAAAGAGCGCAGCAGTCCCCCCTTTGGACTGCCGCGCTCTTCTCCGTTCTCTCGCGCTTTTGCTTTTTAATGCATATGCTTTCCGGTCGTAAATCATTCACATGCATTTAATTTATATTCATTGTAATTAATTTACAGTAATTTGTCAACATTCCCCATAAAAGTATATATTTTAACAAGTAAATGTAAATGCCCGGCGGGCAGCGGAAAGGCCCCGGCCGATGGCCGGGGCCCTGTTCGTTTTCTCATCCCGCCTGGTCCACGGTAAAACGGAATTCCGCCTGATAGTCCCCCAGGCTTCCCGCCAGCACCGCCCGGATGCGGTAGAGGGCCGGCGCGTCCGCCAGGGGCAGCACATCGCCCTGCTCCGGCAGGACGGCTTGCGAAACGCCCTTTTCCGGCTCCGCCGTGACGGAATACGCACGGACCGGCAGTGAAAACGCGAGGCGCACCCGCCGCGCTTCCTCATAGCCGAAAACACCGCTTGGATCCTCCGGTGTGCCGGTGCGGTCGGTCAGCACCACGCCGCCCTGTTCCAGCTTCCAGAGGCTGGCGTTGATGTCCGCGAACCGCTGGCCGTTTTCATCCTCAAAAACCAGATAAAGCGCGGGCTGCGGCTCGAAGAAGGAATCGAACTTCGCCCAGTCCATCCCGCCGGGCACGGCGTACCAGGACGCCTCCATGCGCTCTCCGTAGAGGGGCACCACCTTGACAGCCTTTTCATAGAACAGGGTGGAAAGGGCGCCCTTGGGCGTATCCCAGATAACGCTTATCTCCCGGTCGCCGCCGGTGAAGGAGTAGTTGCCGGCAAGCCGGTCCAGAGGCAGGCCGGCCAGAAAGGCGGCAAAGCCCCCTTCGTCCAGGCATTGCAGCTCCTCCTGCCCCTCGCTCACCCAGTCGCGGGCGCTGGAGATGGCACAGGCGGCCGGGTCCTGCCCGTCAAAGAGCAGCGCGCCGCCGTCGTCCGTCGCAAAGGCCAGGGTCACATAGCCGCTGGTCATGCTGAGCACAAAGAAAGCCACCCCCACCAGAGCCCCGCCGGAGAACTTTTTCACCGGTTTCACCACGTTTTTCAGCCGGTAACGCATCGACCTTGCCCCCGCGGACAGGCAGGTGGTAAAGCCCCGCCCGTCCCCCGCCGCGGTGAGCAGCAGGTCGGCATACCGCCGGCGGTGGGCGTCATCCTCATTTTGCAGCACCGCCTCGTCGCAGGAAAGTTCCAGATCGTCGGCGCTCTTGCCCATGGCCAGCCACATCAGGGGGTTGAACCAGCACACCGCGGCGCAAAAGGTGAGGAAGAATTTGGACCAGGCGTCCTGCCGGCCGATGTGCACAAGTTCATGGCGGAAGATGAGGGCCAGTTCCTCCGGCGTATACGCCCGCTCGGGCAGCACCACCCGGGTGGTGCGCTCAAAGAGGCCGATGGAGAGGGGCGAGCCCACAGCCGGCGAGCGCACCAGACGGAACCTGGGCTTCTGGAACCGGGCGGCCGACACCTCGGCGTCCCAGACACGCAGCACCTCCGGGTCCTGTTCCGGATGGGCCGGAGCCAGCACCTGCCGCCGAAAGCGCAGGTGGGCGGCGATCTTGTAAATCATCACCACCGCCGCGCCGCCGCCCCACACCGCCAGCAGCACCGCCGCCGCGCCCATGGGCAGGCGCACGGTGAGGGCCGGGGCGGGCAGTTCCAGATAGTTCTGCTGAAAAAGATAGAGGTAATTCGGGATGAGCCACAGCGCCGCGCAGGCCATGGCGCTGAAGTGGCGGCGCAGCACCGGCAGCAGCGCCAGCAGCACCAGGTAATAGACGCTGATGTGCAAGAACAGGCTGAAAAGCAGCGCCATCATGGAATACTGGGTGCCCTCCACCCGCACCGCCAGCAGCACCGCGGCGGTGAGCAGCAGAAACACCGGCAGGATGATGCCCGAGATAAAGGGCAGGTAACGCTGGCGGCGGCCCGCTGTGTTTTCCCTTCCCTCCCTGTCCTTGTAAAAATACACCGCCGCCCAGAAAACGCCGCCCATCACGGCGGAGAAGAGCAGGCGGAAAAACACCTGGCCGCTCATAACTCATCCCTCTCCAGCAGGCGGCGCAGCTGGGCCAGTTCCTCCCGGCTGAGGCCGCTGTCGCACAAAGCGGCGGCAAAGGCGGGCAGGCTGCCGCCGCAGAGTTTGTCCAGAAAGCGGCGGCTCTGCTGGGCCAGATATTCCTGCCGGCTCACCAGCGGGATGTACCGGGCGCTGCGGCCCGCCTTTTCGATGCGCACAAAGCCCTTTTCCGAAAGGCGCGTGAGCACCGTGAGCAGGGTGGTGAGCGCCATGGGGTGCGTGTCCTTCAGCTTTTCGTCGATGTCGGCACGGGCCACCGGGGGTTCGCAGGCCCAAACCGCCTGCATCACCTCCAGCTCCGCGTCCGGCAGGCGGCGGGGAGTCTTTTCCATCGGATGCCTCCTTTGCTCTACAAATGTAGTTCTATTTTATTCTATATTTGTAGAGCAAGTTTGTCAACCCCTTTTCAGTACAGGCCGTTGTAGCGGGGCAGCGGATAGTTCTGCTCGAAATTGCGGCAGAGATCCAGAAATTCCTTTGCCACGGCGGGCAGGAATTTATCCTTGTGATAAACGATGCGGAACTGGCGGCAGAAGTCCAGCCCTTCCACCTTCACCGAGACCGCCAGCCCCCGCTCCACCGCGCCCACGATGAGCCGCTGGGGCAGCACCGAGATGCCCAGCCCCTCGATCACCGCGTTCACCAGCGCGGTGGTGGACATGGCCTCCCAGGCGGGCGCCACCGAAAAGCCGGCTTGCTCGGTGACCCGGTCGAACTCCTCCCGGGTGCCGCTGCCCCTCTCCCGCAACAGGAACCGCTGGGCGCGGAACTGCTCTACCGAGATGGTCTCCCCCTGACGGAAGGGCCCGCCCGCCGGACAGATCACCGCCAGATGATCCTCCATATAATCCTCGCTCACCAGCGACGGGTGCCGGGGCACGCCCTCCACCAGCGCGAAGTCCAGTTCATTGGCCATGATCTTGCCGGCCAGCACCTCGGTGGAGGCCACCTGCGCCCGGATCTCCAGCCCCGGGTGCAGCGAGAGGAAGATCTTGACGTAGCCCGGCAGGAAGCGGGCTCCCACCGTGATGCTGGCGCCCACCCGCAGCACCCCCAGGTGCTCCCAGCCCCGCAGGGTCTTTTCCATATCGTCAAACATGGAGGAGATGTGGCTGGCATACTCCCAAAAGCGCTTGCCCGCCTCGGTGATGCACAGCCGCCGGCCAATGCGGTCGAACAGCGCCACCCCGTAATACTCCTCCAGCTCGTGAATGGCCAGGCTCACCGCCGGCTGGCTCATGTGCAGGCGTTCCGCGGCTTTGGTGGTGTTCTGCCCCGCCTCGCACACCGCGAGAAAGATGTTGATGTGGCGGATGGTCATGCTCCTCGCTCCTTATATTGTTTTAATTATTATTTGTATTTAATTATAGTATTTTTCATATCTCATTGCAAGGAGTATACTGGGGTTGCGAAGGAGGGATCCGCTTGAAAGAGAAATTGAAGAAATACGTTGTTTTGTTCCTGTCCACCTTTCAGCTCAGCGCCTTCACCTTTGGGGGCGGCTTCGTCATCATCCCGCTGATCCGCAAAAAGTTCGTGGAGCAGCTGGGCTGGATCGGGGAGGAGGAGATGCTGGACCTGGCGGCCATCGCCCAGTCCTCGCCGGGGGCCATCGTGGTGAACATCTCCATCCTGGTGGGCTACCGGGTGGCGGGGGTGCCGGGGGCGCTGCTGACGGTGGTGGGCACCGTGACGCCGCCGCTCATCATCATCTCGGTGATCTCGCTGTTCTACGCCGCCTTCCGGGACAATGTGTTCGTGAACATGGCCATGTGCGGTATGCTGGCCGGGGTGGCCGCGGTGATCCTGGACGTGGTGCTGCGGCTGGCAAAGGACATCTTCCGCCAGAAGCGGGTGCTGCCGGTGGCCATCCTGGCGGGCGCTTTTGTGGCCAACCGCTTTTTGAACGTGAACATCATCATAATTATCCTGGTGTGCGCCGCCTTTGGCGTGCTGGATCTTGTGCGCCGGCAGCGCAGTGCAAAGGGGGCGGCATCATGATCTTTGCCCAGCTTTTCTGGAGTTTTTTCCAGATCGGATTGTTCAGCATCGGCGGCGGTTACGCCGCCATGCCGCTGATCCAGCAGCAGGTGGTGGACCAGCACGCCTGGCTGACCATGAACCAGTTCGCCGACATCATGACCATCGCCGAGATGACCCCCGGCCCCATCGCCATCAACTCGGCCACCTTTGTGGGCATCCGGGTGGCGGGGCTGCCCGGCGCCATCGTGGCCACCGCCGGGTGCGTGCTGCCCTCCTGCGTCATTGTGCTGACGCTGGCCTTTGTCTACTATCATTTTTCCAGGCTGGCGGCGGTGCAGGGCGTTTTGCAGGGGCTGCGCCCCGCCGTGGTGGCCATGATCGCCAGCGCGGGGCTCTCGCTGCTGCTGCTGGCGCTGTTCGGCGGGCGGGAGTTGAGCGTGGGCCCGCTGGGGCTGGACACTGTGGCCGCGGCCATTTTCGTGGCGGGTTTTCTGGTGCTGCGCCGCAAGAGCGTCAATCCCATCTGGATCATGATGGCCTCCGGCGTGGCGGGCGTGGTGCTCTATTCCATCGTGTAAGGGGGAACCGACAGTGAAGTACAGGCTTTTATCCGGCATCTTGTACGGCGGGGCGGACGGCGCGCCGCTGGCGAAAATCCACGGTAGCGTGTGCGGCCCGGAGAAGGAGATCACCACAGAGGACGGCGCGCCGCTGTACACCAGCAGGATCCGGCTGCTGGACGCACCCGCCGGGCACAGCGGCGAGGTCGTCTACCACAAATACGACCTGACCGCCGCCGACGGCAGCCGCATCGAGGCGAGCCCCGCCTACAACCCGGACTTTGACCCCGCGGCGGACGGCTGGCCCCTCTGCCGCCTGCCCCGGGCCGACCGGGCCATGCTGGCGCTGGGCAGCGCGCTGTACACCCTGATCATGCAGAACACCCAGAACTACGTTCTGCAAAACGCCGCCGGCGCGGTGGTGGCGCGTATCGTTCACCGGGACGTGACCGGCGGCTGGGACATCGACGCCCCCGCCACCATGTCCGCGGGGCTGGTGTGCGGGCTGTATGTGTTCAGTCGGTATCTTGAGCGGGAAAATGAGTTTCTGACCGTGTGAGCCACAAAAGAGCGCCCCCGCCGGCTTTTTCGCCGGCGGGGGCGTTTTTCTTGCGATTCAGCGCACCACGCGCACTTTTTCGATGCCGTAATAGCGGAAGACATCGGCGGCGTCCGCCCCGATCACCTCGCCGCTCACCACCACCGGCACCGCCGGGGGGCAGCCCACCGTAGGGGCGGCGCAGACGCGGCCCACCGCCGCCTCTACCGGCACTTCTTCGGCGGGGGCCAGCAGCGCGGCCCGGATGGGCATCGCCTGCCGGGGGCGGGCCATCCGGGGCGGCGTCCGGGGCGCATCGCTCCCCCGCCCCGCGCGGGCCAGAAGGGCGCGCACCCTGTCCAGTTCTCCGGGGGTGTTCTGGGGGCTGACCATCAGCACCAGGTCATCCGGGTCGGCATATTCACACTCCACCCCGCCCCGGCGCAAAACGTCGGCCAGCGCGTCTCCCCGCCAACCTCGCTTTGAGGCGTGGATGGTCACTTTGAGAGGCTCGCTCTCCGCCACCGCCCAGCCCTGGGCCTCAAGGTCGGCCTTGAGCGCTTCCACCGCCTTGACGCAGGCGGCCAGCCGGGGCTTCGCCTCGTCGGCCAGATACCGGTTGCAGGCATCCAGCGACTGCAATATGAGATAGGACGGGCTGGTGGAACCGAACAGAGCCAGCGCGGCCCGCGCCTGGCCCGCCTCCACATCCAGAACGCCGCGGCCCAGGTGGAGGTAGGCCCCGCCGGTGAGCACCGGCAGGGTCTTGTGGGCGGAGTCACAGCAGAGGTCCGCCCCTTCGTCCAGGGGATGCGCGGGGACGGGAAGAAAGTGGAGGTAGGCCCCGTGGGCGTTGTCCACCAGCAGGGGCACGCCCCGGGCATGGCAGACCTCGGCCAGCCGCGCCACCGGCTGCAGGTTGCCCAGATAGTCCGGGCTGGTGATATACACCGCCGCCGGCGCCTCGGGCAGGGCGGCCAGCGCCGCCTCCAGCGCCGCGGGCGTCACCGGGCAGTGCAGCAGCGAATAGGGCTCCGGCCAGAGCCAGCGCACATCGGCGTCCAGCAGGGCCGCCGCGTGCAGGAAGGATTTGTGGGCGTTGCGGGCGGCCAGCACCACCCGGCTGTCGCTCTGTTGCAGCGCGAGACACAGCATGGCTCCCACACACTGACTGGAACCGCCGGCGGAGTAAAAGGTGGCCCTTGCGCCGAAGAGGGCGGCGGCGCTGCGCTCGCTCTTTGCGATGACGCCGCCCGCCTCATAGAGACTGTCCGCTCCCGCGATTTCCGTGATGTCCCGCCCTTCGCAGCCCAGAGGGCCCCGGCCCTTGTGGCCGGGCATGTGCAGCCGGGCGGCGCCGCTTTGTTCGTAGGCGGCAACAAAGTCACAAAGGGGCGTTTTCATCCCAGTTCGCCCAGGGCGATCTGGAGCATGATGGCGCATTCGATGCGCTTTTTGAACAGCTCGCACCCCTGCTTGTACACGCCGCCGATGCTGCCGGTGGCGTGGTAGGCGTTGGCGGCGCAGCCGCCGGAGCAGTAGAGGCGGGCCCAGCAGTCCCGGCACTCGGGGCGGGAATAGGCGTTGCAGCTGCGGAACTCGCCGCGCACCGCCTCGTTGGTCACGCCCTGCCAGATGTCCCCCAGCTTATAGGCCTCCTCGCCCACGAACTGATGGCAGGGGTACAGATCACCCCAGGGGGTGACCGCCATATACTCGGTGCCGCTGCCGCAGCCGGACAGTCGCTTGTAGATGCAGGGGCCGCCGGTGAGGTCCAGCATGTAGTGGTAGAACACGAAGGGCCGGCCCTCTTTTTTCCGTTTGATCATTTCAAGGGCCAGCTTCTCGTACTCCTTCAGCACGATCCGGATGTCCTCGTCGGTGAGGGCGGCGGGGTCGTCCGGCGCGCAGACCACCGGCTCCATGCTCAGCCGGTCGAAGCCCAGATCCGCCATGTGGAACACGTCTTTGGTGAAGTCGGGGTTCGCGTGGGTGAAGGTGCCCCGCATGTAATACTCCTTGTCGCCCCGGCGGCGCACAAACTCCTGGAACTTGGGCACGATGCGGTCGTAGCTGCCGTTGCCGGCGTAGTCCACCCGCAGACGGTCGTGGATCTCCTTGCGGCCGTCCAGGCTCAGCACCACGTTGTTCATCTCCCGGTTGGAGAAGTCGATCACGTCGTCGTCGATGAGCATGCCGTTGGTGGTGAGGGTGAAGCGGAAGTGTTTGCCGCACTCGGTCTCCCGCTGGCGGGCGTAGGCCACCAGCTGCTTGACCACCTCCCAGTTCATCAGCGGCTCGCCGCCGAAGAAATCCACCTCCAGGTTGTGCCGGGAGCCGGAGTTCTCGATGAGGAAGTCCAGCGCGCGCTTGCCCACTTCCAGGCTCATCAGCGCCCGCTCGCCGTGGTACTTGCCCTGGCTGGCAAAGCAATAGGAGCAGTTGAGGTTGCAGGTGTGGGCCACATGCAGGCACATGGCCTTGATGACGTTCTCCCGCTTGCCCTTGAACTCGCCGGCCAGGTCCGCAAAGGTGTCGGGGCTGAACAGCTTGCCCGCCGCCTCCAAGCCCTTGATGTCCGAAAGGCACTGGCGCACCTCGGCCTCGGTGACGCCCTCCCTGTCTTTGTATTTGTCATACACGCGGCGGATGAGCGCCTCTTCCGGCTCGTTTTTGCAGCCGGCGATGAGGTCATAGGCTACCTCGTCCACCACATGAATGGCGCCGGAACAGGTATCCAGCACGATGTTATAGCCGTTGAGCTGGTATTGATGGATCATTGTTTCCTCCGAAATTTAAACACAAAAAAGCCGCCCTTTTGAGCCGGGGCGCCGTTTTTCACAGCATCCCGGCTTTGGTCGGCGGCTTTCCTGGAAGTTTGGAAGTTTACTTGTCAGCGTTCTCGCACTTCTGGTTCGCAACACCGCAGGAGGTCTTGCAGGCGGACTGGCAGGAAGTCTGGCACTCGCCGCAGCCGCCGTTCTTGGCGCTCTCGCAGAGGTTCCGGGTCTCGATGGTCTTGATTCTTTCCATAACGACATCTCCAGTTGTTCAGCATATTTTGCTGCCGGGCCGCGCGGCGGCCAAAGCACACAATCGATACGGGCAAAGTATAGCATGAAGGCGGCGGATTGTCAAGAAAAGGCGGCCGCCGGCGCGGCGGCAAAACGGCGGTCGACAGCGGCTCACGGCGGTTTTTATTCTGAAAGCGCAAAAGGAGGTCCGTCCGCCGTTCCCATCTCCATCCGAAAGAAATCCCCCGGGTCGCGGTGCCGGGGTTCCGCCGCCGCGACCCGGGCGCGTCACACCTCCTTTTGCGGCGAGGCCGTGAGCGCTTGCATTGCGGGGCAAAAAAGGAGGCCCGCCCCGGGCCTCCCGTTTTATTTTTCGTAATAAAAGCAGCCGATGCCCACCGCGCCGGGGCCGGTGTGGCAGGCGATGCTCAACGACAGCGGCGCCGAGTGTACCCGGCAGCGGGGCAACCGGCTCTGAACGTACTTCTGCCACTTTTTGCCCAGCTCCGGATCGCCGCTGTAGGCAGTGCCCACATGGAGGTTCATGCCGTTGAAGCGGCCGGTGATGTCGTTGCAGATGGCGTCCAGCATCTTTTCCACCGCCTGATGCATCCCCCGCACCTTGGCGTAGGCGTCGATCTTCTCCCCCTGGATCTGCAGCACCGGCTTGATGTTCAGCACCGTGCCGATGGCGGCGGCCGCCGGGGTGATGCGCCCGCCCTTTTTCAGGTATTTCAGGTCGCTGCAGGTGATGTAGATGCTGGCGTCCAGCGCGTGCTGCTCCAGCTGGGCCTTCACCTGGGCGGCGGTGAGGCCCCGTTTCACCAGGCGCTTGGCGTCCAGCACCGACTGCAGCTGAGTCAGGGAGATGCGCTTGTTGTCCACCACCTGCACCCGGCCGTCGTAGTCCTGGGCCAGGGCGGCGGCTGTCGCGCAGGAGCCGCTCAGGCCGCTGGTCATGGGGATGTAGACAAGTTCGTCATGGTCGGCCAGCAGTTTTTCCCACAGGCCGGTCACATCCGCCGGGCTGGGCATGCTGGTGGTGATCTCGGCGCCCGCGGCCTGCGCTTTGTAAAAATCCGGCGCGGTGAGTTGTATGCCCTCGTACAGCCATTCACCGTTCACCGAAAAGGGCATCGGAATCACATACACCCCCATCTTGCGGGCTTGCCGCTCGAAGATGCCGCTGTTGCTGTCCGTCACGATCGCGATCTTCATGATCCTGCACCTTACCCTGCTGTTGCTGTGTACCCGCCGGCTTCCTGCCGGCGCTTTCTCACTTTATCATATATGCTATCAGACGGGGGACCGTTTGTCAAACCGGGCGGTCAAAAAGCTCTGGAACATCCCCCTGTTTTATGGTATAGTTAATGTGAAATTTTATGCGCTGAAAGCGAAGGAGCATTCCCGGCATGACCTACCGTCTCAACGATACCACCGGCGACACCGTCGCTGTGCCCCAGCTGGTGTTCCGCCATCTGGACCGGGCCGGCGGCGACCCTGTGCGGGTGGCTTTGTACATCGTCGCCACCCATTGCACCGATCCCAAGACCATCGCCCATGATCTGAAACTCAAGACGGTGGCCTCGGCCCAGAGCGCGCTGGAATTCTGGCACGGCGTGGGCCTGCTGGAAAAGGAACAGGGTGCGTCCGTGGCGCCGCCCCCCGCCGCGAAGGCGCCGCCCCTCACCGCCGACCAGCTGCGGCTGGCGGCGCTGCGGGACCCCACCGTGTCCATGCTGGCCGCCGAAGCCCAGACCTGTCTGGGCAAGGCGCTGGGGCAAAAGGACATTCAGCGGGTGGTGTCGCTGTATGTGAATGAGAGCATCCCCGCCGAGGTCATCCTGCTGTGCGCGGCCTACAACGCCGGCCGGGGCCGGCACTCGGTGGCGCAGCTGGAGCGGGAACTGGACCGCTGGGCCCAGGAGGGCGTGGTGACCGGCGAGGACGCCGAGCGGCACCTGCAGCTGCTGGCCGACCGGGCGCGACACGAGCGCACCGTGGCCGAACTGCTGGGCGTGCCCGCCGAGGACCTGACCATGGCCGAGAAGAACTGCGTGCGCCGCTGGTACGAGGAATACCGCTACGACGACGCCATGGTGGCGGAAGCGGTGCTGCACGCGGGGGCCGGCAAGGACGCGAAGTATGTCAACGGCATTTTGAAAAGCTGGCACGGAAAGGGCTGGCGCACCCTGGCGGACACCCGGGGCGCCGGCGGGCTGGAGGGCAGCAACATCCGGGTGGACCGGGCTTCCCCCAGCGGCAACGACATTTTGCGCCGGGCGCAGAACCGCCCGCTGCGGCTGAAACGGGAGGATTAGACCCATGCGCACAAAGACGGAACTGTTCAACGAGGCAAAGCGGCAGACGGCCAGCGCCCGCCAGCGGGCCATGACCCTGGCGGCACAGCGGCGACAGGCCGCGGCGGCGTCCATTCCCGAACTGGTACCGCTGGAGGACAAGGTGCGCACCCTGGGACTGAAGCTGGTGCAGCTGTCGGCCCTGGGGGCGGACGAGGCCGCCCGGGACGCGGCGCGCGCGGCGCGCGCCGACGCGCAAAAGCAGCTGGAAACGCTGCTGGCCGATCACGGCTACGGGCCAACGAGTCTGGAGCCGGCGTTTGAATGCCCCCTTTGCAAGGACACCGGCACGGTGAACGGGCGGATGTGCCAGTGCGTCGGCCGCCGGGCCCGGCAGCTGCGCCGGGAGGAGATCGCGAAGGAATCGCCCCTTTCCCTGTGCGATTTTGGGTCGATGGAACTGCGCTACTATCCGGACGAACCGGATGCGGCCACCGGGGTGAGCATCCGGGAAGAGATGCGCGAGACGCTGGCCGCCCTGCGGGATTACGCCGAGAGTTTTGACATGAAGAGCACCAGCCTGCTGCTGTGCGGCAACGCGGGCCTGGGCAAGACTCACGCGGCGCTGGCCATTGCCCAGACGGTGCTGGAAAAGGGCTACGACGTGGTGTACATCAGCGCCCAAAGCCTCTTTGGCCAGCTGGAACGGGACCGTTTTGCGGACGACTGCCCGCTGCTGGAGGCAGTGCTGGAGGCGGACCTGCTGGTGCTGGACGATCTTGGCACCGAGTATGTGAGCGCCTATGTGCTCAGCTGCTTTTACAACCTGCTGAACACCCGTCTGCTGGAAAAGCGGCCCACCGTTTACACCACCAACATCGTGGACGGCAAGGCCTTTGAAGCCCGCTACACCGAGAAGATCGCCAGCCGCCTGGGGGGCAGCTGCGAGCCGGTACTGTTTGTGGGGCAGGACATCCGCAAGCTGAAAAGCATGGAATAAACAGTAAAGGACGTATCGCGAGGAATGAAAGAGAACATCATGGGCACAAAGCCCGTGGCGCCCCTGCTGCTGGGGATGGCCTTCCCCATCATGATCAGCATGCTGGTACAGGCGCTGTACAACATTGTGGACAGCATTTTTGTGGCGCGGCTGTCCGACGCGGCGCTGGCCGCGGTGAGTTTTGCCTACCCGGTGCAGATGCTGACCATCGCCGTGGCGGTGGGCACCAGCGTGGGCGTGAATGCCCTTTTGAGCCGCCGGCTGGGCGAGGGCAACCGGGAGGCGGCGGACAAGGTGGCCCACAACGGGATGCTGCTGATGTTCGTCAGCTGGCTGGTGTTCGCGGTCTTCGGCCTTGTGGGCTCGGAGCTGTTCTTCAGCTTTTTCACCACCAATCCCGCCATCGCCACCGACGGCGCGGCCTACCTGCGGGTGTGCCTGGTGTTCAGCCTGGGCATGTTCTTCCAGATCTGCCTGGAGCGGCTGATCCAGGTGACGGGGCGCACGGTGTTCCAGATGATCAGCCAGCTGTCGGGCGCCATCACCAACATCGTCCTGGACCCCATCCTCATCTTCGGCCTGCTGGGCGCTCCGAAACTGGGGGTGCTGGGCGCGGCGGTGGCCACCGTGATCGGCCAGACCTGCGGCTGCGTGGTGTGCTTTTTGCTGAACCTGAAATTCAACAACGAGGTGCGCCTGCACTGGAAAAAATTCCGGTTCGACCGGCCCACCGTGATCGGCATCTATGACGTGGGCCTGCCCAGCATCATCATGCAGAGCATCAGCAGTGTGATGAACTTCGGCATGAACAAGATCCTGATCGGCTTTTTCGAGACGGCGGTGTCGGTGCTGGGGGTCTACTTCAAGCTGCAAAGCTTCGTGTTCATGCCCGGCTTCGGGCTGACCAACGCGCTGGTGCCCATTGTGGGCTACAACTACGGCGCCCGCCGCAAGGAGCGCATCCTCGCGGCCATCAAGGTGTGCGCGGTGGCCATGTGCTGTGTGATGGCCCTGGGTACCCTTCTGTTCCAGCTGTTCCCCGGGCAGCTGCTGGCCCTGTTCAGCGAGGGGGGCGACCTTGGCCGCATCGGCCGGCCGGCCCTGCGCATCATCAGCCTCAGCTTCCTGGTGGCCGGGGTGGACATTGTGTTCAGCAGCCTGTTTCAGGCCGTGGGCGAGGGCTTTCTGAGCCTGCTGATGAGCGCCTTCCGCCAGCTGGTCCTGCTGCTGCCGGTGGCCTGGCTGCTCAGCCTCACCGGAAATCTGGACGCGGTGTGGTTCAGCTTCTGCATCTCCGAGGTCTGCTCGCTGGCACTGGCCACCTTCTTCTTCCACCGCACCTATAAAAACAAGATCTTGCGACTGGAGACCATTGAGTTTAAATAAAGTCTCTCGACGCAAAAGCCGCCCTCTTCCCGGAGAACTTCCGGGAAGAGGGCGGCTTTTCTTTAAAAAGACGGTTCAGCTGCGCTTTTGCAGGTCCAGCGTCTCCTGCAGCGCCTGGGCGATCTGGTCCGGGCAGGAGGTGGAGCGGGGGCCGCAGGTGGTGCCCTTCATGCGGCGGATGGCGTCGGCGGCGTCCATGCCCACCAGCAGGCTGCTCACGCCCTTCAGGTTGCCGTTGCAGCCGCCCGTCACCTCGATCTTCTGGATGGTGCCGTCGTCGTTCAGGGTGACGGTGGTGCTGCGGGAGCAGGTCCCGCTGTTCTTCCGGGTATGGGTGATCATATTTTACGTTCCTTCTCTCATTGTTTTTTCTTTGCGTTTGCCAGTTCGTTCAGCCGCCCGATCTCCTCGTCGGTGCTGCGGCAGATGCCCAAGGGCCGGGGCTTGCCGGCGTGGAGGCCGTGGAAATCGGTGCCGCCGGTGGTGACGAGGCCGTAATGCTCCGCCATGCGGCGCAGCGTTTCCTTGTCCTCGGGGGTGTTGCGGGGATGCTCGATCTCCACCCCGTCGATGCGGCCGGCGGCGGCCAGTTCTTCCACCAATTCCATGCTGTTGTAGACGCTGGGGTGGGCGAACACCGCCACCCCCCGTGCGGCTTTGATGACCGCCAGCACCTTGTCCACCGGCTCGTATTCCGGGTTGTGGAGCACTTTGCCGCCCCTGGCGCCGAAGAGGGCCTTGTAATCCTGCTGGTAGATGCCGTCCGCCAGGCCGTACTCGTAGAGCACCCGCATCAAAGTGCTTTTGAAGATCACGCCGCCCCCCGCGTCCGCCATGCGCCGGGCATCCTCCAGCCTGAACTGGGGGTAAATCTCTTCCAGTTCTTTGGCGCTTTGGATGTAAGCGGAGTTGCGCCGGGCAGCCATCGTGTTGCAATGGGCCGCCAGTTCAGGGCTGTTCCGGTCGGGCCAGTAGCACAAGATGTGCGCCTGCCGCCCCCGGCGGTAGTCGAAAGCGGTGAGTTCGGTGGCGGGGATGAGGTTTACCCCCTCCGCCACAGGTTCGTCATAGGCATACTCCACCGAATGCAGGGTGTCGTGGTCGGAAATGGCCAGCCAGGACAGGCCCGCCCGGGCGGCCAGCCGGGGCAGGACGCAGGCCGGCAGCGCCCCGTCGGACCAGGTGGTATGGGTGTGCAAATCGCCGGCCATGGGGTTCACCTTCCTTTTGGGGGTCAGCCGTGCTTGTAGTAGTTGATGAGGCAGCCGTCCAGCAGGATCTGCCGCTCGTCCGCCGTGAGGGGGGCGATGGCGAGGGTAAAGGCCGTGGGGCCCTTTTCCCCCAGCACATACGCCGGGATGCTCTCCAGCTTGTTCTGCTCCAGCAGCGCCCGCGCGCCGGGCACCAGGATATAATCGCCCAGGCCAAAGGGGGTGGGGCCTTCCAGCTGGAAGGGCAGCATTCCCCAGTTGATGAGGTTGGAGCGGTAGCGCTTGGTGGCGTACTCCACCGCGATATTGGCCCCGGCGCCCAGCACCCGCTGGCAGCTGGCGGCCTGCTCACGGGCGGAGCCGTCGCCCGGCTTCACCGCGTAGATGGTGCTGGCGATGGCCAGATCCTTCCAGGTGAGCGCTTCGCAGCCGGGCACGGCCCGCACCCGCGCCAGCAGGGCGTCGCTGCCCTTGCCCGCGGCGCGGTCGGCCTCCTCGGCCTGCACCGCCTTGGCGCGGCCCACATAGCCCGGGTCCTTGCGGCTCAGGGTGAACTCCGCCAGGCCCAGGGGGTTGGAGCGGTAGCTGCTGGTCTCGCCGCTGGGGATGAGCTCGTCGGTGGTGGTCACCGGGTCAGTGATATAGCTGGTGACCTTGAGCAGCAGGTTGTCGGCGAGGGGCTGGATGGCGGGCCAGTCCTTGATGTTGGGCCCCAGGCGCAGCAGGCTGTCGTAGTCGCCCTTGCCCCAGCCGTTGTAGACCCGGCTCTTGTAGCTGGAGTCGTCAAACTGGTACTCCGGGATATGGGGCTGGTAGTCGATGTCGGTGGCGGGGGTGAGGATGCCGCCCATGCGGGTGGTGGCGGCGATGGAGCGGGCGTCCATCAGGGCCACGCCGGCGATCTGGCCGCTGCCGGGCTTGGAACCCTCCCGGCTGGGGAAGTTGCGGGTGGTGTGGCGGATGGAGAGCGACCCGTTGGCGGGCACGTCCCCCGCGCCGAAGCAGGGGCCGCAGAAGGCGGTGCGCACGGTGGCGCCGCCGGCCATCAGGCTGGCCAGGGCCCCGTTCTTCATCAGGGCCATCATAGTGGGCTGGCTGGAGGGATAGACGCTCAGGGCGTACTCCCCGTTGCCGCCGGTGTGGCCCTCCAGAATTTGGGCGGCCTCGCAGATGTTGGAGTAGGTGCCGCCGGCACAGCCCGCGATGACGCCCTGGTCCACCCGCAGGCGGCCGTTCTCGATCTTGCTCACCAGGTCCAGCTTCACCTTGCCGCCCACCAGCGCCGCGCAGTCCTCCTCGGTCTTGTGGAGGATATCGGCGAGGTTCGCGTTCAGCTCCTCGATGGTGTAGACGTTGGAGGGGTGCATGGGCAGGGCGATCATGGGCCGGACTTTGTCCAGCGCCACCTCCACCACGCCGTCGTAGTAAGCGAGGTCCGCCGGGGCCAGGGGCTTGTAGTCCCCTTCCCTGCCGTGGACGGCCAGGTACTGCCGGGTGGTCTCGTCGGTGACCCAGATGCTGGACAGACAGGTGGTCTCGGTGGTCATCACATCGATGCCGCTGCGGTATTCCAGCGGCAGGCTGGCGACGCCCGGGCCCACGAACTCCATGACCTTGTTCTTCACATAACCGTTTTTGAATACCGCGCCGATGATGGCCAGGGCTACGTCCTGGGGGCCCACGCCGGGCACCGGCGCGCCGGTGAGGTGCACCGCCACCACGCCGGGGCAGGCCACGTCGTAGGTGCGGCCCAGCAGCTGCTTTGCCAGCTCGCCGCCGCCCTCGCCGATGGCCATGGTGCCCAGCGCGCCGTAGCGGGTGTGGCTGTCGGAGCCCAGGATCATCTTGCCGCAGCCGGCGTACATCTCCCGCATGTACTGATGGATGACCGCCAGATGGGGCGGCACGTACACGCCGCCGTACTTCTTGGCGGCGGACAGGCCGAAGAGGTGGTCGTCCTCGTTTATGGTGCCGCCCACCGCGCACAGGCTGTTGTGGCAGTTGGTGAGCACATAGGGCATGGGGAACTTGGTGAGGCCCGAGGCGCGGGCGGTCTGCACGATGCCCACGAAGGTGATGTCGTGGCTGGCCATCGCGTCGAATTTGAGTTTCAGGGCGTTTTCGTCGCCGCTGTGGTTATGAGCCTGCAGGATGCCCCAGGCGATGGTGCCTTTGCGGGCGTTCTGCCGCGCGGCCTCGTCAAAGCCCAGCGCCGCCAGGGCGGCGAGGGCGTTTTCATCGGCGGGGACCCACTGACCCCGGGCGTAGTACATTCCGGTCTTGGAGCAAGTGACCATGGGAAGCCTCCTTTATGCCCGGCGCGCCGGGCTGCTTTTTCTGTCGCTATCTGAATATTATACCATATTTGCCGCCTGTTTCAAAGCGTTCTCGTCATTCCACCAGTAGAAGGCCGAAACAGTTCTGCGGCTGGGTCTTGTCGGCCAGCGTTTCCACCGCCATGCCGTTGGCCCGGGCGGTGGCGAACACGTCGATGCCGCAGGCCTCCATGGAGGGGATGGCCCGCCCCGGGTGGCGGCATTCGGCCACGTTGCAGCTCTCGCACAAAAGGCAGGGGCCGCTGCCCAGGGCCACGGCTTTGTAACGGCCGTCCAGAAACAGCTCTTTCGCGGCGGCCAGGGCCAGGGGATTCACCGCCTCCATGGCGGGGCAGCAGAACAGGATGGCGGTGCCAAAGCAGTCGATCATCGCCTGCGTCTCCCGCCAGGCGGGGGCGTGGGGCGGGCAGCAGAGATTTTTGCCGTAATAGGGGCAGCCGTACTGGCATTTGAACGCCACCCAAGGGGCGGTGACGATGGTTTTGGGGTCGATGACCGCCGCTTGGGCCGCGCCGCCCCGGCGCAGAAGGGAAATGTATTTTTCCATGGTGTTCTCCTGTGTGTTTTCGTCAGGGCTGCTCTTCGGGCGGGTGAAGCACGCCGTCCGCGTCGAACCAGCCGCTCTCGCTGATGGAGTTGAGATGGTCCAGGATGCGGGCCTTCTCCCCCTCGTCGGTGAGGACGGAGGTGCGCCCGCCGGTCTGGATGCAGGGGATGAGGCGGACGGTGGCGTTCTCCGCCCCCGGGCCGGTGAGGGTGACGGTGAGCAGGGCGGTGTCCACCGTTTCCATGTTGAACCAGAAGTTGCCCAGGCTGTACAGCACGGGCACGTCTCCCCGCCAGCCGGCCCCCTGCAGGATGTGGGGGTGGCTGCCCACGATGAGGTCCGCCCCCGCCTCGGCGAAGAGGGTGGCAAGGTCGGTCTGGGCCTGTTCCAGCTGGGTGCTGTACTCGGTGCCCCAGTGGACGTAGACCACCAGATAGTCGCACTGGCTGCTGGCCTCTTCGATGACCTGCACCGCCAGTTCCGGGTCATAGCAGCGCAGCACGCCGGGGCTGTCCGCCCCTGCCTCGGGGGTGAGGATGTACTTTTCCGCCCGGGTGCAGGCCACGTAGCCGATGGTCAGCCCGTCTACCGTGAAGTAGCGGGGCGTCATGGCCTCTTCCAGGTCCGCGCCCGCACCAACATAGGCGATGCCTGCGTCCGAAAGGGTGGTCAGGGTGTCGGCAAAGGCATCGGCGCCGTAGTCAAAGCAGTGGTTGTTGGCAAGGCCGACGATGTCCACCCCCAGCTGCTGCCATAGTTCCACGTTCTCCGGGCGGGAGCAGAAGGTGAACTGCTTGCCCGCCATGGGGGCGCCCCGGTCGGAGAAGGCAAA
>DWYI01000019.1 GCA_019118765.1 Candidatus Allofournierella merdavium | reverse complement strand
TGTGGGTGGTGAGGACAAATTCATATTTGCCGCCCAGGACCTCCCGCGCCAGCTCCATACCGATCCGGTGGGCCTCCTCTGGCGTGACCTCCCCAGGTTCAAACGCCTGGATGAGGTGCCGGCCCAGGTTCGTGCCCTTGTCGATGGCATGGCGGCGGGTCCAGGCAAATTCGATGTCGGCGGTCTCTGCGGAGCAGCCGAAGGAGGACACCAGCAGTTTTCCGTCCGTCTTGTCGGGATTGCAGATATAGTCGATGGCAGCTTTCAGCGTTGACTTAATAGGATGCGTCTTTGTAACTGCCATATCTGGTCCATCCTCTCCCGGATTTCCTCCATGTCGGCCTGGTAGGCCGGACCGCCGGCGTTCAGCCGCTTGGCGATCTGGTTGATGTTCCGGCCGATGGCGGAGAGGGCGCGGGTCATCTCCTTGATGTCGGTGGTGTCCACCTGGATGATGTACCCATCAATCGCCATTTTGCGGAGATAGGCGCCGCTCCGCTTTGTCTGGAGCTGGGCCATTTTCTCCTCAATGAGCCGCTTTTCCTCCTCTGTCACCCAAAACTTCATCTGGATATTCCGCTTTCGATTTGCCATGCTGCGCCGCCTCCGTTTCCATAAGGGTCTGGGACTATCCCAGCAAGCAATTTTTTGATTTAGGGGCAGGGGTCCCCCTAAATCAAAAATCCGCCAGTGGGTACTCACTGGCTGTGCTTGCTATCGTAACCCTTCCCTTGTTTTCCCCTCTACTAATACTACAATTTGAAACGAAGATTTTGGCTGACTATACTGAATTGGAGTGCTATTAAGGAATGGGCTAATTTCTTGAATTATGCTCATGCTTGTGTTATCATAATGGTGAGTAAGCCAAAACTAACCGATTGGAGGGATGTGCGTGGACAAACCCAACTTTAATCAAGACTGGTACGGTATGCAGGCCAAAGTGTTGTCGCAGAGTGACGATTGTGTGGTCGTTGATTATGGTTGCAATGGCCGTGGTATTGTGAAAAACTATAACCTGTTTGAGGGTATACAGCTTTGCTTTCTCGACTTTGAAACGGATGGAGCAATGAAGGCTCAGAAGTTTAATCCAGATATTATTCAGATTACGCATTGTCAAACCGGACGCTATGAATGCGAATTTGCCAATCATACTGTGTCGTATTTGCCAGAGGGCTATTTTAGTGTTGCAGCAACAGAGCATTTGCCGGTTTCTTTTTCTTTTCCGCTGGGAAAATATTATGGCGTCAGTCTTGTCATAGACCGGCAGGCACTTTCGGTCGGAACGCGTCGGATGATGCAGACAATTCCCATTGACCTTGATAAGATCGGAACTACACTGGGAATAGAAACAAGATGGTATGTCAGTGAGACCCCGCCACAATTAAAGCATCTTTTTTCAGAATTGTATACTGCGGCAGAAATGGAGCCTATCGGCTATTTCAAAATTAAGGCCATCGAGCTTCTGTATCACATGGATCAGCTGACACAAGTCAACGGGTGCGATCTAAAATATTTTGATAAGAAGCAGATACAGACTACAAAAGCTATTCGGGAATACCTTATTTCTCACTTGGATGAGAAAGTTTCACTGGACCAGTTGGCAAAAGAGGCACACTTGAACCTCTCCGTTTTTCATCTGGTGTTTTCCCATATCTATGGGGACACACCGTATGCTTATCTCAAAAAATACAAAATGAATTTAGCAGCCCAGTGGCTTTCGGAAAATAAAATGAAAATCGGGGATATAGCTTTAGAACTTGGATACAGCAATGCCAGCAAATTTGCTAAAGCGTTTCAATCTGTGTATGGGATGCTCCCAAAAGACTACCGGAAAAAATAGATAGAAAGAACGGGCTGTTTTTCAGGTCTTTCCAGAGGAATGGAGCAGAAAAAATTTACGCAAAAAGATATAATGAGCCGGTGCGGTTAGTTTATGCTAACGCATCGGCTTTTATTTAGGAGGTGGTATCCCTGCTGACCATAGATACTCGAATCAAGTTGCTTTTATTTTTACTTATTAACTTCATGGTATTTGGCTTGAAAGATTTTGTCCTTGGCAGCGTGTGTTTTTCCTTTATCTGTATTCTTTCGTGCCTGATGGGGCAGAAAAAGATTGTATTGAAATACATCATCTTTTATGTGGTGATTGCGGCAATACAGCAGCTTTGCGCCTTCCTTCCCCAGGCCATCGAAACTATTTTGTCGATCTTCACATTGTTCATCCGGGTGATGATACCCGTGGTACTCTTTGCTTCAACTTTTATCGCTACAACGAAAGTCAGCGAATTGATTGCGGCCATGTACTCGCTAAAAATTCCTCGGAGCATTACCATTACATTCGCTATGGTATTGCGCTTTTTTCCTACTTTCAGTGAGGAGATCCACAATATTTATGACGCGATGAAGTTAAGAGGCATCGCCCTTTCGTGGAAAAATGTATTCACGCGCCCCATGCTCATTCTGGAGGCAATCGCTATCCCCATCGTGATGCGCTCTGCTTCGATTGCAGAAGAATTATCTGCTTCTGCGGTGACGAGAGGCATTGATAATCCGGCGCAACGGACTTCGTTCATTCAGCTAAAAGTTCATGCTAAAGATTGGATGGTACTGTTCTTCTTTCTCGTTGCCTTTGTGGTGCTGTTTTTCTGCAAATATCAGATATATGGGAGGATATGATGATGATTGATATTGACCATGTATCTTTTCAATATTCCGGTGCTGAACGGGAGAATCTGCAAGATTTTAATTTGCAGATTGAAAAAGGGGAGTGTGTTGTTCTTACTGGCGAATCTGGATGCGGAAAGACTTGTGTGACCAGGTTGATAAATACACTTATTCCCCACTTTTACGAAGGGGAAATGTCCGGGATGGTTCTCATTGACGGAGTTGATACCCGCACGATCCAACCGCACGATTTGTCGGACAAGATAGGCTCAGTTTTCCAAAATCCACGCAGTCAGTTTTTTAGTCTGGATACGGACAGCGAGATTGTGTTTGGTATGGAAAATAAGGGAATGCCCTATCAAGTGATGCTTGACCGTTACCAACAGACTATCCGGGAATTGCATATTGAAAAGTTAAAGGATCGCAACCTGTTTGACTTGTCCGGCGGACAAAAGCAGACCATAGCCTTTGCCAGTGTTTACGCATTAAACCCTGATATTTTTGTTCTGGACGAGCCTTCCTCAAACCTGGACCCGGAGGCCATTCAAGAACTACGGCGGCTACTTTTGCTGATTAAGGCGCAGGGAAAAACGATTATTGTATCCGAACACCGCCTTTACTTCTTGAATGGGATTGCCGACCGCATTGTCCTTATGGAGCATGGTAAGCTGAAACAATCTTGGTCCGCCAGTGATTTTGCTTTACTCAATACCGAGCAAATCAAGGCGCTGGGGCTTAGAAGCTATACGCCTACAAGGTTAGAGCTTCCCGAAACAACACCCTCTCGAAACGATACCCCGGCTGTCGAAGTCAGAGATCTCGCGATTGGATATGAAAAGGGAGAACCCGTGGCGCAGCACCTGAACTTTTGTGTCTACCCCGGAGAAATTGTCGGCGTGGTAGGGAAAAATGGTTGTGGCAAATCAACTTTGGCCAGAACCCTATGTGGTTTGCAAAAGGAACTGCATGGAGAAGTTCTATACAAAAACAGTACGGTTCCAAGTAAACGGCGGATTAAGAAAGCGTATCTTGTCATGCAGGACCCGGACTATCAACTGTTTACTGATAGCGTTTACCAGGAACTACTGCTGGCATTGTCCGACCAAAAGGATAAAGATGAAAAACGAATAGATGATATTCTGGACGAGCTGAATTTGACAATTCATAAAGAGCGGCATCCAATGTCCCTCTCTGGCGGTCAGAAGCAGCGCACCGCTATTGGCGTTGCGGCACTCCGGGATGCAGAGGTGCTTATTTTTGATGAGCCCACAAGCGGCTTGGACTACAAAAACATGGAGAGCGTTGCAGGAATTTTAAGTGCGCTGTCCAAAAGAGGGAAAGCCATCCTGGTGATTTCCCATGACAATGAACTACTGATGAAGATTTGTTCCCGTGTCATTCGCGTGGCTGAAAGGACTTCATCTTAGTTATATACAAATAATAGAAAGGGGCTATCTGTATGAGTGAACAAGCAAAACCTGTCGGGGCATCCGACAAAATGAAAGCAAAGGATTTTATCACGCTGGGCATTTTTACGGTGTTATTCTTTGCTGTGGTAATGGTGTGCATCTTTGCCTCCGCAGCTACCGTGGTGACTTTCGCCTTTGGGAGCGCCATTGCTGCAATTCCCGGAGGCATTATCTATATGCTGATGCGCGCTAAAGTGCCAAAGGCTGGGAGCGTTCTCTTGAGCGGTGTGGTGATCGGCCTGATCGAGTTTCTAATTGGCGCAGGATGGGCGGTTGCCGTTGGCTTTATTGCCGGTGCCGTAATTGCGGAGCTGCTGGCCCGCGCCGGCCACTACAAGAGCTTCTGGCTGAATACCATTGGCTATTCCGTCTATATGATGTTCTTTGCACTGGGCACCTATCTTCCTATGGTCATCATGACCGGCTATGTGGATGATATGTCCACCTCTAACGGCGTGAGTGCCGAGTATCTGACGGAGCTACATAGCTTTATGAATGGACCAATGGTAGTCATCATTGCTGTTGTGACCTTCGTTGCAGGCATTGTCGGCGCTTTGATTGCAAAAGGCGTGTTCAAAAAGCACTTCCAGAAGGCGGGCATTGTCTAAGCACGATATAGTTGCGGCTAACTCCCTGGTATCTTTGGGCTATTTTTGGTGCCGGAACAGAGGTATGGAGTAGCAGGCAATTTCAAAGGTTGATAAAATGAATGGCGAGGTTAGCAATTTCTAACCTCGCCATTTTCACTTTTAAGGAGGGTTCATGCTATGTCAAACGCAAAGTCGAAACAGGCAAAACCAAAGACGGGTTTGGCACGATGCATGGAATTGGCTTCTGACAGAAAGGGCCTTGTATTCTTAGCTGCGGTTCTTTCGTCACTGGCGGCCATTGCTTCGTTCATCCCGTACATAGCGGTCTATTTTATGATCCGCTCAATTATCGGTGTTTTTCCGAATCTTGACCAGTTAGATATGGGAATGGTCATGAATTATGGCTGGCTGGCACTCGCCGGGATTGTGGCGAATATCCTGTTGTATTTTCTGGCTATTTTCAGTTCCCACATGGCGGCGTTCGGCACACTGTACGAGCTGAAGGTCTTGTTCGCTGACCATATCACCAAAATTCCGTTGGGCTATCATTTGACCATCGGCAGTGGGCGTCTGCGTAAAATCATGGATGAGAATATCGAGAGCGTGGAAGGGTTCATTGCCCATCAGTTCCCGGATTTTGTGGCGTCTGTTACAGCCCCCATCGTCATGGTCATCATTTTACTGGCCGTTGACTGGCGGTTCGGGCTTGCCTCTCTGGTCGGTATCGTTCTGGCGTTTGTTGCGGAGTTTATTGGCTTTGGCAGCGGCGAGATGAAAGAGAACATGGGCAAGTATCAAAAAGCCCTGGAGGAAATGAACAACGCTTCTGTGGAGTATGTTCGTGGAATGTCGGTTGTGAAGGCATTCAACCAGACGGCATCCTCTTTCAAAAAGCTCAAAGAAGCGATTACCGGATATACAGAGTGGGTCCTGAAATTTTCCCTGGGCTGGCAGAACTGTATGCCCGCCTTTACCACAATCATCAATAATGTTTATCTGATCCTTGTACCTGTCGGAATTTTAATCGGCTCCAGGTCGGATGATTTTGCTGGGTTTGCCATGACCTTCATTTTCTATCTGCTCTTTGTACCCGCAATTTCCGGCGTGTTGAACAAGATCATGTATATCTCCGAGTCGTTCATGCAGATCGATGGGAATGTGGCGCGTATGGATGAAATTCTAAATATTCCTGAAATGCCAGAAACGAGCCATCCCAAGAAGCCCACCAATGATGATGTTGCTTTCAAGAATGTCAGCTTTTCCTACACGGGAGATACACACGAAAAGGCGCTGGAGGATGTTTCCTTTGTTGCGGAGCAGGGACAAATCACGGCTATTGTTGGCCCGTCCGGTGGTGGCAAGAGTACGATTGCCAATCTGATTTCCCGGTTTTGGGATGTATCTTCCGGCAGCATTACCATCGGCGGTGTAGATGTGCGTGATATGGCGGAGGATGACCTGATGCGCCATGTCAGCTTTGTGTTCCAGGACATTTTCCTGTTCAAGCAGAGCATCTTGGATAATATCCGTATGGGCAACCCTTCGGCCAGTGAGGAACAAGTGATTGCGGCGGCGAAAGCGGCGCAATGCCACGAGTTCATCTCCAAACTGCCCAACGGGTATCACACGGTGGTCGGCTCCAAAGGCATCCATCTCTCTGGCGGCGAGCGCCAGCGGATTGCCATTGCGCGGGCCATAATCAAAGACTCGCCTATCATCGTACTGGATGAGGCAACGGCGTTCAGCGACCCGGAGAATGAATACCTGATCCAGAAAGCATTTGAAAAGCTGATGCAGGGTAAGACAGTTATCATCATCGCACACCGCCTCTCCACGATCCGCAATGCAGATAAGATCATCGTCATGGAGAAAGGTCACCTGGTCGAAGAAGGAAAACATGACGAGCTGGTGGCCGCGGGCGGACGTTATGCACAAATGTGGAACCACTATACAGAAGCGATTGGCTGGAAAATCAGCGGAAAGGCGGTGTAACTATGAGCAGATTACAAAAAGCTCTCTTTTTGTCAGACAAGGGTTACGCAGATCTGAAAAAAGCAATCTTCGCCTGCACATTGACGAACCTGGCTATGCTTCTGCCGTTCTGTGTAACTGTTATGATTTTCAGTGAAATTCTGACGCCCTTTGTCAGTGGCGGCTCCATTCAGTGGAACCATATCTGGATGCTGTGGGGCGCGGGTATTGTTTCGGCCATTCTGGTATTTCTGGCCGCCAAAAACGATTACCGCAAAACCTATATTGCCTCGTATAAGGAGTCAAACACGACCCGGCTGCGGATTGCGGAGCATCTTCGGAAACTCCCTATGAATTTCTTTAACACCAAGGACCTTTCCGAACTGACCACGAATATGATGGCAGATTGCAGCAGCATGGAGTCCCTGCTCAGCAGCACGATTCCTCCGCTGATTGCAAACGGCATCACGGTGACCCTGACCTGCATCCTGCTGGCCTTCTTTGACTGGCGGCTTGCTCTGTGCGTATTCATCACGGTTCCGATTGCCTTCCTCATTATCTGGCTCAGCCGGAACCATCAAAAGAAACTCTTTGAAAAGCAGGTTGACGCAAAACTGGCTGCCTCTGACCAGGTACAGGAATACCTGGAAGGCATGAAGATCATCAAGTCCTGCGGGCTGTCCGGCTCTCATTTCAGTGCGTTGGATAAAGCTCTGCTTGCCATGAAAAAGATCGCCATCAAGGTAGAAATGGCTGTTGGCGTGTTTATGTCCAGCGCCAGCATGATTTTGCAGGCAGGTATTGGCATTACAATCTTTGTCGGTGCTATCCTCCTGACCAGTGGACAAATTGAACTGTTGCCTTTGCTCATGTTCCTGCTGATGGTCACGCGGATTTATGGCCCTATTTTGGCAATACTGGCGAATTTGTCCTCGCTGCTGAATTTGAATGTAGTTACAAGTCGTATGCGTACCCTGCTCACCACTCCTGCAATGGACGGTGACGGGAAAACGGTCCCGAACTGTGATATTGAGCTTTCCCATGTGACTTTTGCCTACAATCAGGAAGATGTCATCAAAGATGTTTCCTGCAAAATCCCCCAAGGGAGCGTGACTGCCCTCGTTGGGCCGTCCGGTTCCGGTAAAAGCACGATTTCCAAACTGATAGCCCGCTTTTGGGATGTTCAGAAGGGCAAGATTACTGTGGGCGGCAAAGACATCAAGAGTATGGAGCCGGAAAGCCTCATGTCTTATATGTCCTTCGTGTTCCAGGATGTGACCCTGTTCAATGATACGGTTATGAACAATATCCGTCTTGGCAATCCAAACGCAACAGACGATCAGGTAATTGCTGCTGCCAAAGCCGCCTATTGTGATGAATTTGTCCGGGAGATGCCGGACGGGTATCAGACGGTTCTCGGCGAAAACGGCAGCACCCTTTCCGGCGGTGAGCGCCAGCGTATTTCCATCGCCCGCGCCTTGCTGAAAAACGCGCCCATTATTCTGCTTGATGAGGCAACAGCATCCCTTGACCCGGAGAATGAAGTCTTGGTTCAAAAGGCGATTGCCAAACTGGTGGAAGGTAAAACGGTTATTATGATCGCCCACCGCCTCCGTACAGTTGTGGATGCGGACCAGATCCTTGTTCTTGACAATGGACGGTTGGTAGAGCATGGAACCCACGATGAGCTGATGAAGAAGAACGGTCTGTATCATAAGCTGTTCCGTATTCAGCAGGAGAGCCTTGGCTGGGCTGTGTAAATCGGAGCTGAAGGAGGGGCATAGTTGAACGGAGTAGAAATGCTTTTAATTGCAGTTGGTCTTGCGATGGATGCTTTTGCCGTTTCTGTGGGCAAAGGATTAACTATTCAAGGACAATGTAAAAAAGCGTGTATTGTAACCGGCCTGTATTTTGGCGGCTTTCAGTCAATTATGCCCCTTCTCGGCTTTTTATGTGGGGAAACCGTAATTCAGTACATCGCGCCTATCTCTCGTATTCTGTCTTTCATTCTATTGACTCTGATAGGTTTGAATATGCTGAGAGAAACAATAAAAGAAACGTCCACATCGAACTCTGCATCGATTGCCGCAAAGGTAATGATCCCCGCTGCCATAGCAACAAGCATTGACGCATTTGCGGTAGGTATCACATTTGCGGCATTGAAAGTAAATGTAGCGATGGCTGTTTTGCTGATTGGCTGCACAGCATTTCTTTTTTCCGGTGTGGGAGTAAAAATCGGAAGTATATTTGGCGACCGCATGGAAAAGCAGGCAGGGATTATAGGTGGACTTATTCTTATCGCAATCGGGGTGAAAATCCTCGTTACTGGATAAGAGAAAGGACCATTGAAAAAATGGTAGATAAAGATACCACTATAAGAATTTTGAGGTATGCGAAAAACGGTTTTTTGCAAAACGGCTATCAGGGCACTTCCCTTGCGAACATTTGCGGACAGGCTGGAGTGACAACCGGCGCTTTATATCATCGCTTTCCAAGCAAGGATGCACTGTTTCGTGCTGTTGTTGAACCAGCATCCAATGAACTATTAGAAAAACTGATATGTCCCCAGGAAAATGTCAATGCTATTATTCCTGAACCATGCTTGACCTTTACCTATACCTACTGGGATGTGTTCAGGACGATTGTTCGATGTAAGGATGCCCCCTTCTATGCTGAATTTCGCACAATGCTATCCGAAACATTGTATCAACGATTATTACAGTGTAGAGGGGAACTATCTCGACAAGCGCATCTGCCATTCTTCTTGTCCAAAGCATATTTGGCTGGGTTCTTAGAAATTATCCGTTGCAACTACGATTTTGAAACAGCGCACAGAAGCATCCAGATAATGGATAAGTTTATGCTTCTTTAAGATTGGGGGAAAACCTTGAAACTCCGAGCGTCGGGAGAAGATTACCTGGAGGCTATCCTTGTTCTCCAAAGGCAAAAGGGCATGGTGCGCTCCGTGGATGTCGCCCGGCACCTGGAGGTGTCAAAGCCCAGTGTGAGCCATGCCGTGACCACTCTAAAAGAAGGTGGATTTCTTACGATGGATGAGGACTTCTTTCTTCATCTGACCGACTTAGGGCGAGAGATTGCCGGGCAGACCTATGAGAAGCACCGCTTTTTCACGGATCTGCTCACCGAGGCCGGCGTTGATCCGGCGTCGGCGGAGCGGGACGCCTGCCGGATGGAGCATGTCATCAGCCAAAAGTCCTTCGAGCATCTACGGAATGCTTACAACTCACATAAAGAAGATTGATTTGCCCGCATGAAGATGGGGTAAAAACAGTAACGCGGCCGGGCACATCAAACCCGACCGCGTTATTCGTCTTTTTGGAAGGTCTCCGCCTGTTTGCAGAGAGCGATATACTTCTGGATCTCCGCCTCACTTTTCCCGGCGAAGAAATCAACGACCGTTTTTGAGACGGTCCCGGTCACCATGTCGGGGAAGATTGCGGCATCCAAGCTGATATTCAATTCTTTTGCCAGAAGCGCCACGGTTTCAAATTTGGGGTTGCTTTTACATTTCTCTATCTCAATGATCGTGCGGACACTCATGTGGAGCCGTTCAGCTAACGCCTTCTGCGTCAAGTGCTGCCGTTTTCGCTCCGTCCGCAGTTTCCACGCAAATAAATCAAGCGGATTGTTCACTGCACATCACCTCGACTTCATTTTAAGATGTGCTACCGCTCACTTAAATAACCATGTAAATCATGTTATATGATGTCTGACTCATATTTTGAGAGTAAAGGAAGATATGGATGAGAACAGCAGGGACAAGGAGGTTAAAATAAGGCGGGGTTCGTCACTCATGTGCCAGCCCTCCCCGCCATCTCGAAAAATATTCAAATAACGAAGTAGCGAGCCACACTCATAGAAGTGAGTCGTGGCTCGCTTTTTATATATCAGGGCTCACCCATATTGTTTACCGCTCTTTTGAGCGCCGGCGCCTGGGTGTAGGGTGCCGCTCCCCGCCCCGTTTCGTTCCGACCCACTGGCCTGAACGAAACGAAAGGAGCTTATCTATGAGCGGCAAGAAATTTACATATAGTCCCCCTGCGGCGAAGCCAAAACGGCCTGCCGCTGAACGAGTAGTGAGCGAAAGGGGAAGAAAAGAACTGCCTCCCGGCACGAAGGGAGGTGAGAACTTGAAACCTGACCGCCACTACGAGCACAAGCAGCACGCCTTTGACAGCTACTGCAAGAAGGTGCTGAAATACGAGGCGTACAATGGCTATCGTGAGATCAGCCGCCGCCAGAAGTATGAGGCACTGTTCAGCGAACTGTCGGAGGAGGAATTGGCCCAGCTTGCGGTTTATGACCGCTACTCCTGGGAGTACACGGCCTTCCCTGTGGGAGGCGCTGTGATCCTGATCGAGGATGACCGGCTGGCCGAGGCGCTGAACGCCCTGCCCCAGGATAACCGGGACATCTTCCTGATGTACTGGTTCCTGGACATGGCAGACCGCGAGATCGCCGAGTACATGAACATGGCCCGCCGGACGGTCAACACCCGCAGGCAGAAAGCCTATCGGCTGCTGAAGGAGCTGATGGGAGGTGAAGCGGATGATTAAATCTGCGTGCACGCGGGCGTCGCTGATCCCTTATCCGGTAATCGCCGCCGCTGTCGGGGGCAACCCCGAAGCGGTAAACCGGGTAGTCCGGCACTATTCCGGCTACATCGCCGCGCTGTCTACGAGGACAAGCTATGACCTTGACGGTTTTCCTCGTCCCCAGGTAGATGAAGATTTGCGCCGGCGGCTGGAAACGAAGCTGATTATCTCCATCCTGGGCTTTGATCTGAACTGACCCAGGGCCGGGCGCTGCGTGTTTTCCCCCTTTCCACGCGGCGCCCCTGTATAGCTCCTTGACAAAGAAAGCCCGGCGGGAGGCCTCCGGCGCAGTATAAGGCAGACGGATACGATCTGTCTGCGTTGAGCCGGTCGGCCAGTGCGCCATGACCCTGTTGCAAGTCCGCAGGACGGGACCCCTACTAAACAGGAGAGCGATGAACACCAGGCCGCAAAACAGGTGTGGCAGCCTGTGGGCGAGGACGCGCAGACAAGATAATGAGACTCGCGCATTGGACGCCCGCAAAGCATCGTGCGCCGCACCCATCAGCATGGGCCGGGGTGAAATTCCCGTGGAGCCGCAGCCGGCGGCCATCCGTTTTCTGCCTCTTTCGTAACAATGACTTTTTGCGAAAGGGGATCTATCATGCAAGAAAAAAATGTTGCCGGTAAGACCGGCGCAACGAAACAATCCTTGGATGAAAAGACGACCTATCGCTTCGGCAATAGGTCGTTTGTTGTTGAACCTGTTTTTCGGAAAGAGAGCCCGGATACCCTGGGCAGCATCCTCCTGCGGTTGATGAAGGCCGAGAGCGAAGCGAAGTAAATCTCCCGGACCCGGCTGACAGGGACAGCGGATGGCGGTATAATAAACATAGACAAGTTATATTGCTATTCGGCTGTCCCGGAGGAAGGAGGACTGAATGAGACAGTCGAACAACCGCAAATCCCGTGATGTGACCGCGTTCCTCTATGAGCGGCTTTCCCGCGATGACAACCTGGAGGGCGAGAGTTACAGCATCGGCAACCAAAAGAAACTGCTGACCAAGGTGGCGAAGGAAAAAGGTTACACCAACCTGGTCCATTTCCTGGACGATGGCATTTCCGGCGTCACGATGGACCGCCCTGGCTTCAACGACATGATGGAGCAGCTTGCCGCTGGTAAGGCCGCCGCCGTGTTTGTGAAAGACCTTTCCCGACTGGGCCGCAACTACATTGAAGTGGGCCGGCTCACCGAGGAGTTTTTCCCGGAGCACGACATCCGCTTGGTGGCGGTTTCAGACAACATCGACACCGCCGAGGGTGAGAACGAGCTGGCGCCCATCCGCAACCTGTTCAACGAGTGGTACGCCCGTGACATCAGCAAGAAGCGGCGCATCAGCAACAAAATCAAGGGCAATGCTGGTGAGCCTATGGGACAACCTCCCTATGGCTACATCAAGGACCCGGACAATCCCAAACACTGGATTGTGGACGAGGAAGCGGCCCAGGTGGTACGCCGGATTTACAGTATGACCCTGGAGGGGTATGGAACGGAGCAGATTGCGGCAAGTCTTGAGCAGGATGGTATCCTGACACCTCGTGCCTACTGGCTCAAAAAAGGTATTAAGCGGCCCGGCAAAGGGAAAGAACAGCCCCCGACGAAGTGGAACAGTTCCAGCGTCACAAAAATACTGTCCTTGCAGGAGTATTGCGGCGACATTCTGAACTTTAAGACCTACTCCAAGTCGTACAAGAATAAAAAGCGCCTGGAGAATGATCGGGAGAACTGGGTGATATTCAAAGATGTCCACGAACCTATCATTGAGCGGGCAATCTTTGAGCAGGTCCAGCAGAAGCGCGGAAAGATCCGCAAGCGCCGCACCCATGAGGGAGAACGCAATATGTTCTCCGGCCTTCTGGTCTGTGCCGATTGCGGACACAACCTGCACTTCCATTTCAATCAGGGCAACCCCGACATCAAGTATTTCAACTGCTCCAACTACAAGGGCAATCGTGGGAGCTGCACTTCCACCCATTACGTCCGCGTGGACTTCCTGGAGCAGGTGGTGCTGGGAGAAATCCGGCGGCTGACCAAGTTTGCCAGCCAGTTTGAGGATGAGTTTGTGAAGGCTGTGATCGGCCACTCCCAACAGGCAGAGGCCACCGATCGAAAGCTGAAGGAGAAGGAACTGAAGGCCCTGCAAGCCCGCGATGAGGAGCTGGACGGCCTGTTTGAACGGATCTATGAGGACAATGTTTCCGGCAAGCTCTCTGATGACCGCTTCGCCCGTATGTCGAGGCGGTACGAGGAGGAGCAAAAGGAGCTGGCGGAGAAAATCAAGGCGCTCCGCGCCGAGATCGACAAGCAGAGCAGCCAGTCCATGACCACGGATATGTTCATCTCCCTGGTCCGCAAATACACCCGCGCCCGCAAGCTGACGCCCCGGATGCTGAACGAGCTCATCGAGAAGATCGAGGTGTTCAACGCCGAGAAGATCGACGGGGTATGGGAGCAACGGCTCCGTATCCACTATAACTGCGTAGGGGTCATTGAGATCCCGGAGCTGATCCCGCTGCCCGCCCCGGAGGTGTCCGTAAATACAAGAAAGGGCGTAGTCGTCAACTACGCCCCATCCACCATCGCCGGATGAAAACAAAAGAAAAAAGACGAGTGTTCTTACAGCGTTTCAAATGCTATAAGAACACTCGCCATGGTGCCGGCGGTGGGACTTGAACCCACACGGTGTTGCCACCAACGGATTTTGAGTCCGCATCGTCTGCCATTCCGACACGCCGGCACATACGGACAACGGAAGTATTATACTATGGCGCGGAGGAAAAATCAAGAGCATGGGGGCATGTTCGCGGGCAAGACGCAATGTGTGGGAATCACACAAAGAAAATCGCACTTTTTTGCGAGATACTGGGCAAAACGCTATTGACAAACCGTGTGCCATGGGATAAACTAAAGGAAATAAAAAATAACCCCGACTGGCCTCTGCGAAAGTCGCCTTTCGCGGAGGTTTTGTCTATGGTCTCTCTCTCGCCACAAACCTTAGCCAGGGCCCGTGCGGGGCAGGAGGCCGCGGTGGCCGCGGTGCTCACCCACATGATGCCGCTGCTGCGGCGCCTCGCCGCCCGGGCGGTCTGCCCGGGGCTGGAATTTGAGGATGCGCTGCAGGAGGGGATCATCGGCCTGTTCGGCGCCATCAAAACCTATCATTCGGTCGGCGGCGCCTCTTTTGAGACCTACGCCGCCGTGTGCATCCGCAACGCGGTGACGGCGGCCCGGCGGGCGGCGGGACGCAAAAAAAACGCGCCTCTCAACCAGAGCCTGCCGCTGGAGGACGCGGTCCCCGCGCCGGGGCCGGAAGAACTGGCCATCCGCCGCGAGCAGCTGCAGACCACCGTGGCGGACATCCGCGCCCGGCTTTCGCCCTTCGAGCGGGCGGTGCTGGCGGCGTATCTGGGCGGCGGCAGCTATCGCCAGATCGCCCGGCAGTTGGGCTGCACACCCAAGGCGGTGGAGAACGCCCTCGTCCGCCTGCGCCGCAAACTGCGCGGCCATTCCCTGTACTGAGCCTTCGGGCTTAGCATATATGCCCCTGTAGCTTAACACTTAGAGCATTGGTCCAACCAAAGGTGACGGTTAAAATCCTTCCGCGGGCAAAAATCAAATCAGAGGAGAAATTCACCATGTACGAAGACAAGACCCTGGTATGCAAAGACTGCGGTAAGGAGTTTGTTTTCTCTGCCGGCGAGCAGGAGTTCTATGCCAGCCGCGGCTTTGAGAACGAGCCTCAGCGCTGCAAGGCCTGCCGTGACGCCCGCAAGAACGCCACCCGCGGTACCCGCGAGATGTTCGAGGCCACCTGCGCCGCCTGCGGCAAGGTTGCCCGCGTGCCCTTCCAGCCCCGCGAAGATCGCCCTGTGTATTGCAGCGAGTGCTTCGCCAAGATGAAAGAGCAGCAGTAATTGCACAAAAAAAGGGCGCGGCCGCCGGGCCGCGCCCTTTTTTTGTGCCGTGGCGGCGCGTGTTGTTTTTCCGTCCGCTTTGCGGTACAATAAAATCTGTCAGAATTCCGCCGCGCCGCGGCGATGGAAAGGGGCCGGAGCCGTCATGGAACGACTGGGCGCTTTTGTAAAACAACACCGGCTGTGGCTGGGCGGGCTGTGCGTCGCGCTGGTCACGCTGTTCGCCCTTGCCTGGGCGGGATACACCCTCCACTATGCGGGCATGGACCAGTGTGAATACCGGATCGTCCACGACGGGTATGTGGAAAAACAGGGCCTGTATCCCACCGACCCCGCCGCAGGGCTGGTGCAGCAGCTGCCCGCCGGCACGGGGGAAACCCTCTACGGTGTGCGGCTGATGTTCGTCACCGACGGGATGGTGGCCCAGGGGGCCTTCCGGGTGGCGCTGGAAATCGTCGACGGCCAGACCCTCACCGCCTGTGACGGCGACATGACCACGCTGCTGGACGGCGCCTTTGTGGATGTCATTTTTGCTTCGCCCGTCACGCTGGAAGAGGGGGGCAGCTATCAGCTGCGGATCACCTTCGCCCCCGCCGCGCCGGAGTACAGGGCGGGCCTGGTCTACGGCGGCGGCGAGCAGGCCGACCCGGCCCTGCCCCTCACCGATCCGCTGGAGAGCGCCGCGCAGCCGCGCACCGCGGCGCTGCAATACATCACCAACTACACCGGCACGGGCTACGCCCTCAAGGCCTTCGCGCCGCTGGCGGCGTTGGTGTTCGCCGCCGTGATGGGCGGCTGGTGGCTCATCTTTGTGCGGCGGGCAAAACCCCACGTCGCCTTCGCCTTTTTTGCCGCGGCGCTGGGGCTGGTGTTTGCCCTGGTCACGCCGCCCATGGCCGGGCCGGATGAATACGGCCATCTGGCCAGCGCCTACGCCCTGGCCAACCGCATCACCGGTCAGCCGGGCATCGTCGCGGGGGAGCAGGGGGAGACCCTGCTGGCCATGCGCGCCTGCGACGCGGAATATATGCGGGATTCCTCCGGCCCCATCGGCATCCTGGCCTACAAGACCATGACCGACGAGCTGTTCTCCGCCGGCAACAGCGGCGCCCTCACCGCCACCGCCCGGGTGAGCCCGCCCTACAACGTGCTGGTGCTGCAATACCTGCCTCAAACACTGGGCATCCTGCTGGCCCGGGCGCTGGGCCTCGGGTTCCATGCCATGCTGCTGCTGGGGCGGCTGGCCAGCGTGGCGGTGTACGCGGCACTGGGGGCGCTGGCGGTGCGCCTGGCCCCGGCGGCCAAAAACATCTTCTTCGCGGCGGGGCTGGTGCCCATGGCCCTGAGCCTGGCGGGCAGCTTTTCCGCCGACACGCTGGTGAACGGTCTGGCGCTGGTGTTTACCGCCCTGTGCCTGCGGGGGCTTGTGCGCCCGGGCATGCTAAGCCGCGCCGAGCAGGCGGGGCTGCTGGTGCTGGGCGCGCTGCTGGGCCCCATGAAAGCGGTGTATCTGGTGCTGGTGCTCCTCTGCGTGCCCATCCCCGCCGCCGCTCTGGGCGGCAGCACCCGCAGCCGGCTGTTCAAAGCGCTGGTGTGGGTGGTGGCCGCGGCCAGCTGGCTGTGGTTCAACGGCTCCACCGTGAGCTATATGCTCCGCAGCGTGGATGTGGAGCGCATCCAGCTCGTGCTGTTGCGCCTGGCGCCGGGGGCCGCGCTGGCCGTTGCCGCCTGGCTCCGCTGGGGCAAGCGGGCCTGGTTCAAAAAGGCGGCGCTGGCCGTGGGCGCGCTGGCGGTGGTGGCGCTGGCAGCGGGCGCCGCCTGGGTGTTGGCGAACAGCGGCGAGACCCTCACCCCGGAGGAGTACGCCGCATCCATCCAGCCCAACGGTGAATCCACCTATGTGTACAGCTTTGGCTATATCATCAGCCACATCCCCCAGACCATCAAACTGCTGGTGAATACCCTGGGCAGCCAGCTGCCCCGTTACCTGCAGGGGCTGGTGGGTGCGCTGCCCGGCGAGCCCATCGTCTACGGGCTGGAGATCAGCTGGCTGCTCACCATCGCCCTGCTGGCACTGCTGGCGTGGGCCTGCCTGCGGCCGGTGGAGGAAGGGCCCCTGCTGGGCCGGGGCGCCCGGTGGAGCATGGGCCTCGCGGTGCTGGGCGTGGCGGGGCTGAGCATGCTGGCCGCTTTGTGCTGGACGCCCATCAATCTCACCACCATCTTTGGCATGCAGGGCCGCTACCTGCTGCCGGTGCTGCCCGCCGCGCTGCTGCTCCTGGGGGAGAACCGCGTCCTCTGCCTGCGCCGGGAGACCGACGGCGCGCTGCGCTTTGGCGCGGTGGCGCTGGCGGCGGCGGTGGCGCTGCAGAGCCTGGTGCTCTTCGCCTCGGCTGCCTACAAGCCCTGAGGGGCGTTGCAAACCGCGGAAAAATCCGCTATAGTTAAGAAGCGGGGCCGCGAGCCCCGCCACAACGATCTTTACAAAGGGAGGACCTTTTTATGACCATCACCAAACAGACCGTCATCGGCGATATCCTGGACACGGACAATTCCGTAGCCCCAATGTTTTTGGCCATTGGGATGCACTGCCTGGGCTGCCCCGCCAGCCGGGGCGAGACCATCGAGCAGGCCTGCGCCGTCCACGGCACCGACCCGGACGCGCTGGTGGCCAAGCTCAACGCCTACTTTGGCAACGCCTGAGGCGCCCCGGCTGGACGAGCGCCTGGCCGCGGCGGCACAGCTGGTGCGGCCCGGCGCGGCTGTGGCGGACATCGGCTGCGACCACGGCAAGCTGGCCATCTTTCTGGCGGTGAGCGGCCGGGCAAGGCGGGTCATCGCCGCCGATCTGCGCCCCGGCCCGCTGGCCACGGCGGCGGCCAACTGCCGCCGCTACGGCTGCGAGGAGCGGGTGGAGCTGCGCCTGGGCGACGGGCTTTCGGTGCTCTCGCCCGGCGAGGCGGACACCCTGGTGCTGGCGGGCGTCAGCGCCGGGACCACCATTGACATCCTTTCGGCCGCGCCCTGGGTGAAGACCCCGGGGATGCGCCTGGTCTGCCTGCCCGCCACCAAGGCGCCGGTGCTGCGCCGGTGGCTGTGGGAGCAGGGCTTTGACATCGAGCAGGAGCGGCTGGCCCTGGCGGCGGGCCGCTGGTACACCGCCATCGGGGCGGCGTACACCGGGCAAAGGCGGCAGCCCACCTGGGAGGAATGCCTCCTGGGCCGCTGGCAGGGCCTGCCGGGGGCGGCGGGCTACGCGGCCCAGCTGGCCAAAAAGCTGGAAAAGGTGCTGCGGGGCCTGGAGCCCGGCGGCGAGGAATGGAAGGAGGCGGCGGCGCTGGCAGAGCGGCTGCGCCGCCCACAAGGAGCGGAACATGGCGAAAATTGAGGATGTACACCAGTTTATTCAGCAGCTGGCCCCGCCGGACAAGGCGGCCTCGTGGGACAACGTGGGCGTTCTGGTGGACTGCGGCGCGGACGTCACCAGCATCCTGGTGGCGCTGGACATCACCGAGGAGGTGGTGGCCGAGGCGGAGATCCAGGGCTGCCAGCTGATCGTGGCCCACCACCCGGTGATCTTCCACCCCCTGCGGCGCATCGGCCGGGGGGACGTGCCCTTCCGGATGATCAAAAAGAACATCTCGGGCCTGTGCGCCCACACTAACCTGGACGCCGCCGAGGGCGGCGTGAACGACATCCTCTGCAAGCTGTTCGGCGTCACCGGGGCCAGAGGCTTCGCCGAGGGCGGCATGGGCCGCATCGGCCAGATCCGCACCGTCAGCGCCGCCCAGCTGGCGGCCCAGTGCCAGTCCACCCTGAACGCGAGGGTGAAGTATGTGGACGCGGGCCGGCCCATCAACACCCTGGCGGTACTGGGGGGCAGCGGCGACCATCTGATCGAGGAGGCACTGGCCGCCGGGGCGGACGCGCTGCTCACCGGCGAGGCCGGGCACCACGACGCCCTGGACGCGAAGCGCCTGGGCCTGAGCCTGGTGGCCGCCGGGCATTTTGCCACCGAGTTCCCGGTGGTGCCGGTGCTGGCGGACAAACTGGCCCGCCGCTTTGCCGGGGTGCGGGTGCTGTGCAGCCGCCGCAACCGGGACCCCTTTACCTATATATAAAGGAGGAGCCGTCATGTGGGAGGAGAAGGACAGCGGCCCGGTGGGATACAACGAGGAGATGTTTGAGGGGGAGACCCCCTCAAACGAACTTCCCGCGGCCCCGCAGGCCGGCCGGCCCGCCGTGAACGACGCCGGCACGCTGCTGCAGCGTCAGCTGGCTCCCGGTGAGCGGCTGCTCTGGCAGGGCAGACCGCTGAAACTTCACGGTCCCCGGGGCGGATTTCAAAAGATGTTCGCGGTGGTGTTCCTGGGCTTTGCCTGCTTTTGGGAAGTGGGGGCGCTGCAGGCGCTGTCCGCCGGGCCGTTGGGCCTCGTCTTTCCGCTCTTCGGCATCCCCTTCATTCTGGTGGGGCTGAAAATGCTCTTTCCCGGTCTGGGGGCTGCCCGCCGCCTGCGGGGTACGGTCTACGGCATCACCGACCGGCGGGCCATCGCGGTGAGCCTGGGCCGGGTGACCGCCTGGGACCTGGACGCGGTGACCGGCGTGGAAAAACTCTACTACCCGGACGGCACCGGCGATCTGGTGCTCTCCAACGGGCAGGTGGAACACTACTGGCACAACGGCCACAGCCACACCCGCGGCGTGACCCTGACCTTTGCCGGCCTGCCCGATGTGGACGCTGCCGAGGCGGCGCTGCGCAGCCGGTGAAAACAACGAGAAAACCAGGAGCCGTGCCCCTCCGGCACGGCCTTTTTTGTGAGAGGTGAGACCCATGGCATTGGATGCCGCCCTGCTGGCCCTGGTGGCCGGCGAACTGAAAAACACACTGCTGGACGCGAAGATCGACAAGATCTTTGAGCCCACCCGGGACGAGGTGCTGCTCACCCTGCGCACCCGCACCGACACCTTCAAGCTGCTGCTCAGTGCCCGCAGCGGTTCCGCCCGCCTCTGCCTGACGAAGGAGACCTTCGAGAACCCCCAGACGCCCCCCAGCTTCTGTATGCTGCTGCGCAAGCACCTAACCGGCGGGCGGCTCATCGGCCTGGAGGTGGAGCCGGGGGACCGGCTGGTCTTCCTGCGCTTTTTGTGCACCAACGAGATGGGCGACCTGGTGGAGAACGTGCTGGCGGTGGAACTGATGGGCCGCTATTCCAACCTGGTGCTCACCCAGAACGGCCGCATCATCGACGCCCTCAAGCGGGTGGACTTTGAGGATTCCGACATCCGCCAGCTGCTGCCGGGCCTGGCCTACACCCTGCCGGCCAAGCCCGCGAAACCCGACTTCTGCGCTCTGGCCCCGGCGGAACTGGTGGAGGCGGCCTGCAAGCTGGACCTGCCGGTGCCCCAGGCGCTCATCAAGTGCTGCGCCGGGGTGGGGCCGGTGGTGCTGCGGGAGGCGGCCTTCCGGGCCTTCGGGGGCGAGATCGCCCTGCTGGCCAGCGAACTGAACAGCGAACAGCGCGCCGCGCTGACGGCGGCCTTCGAGGCCATCCACGCCGACCGGCTGGCGGGAGGCAGGCCCTGCCTTGCCGCCGACGACGAGGGCAAACCCATGGAGTTCAGCTTCACCCCCCTCACCCAGTACGGGGAGGGGCGGCTGCAGTTCTACGCCAGCTTCAGCGAGATGCTGGAAGCCTACTACTGCCGCAAGGACCGGGCGGAGCGGCTGCGCCAGAAGAGCCGGGACCTGCACAAGACGGTGAAGAACCTCCACGAGCGGGCGGTACGCAAGCAGGCGGCCCGCAAGGAGGAACTGGCCCAGAGCGGCAAGGCCGACCAGCTGCGCCTCTTCGGCGAGCTGCTCCAGGCGAACCTCTGGGCGGTGGAGAAGGGGGCGAAGAGCGTCACCATCACCAACTACTACGACGGCCGGCCGGTGACCATCCCGCTGGATGTGCGCCTGTCGCCCAGCGCCAACGCCCAGAAGTACTTCAAGGAATACAAGAAAAAGCAGACCGCCGCCAAAATGCTGGTCAAGCTGCTGGAGCAGGGCGAGCGGGAGATCGAGTATCTGGCCACCGTGCTCTACGAGGTGGAGACCGCCCCCGGCGAGCAGGCCCTGGGGGAGATCCGCCAGGAACTGAAGGGACAGGGGTATCTGAAATATTATAAGGTGCGGGACAAAAAGCAGAAACCCGCCGATTTTTACCGCTACCGCTCCTCCGACGGCTTCCTCATCCTGGTGGGCCGCAACAACCTGCAGAACGAAAAACTCACCCTCCACACCGCCCGGGGCAAGGACCTGTGGTTCCATGTGAAGAACGCCCCCGGCAGTCACACCGTGGTGATGAGCGAGGGACGGGACATCCCCCTCGCCACCCAGAACGAGGCGGCACAGCTGGCGGTGATCCACTCCAGCCTGGCCGGTGGCGCCAAAGTGCCGGTGGACTACACCTTTGTGAAGAACATCCGCAAGACCGGCGACCTGCGCCCGGGCATGGTGCTCTATGAAAGCTACGAGACCGCCTATGTCACCCCCGAGCCGGGGCTGGCCGAGCGGCTGTCCCTGCCCCAAAACAGGTGACAAGCGGGCCCCGGTCTGCTATACTGTTAAAAAATGACACGTTCCGCCCCGCGCGGAGCGATCCATCCCCGGAAGGAGTGATCTTCGATGTATTGCAAACAATGCGGCGCCTTTTTGCCCGATGACGCCACCGCCTGCTCCGCCTGCGGCTGCCTGGTGACGCCCGTGTCCGCCCCGGAAGCTTCCGCCCCCGGGCAGCCCGCTCCGATCCCCGAGGCATCCGCGGCTCCCGCGCCCGCCCCGGCCTCCGAAGCGGGCCCCGCCCCTGAGGCAGCTGACGCGGCCCCTGAAGCGGCCGCTGACGCCGGCCCCGCGCCTGCGGCTCCCGGCCCTCAGCCCGGCCCCGCCCAGGAGCCGCCTGTGTCCGGCCCGGCGCCCGGCAGCGTGCCGCCGCCCCGCTATCAGGTCCCGGCCTACGCCCGCCCGGCGGCCGGCGGCACCAATGCCGGCCCCGCGTATGGCACGCCCGGCCCCAATCCCGGCCCGGCCTACGGCACGCCTGCCAACCCCGGTTCCGCCTGCGGCGGCCCCGCCCGGCCCGGCCCGGCGCCCCGGCCCGGCTACCCGCCGATGCCGCCCGTTCCCACCAGCCCCACCGTGGGCATGGGGGAGTGGCTGTGGAGCAGCATCGTGGCCGCCATCCCTCTGGTGGGCTTTATCGTGCTGCTGGTGTGGGCCTTTGGCGGCGACACCAAGCCCTCCAAGCAGAACTGGGCCCGGGCCAACCTCATCCTCTACGCCATCATGGCGGTGGTGTGGGTGGTGCTCTTCGTGCTCATCGCCGCCGCCGTCGGCGCGATGATGCGTGACCCCTACTTCTATTATTACTATTGACCGGCGTCCACGCCCGCGGAAAGGCGGCTTTTCGGCCGCTTTTCCGCGGGCGTTTTCCGCCCCGAAGGGCCTTTGAACAAAACGGAGAAATTTTTTTGGAAAATTCGATTTTTTTTACAAAAAGCCCTTGCAACGCCCGGCGGTGTGTGTTACAATAACACTCGGCTGCAAATGGCTTGGGTAGCAAGCTGCGCAAGCCATGATATGCGTTGATGCGGGAGGTTGCCGTGGCAACACGGGTTTTTCCGCGGAGTATGTCCGATCTAGAACCGGGCGAAAGAATTACTGAGAGCAAAGGGATATGTACACGGTGCCGTCTGCGCGGTGTACCAATGTCTGCACACTTTGCCACAGGTCTGTCCGGGGGAACTGCTGAGCGGTTCACCGGCTTTTCTCGTGCCAAAATGTGAAACACCCGGAGCAGTGTTCAGTGATTTATCGGCTCGCCTAGGCACCAAAATAACACAGGAGGCGAACAAAATGGCAGTCAAGGAGAAAATCAGAATTCGGTTGCAGAGCTACGATCACCAGCTGATCGATGCCGCGGCGGAGAAGATCGTGGAGACCGCGAAGCGCACCGGCGCCCGCGTGTCCGGCCCGATCCCCCTCCCCACCGACAAGGAAGTGGTCACCATCCTGCGCGCGGTCCACAAGTACAAGGACAGCCGCGAGCAGTTTGAGAACCGCACCCACAAGCGTCTGATCGACATTCTGAAGCCGTCCAACAAGACGGTGGAGGCTCTCACGAGCCTGCAGCTCCCCGCCGGCGTCGAGATCGAGATCAAGCTGTGAGCCCATTCCAATCAGTAAGGGCGGCCGCTGAGCCGCCAACTGCTGAACGGCAACCAGTGAGACTTCGTTCGAAAGCGCAAGCGGAGAGGTCATGTTGGCGCTGACAGTTACTCACGGCGTCAACCAATAACCTTACAGGAGGAAAGAAAAATGCAAAAAGGTATCATCGGCAAGAAACTGGGCATGACCCAGCTGTTCGACGAGAGCGGCAAGGTCGTTCCCGTGACCGTGATCGAGGCCGGCCCCTGCACCGTGGTGCAGAAGAAGACCGTCGAGAGCGACGGCTACCAGGCCGTGCAGCTGGGCTTCGGCGACATCGCCGCCCGCAAGGTCACCAAACCCGCCAAGGGCCACTTCGACAAGGCGGACGTCGCCCCCAAGAAGACCCTGCGGGAGTTCCGTCTGGCCGACATCAGCGGCCTGAACGTGGGCGACATCCTGAAGGCGGACGTGTTCGCCGCCGGCGACCACATCGACGTGGTGGGCGTCAGCAAGGGCAAGGGCTACGCCGGCACCATCAAGCGCTGGAACGGCCATCGTCTGCGCGAGAGCCACGGCACCGGCCCCGTTTCCCGTCACGCCGGTTCCATGGGCCCCTGCTCCACCCCCAGCCGGGTGTTCAAGGGCAAGAAGCTGCCCGGCCATCTGGGCGCCGAGCGGGTCACCATCCAGAACCTCACGGTCGTCAAGGTGGACGCCGAGAATAATCTGATCGCCATCAAAGGCGCGGTCCCCGGCCCCAAGGGCGCTGTGGTCTGCATCAGCGATAGCGTGAAGGCGTAAGGAGGGAAAGCACAATGGCAAAATTTGACGTTTTGGATATGAACGGCAAGAAAGTTTCCACCGTAGAGCTTTCCGACGCCGTGTTTGGGATCACCCCCAACGAGAAGGCTGTGCACGCCGCCGTGGTCAACTTCCTGGCCAACCAGCGGCAGGGCACCCAGAGCACCAAGACCCGCAGCGAGGTTTCCGGCGGCGGCCGCAAGCCCTGGCGTCAGAAGGGCACCGGTCACGCCCGGCAGGGTTCCACCCGCAGCCCCCAGTGGACCCACGGCGGCGTTGCCCTGGGCCCCAAGCCCCGTGACTACAGCTACCGGATCAACCGCAAGGTCAAGCGCCTGGCCATCCTGAGCGCCATCAGCGCCAAGGCCGCCGCGGGCGACATGATCCTGCTGGACAGCCTCACCGTGAACGAGTACAAGACCAAGGCCGTTGTCGGCATGCTGAGCGCCGTGGGCGCCGGCAAGAAGAACCTGATCGTCACCCCCGTCGTGGAGGAGAAGCTGGTCAGGAGCGCCGCCAACATCCCCGGCGTCAAGACCACCGTCGCCACCAGCGTGAACACCTACGACGTTGTGAACGCCGACAAGTTCATCCTGAGCGTGGACGCGGCCAAGAAACTTGAGGAGGTTCTGGGCTGATGAAAACTGCACATGACATCATTCTGGCTCCCGTCATTACCGAGAACTCGATGATGGGCGTTGCCAACAAGAAGTACACCTTCAAGGTGGCCACCGATGCCAACAAGATCGAGATCGCCGACGCGGTGGAGAAGCTGTTCGGCGTGAAGGTCGAGAAGGTCAACACCATCAACGTGCGGGGCCGCTGGCGCCGCCAGGGCATGCACGGCGGCTACACCGCCGCTTCCAAGAAGGCCATTGTCACCCTGAAAGAGGGCAGCAAGGGCATCGACTTCTTCGAGAGCATGGTCTAAGCTGCTCTTCGAAGGCAGCTCCTTTGAGCCTGAGCAAGGCTCGCGTATGGGGATATGACCCCGATAACAATTCATAAGTCAAAAAGGAGAATACCGCAATGGCTATCAAAAAGTATAAGCCGACTACCCCGGGCCGCCGCGGCATGACTGTCACCGACTACAGCGTGCTGAGCAAGGTCGAGCCCGAGCGCAGCCTGCTGGAGCCCATGAAGAAGGCTTCCGGCCGCAACAACACCGGCCGCATCACCGTCCGCCACCACGGCGGCGGCAACCGCACCAAGTACCGCGTGATCGACTTCAAGCGTTCCAAGTTCGACGTGCCCGCCACGGTCAAGACCCTGGAGTACGATCCCAACCGCTCCGCTCATATCGCTCTCATCGAGTACACCGACGGCGTCAAGAGCTACATCCTGGCTCCCGAGGGCCTGAAGGTGGGCGACACCGTGATGGCCGGCCCGGGCGCCGACATCAAGCCCGGCAACGCCCTGCCCTTCGCCAACATCCCCGTTGGTACCATCATCCACAACATCGAGCTGTACCCCGGCAAGGGCGGCCAGCTGGTGCGCAGCGCCGGCAACATGGCCCAGCTGATGGCCAAGGAAAACGGCTACGCCCTGATCCGTCTGCCCAGCGGCGAGATGCGCAACGTGCCCCTGAACTGCATCGCCACCATCGGCCAGGTCGGCAACGTGGATCATGAGAACGTGAACCTCGGCAAGGCCGGCCGCAAGCGCCACATGGGCTGGCGGCCCACCGTCCGCGGTTCCGTCATGAACCCCTGCGACCACCCCCACGGCGGCGGCGAAGGCAAGAGCCCTGTGGGCCGTCCCGGCCCTGTCACCCCCTGGGGCAAGCCTGCGATGGGTTACAAGACCCGCAAGCATCATAACCGCTCTGACAAGTTCATTGTCAAGCGCGCCAACGGTTAAGAGAGGAGAACGAACATGGGTAGAAGTGTTAAGAAAGGACCTTACGTCCTGCCTGTTCTGCTGAAGCGCGTTCAGGAGATGAACGCCGCCGGCGAGAAGCGGGTCCTGAAGACCTGGAGCCGGTCCTCCACCATTTTCCCGGATTTCGTCGGCCACACCTTCGCGGTGCACGACGGCCGCAAGCATGTGCCCGTCTATGTGACGGAAGATATGGTTGGTCACAAGCTGGGCGAGTTCGCCCCCACCCGTACCTTCAAGGGCCATGCCGGTTCCAAGACCGGTAAGTAAGCAAAAGGAGGAGTAGAGCAATGGAAGCTAGGGCACATCTTAGATACGCCCGCATCAGCCCCCGGAAGGTTTCGGTCGTGCTGGATCTGATCCGAAACCAGCCTCTGGACAAGGCGCTGGCGATTCTGCAGTACACCCCGAAGGCCGCCTGCGAGCCCCTTCTGAAGCTGGTGAAATCTGCCGCCGCGAATGCGGAGAACAATCACAACATGGACAAGAACAGCCTGTATGTGGCCGAGTGCTTTGTCACCCCCGGCCCCACCCTGAAGCGCATCCGTCCCCGCGCCCAGGGCCGCGCGTTCCATGTGCTGAAGCGCACCAGCCATGTCACTGTGGTTCTGAAAGAGAAAGAGTAAGAAGGAGGTAAACACAATGGGCCAGAAAGTGAATCCCCACGGTCTTCGCGTGGGCGTCATCAAAGATTGGGACAGCCGCTGGTTTACTTCCAAAAAGGAATTCGGCGACACCCTGGTCGAGGATTACAAGATCCGCAAGACCCTGAAAAAGCAGCTCTTCGGCGCGGGCGTGCCCAAGATCGAGATCGAGCGCGTGCTGGACGCCCAGTCCAACAACTACAAGCTGAAGGTGAGCATCTGGTGCGCCAAGCCCGGCATGGTCATCGGCAAGGGCGGCAGCGAGATCGTCAAGCTGCAGGACCAGCTCTCCAAGATGGTGGGCAAGCCCGTCAACGTGAACATCGTTGAGGTCAAGAACATGGACACCAACGCGCAGCTGGTGGCCGAGAACATCGCCGGCCAGCTGGAGCGCCGCATCGGCTTCCGCCGTGCCATGAAGCAGTGCATGGGCCGCGCCATGCAGCGGGGCGCCAAGGGCATCAAGACCCAGGTGGCCGGCCGTCTGGGCGGTGCCGACATCGCCCGCACCGAGACCTACCACGAGGGCACCATCCCCCTGCAGACCCTGCGCGCCGACATCGACTACGGCTTTGCGGAGGCTGCCACCACCTACGGCCGCATCGGCGTGAAGGTGTGGATCTACAAGGGTGAGGTCCTCAAGGGCGCCAAGCCCGCCGCCCGCAAGGAAGGAGGCAATAAGTAATGTTACTGCCTAAGCGCGTTAAATACCGCCGCGTGCACCGCGGCCGCATGACCGGCAAGGCCATGCGCGGCAACACCGTGAACCAGGGCCAGTACGGCCTGGTCGCCCTGGAGCCCGGCTGGATCGACAGCCGTCAGATCGAGGCCGCCCGTATCGCCATGACCCATTACATCAAGCGTGGCGGTAAGGTGTGGATCAAGATCTTCCCCGACAAGCCTGTCACCGAAAAGCCCGCCGAGACCCGCATGGGTTCCGGTAAAGGCAGCCCCGAGTACTGGGTCGCCGTTGTCAAGCCCGGCCGCGTTCTGTTCGAGCTGGCCGACGTCAACGAGGAGACCGCCCGCGAGGCCCTGCGCCTTGCCATGCACAAGCTGCCGGTCAAGTGCAAGTTTGCCAAGCGCGAAGACGAAGTGAAGGAGGTTGAGGGCTGATGAAAGCAGCAGAACTGCGCAACATGTCCGCCGCGGATCTGAATAAGAAGCTGGGCGAGCTGAAGGAAGAGCTGTTCAACCTGCGCTTTCAGCACGCCATCAACCAGCTGGAGAATCCCGGCCGCATCGAGATCGTCAAGAAGGACATCGCCCGTGTGCTGACTGTCCTGGCAGAGAAAGCGTAAGGGAGGTTAAACGATGGAACGGAATTTGAGAAAGACCCGTGTGGGCACCGTCGTGTCCGACAAGATGGATAAGACCATCGTGGTCGCCGTGCGCGACAGCGTTCAGCACCCCCTTTACAAGAAGATCCTGAAGCGCACCGTGAAGTTCAAGGCGCACGACGAGAACAACGAGTGCGGCGTTGGCGACCGCGTGATGATCATGGAGACCCGGCCCCTGTCCAAGGACAAGCGCTGGCGCATGGTCAAGATCATTGAGAAGGCGAAATAAGCCTGGTACTTTGAAAGGAGGATCTGGCAATGGTTCAGATGCAAACGTATCTCAAAGTGGCCGATAACACCGGTGCCAAAGAGTTAATGTGCATTCGTGTGCTGGGCGGCTCCCGCAAGAGATATGCGAACATCGGCGACGTCGTGGTGGCTTCCGTCAAGAAGGCGGCCCCCGGCGGCACCGTGAAGAAGGGCGACGTGGTCAAGGCTGTGATCGTTCGCAGCAAGCATGGCCTGCGCCGCGAGGACGGCAGCTACATCCGCTTCGACGAGAATGCGGCCGTCATCATCCGTGAAGACAAAAACCCGAGAGGCACCCGTATCTTTGGACCGGTGGCCCGCGAACTGCGCGAGCACGGCTACCTGAAGATCTTGAGCCTGGCTCCGGAATCGCTGTAAGGAGGTTTTAAGAATGAACAATCTTCATGTTAAAACCGGCGACAACGTTATGATCATCAGCGGTAAAGACAAAGGCAAGACCGGCAAGGTACTGGCTGTCAGCCCCAAGGAGGGCAAGGTCATCATCGAAGGCCGCAACATGGTCACCAAGCACGTCAAGCCTCGCCGTCAGGGCGAGCAGGGCGGCATCGTGAAGGCCGAGGGCGCCATCTACGCCTGCAAGGTCATGCCGGTTTGCCCCAAGTGCGGCAAGGCCACCCGCGTGGCCCACACCGCCAAGGACGGCAAGAGTGTGCGCGTGTGCCGCAAGTGCGGCGCCGAGCTGTAAAGGAGGGAGAACATCAATGGCACGTTTGAAAGATAAGTATGTCAGCGAGATCGCTCCCGCCCTGATGAGCAAGTTCGGCTACAAGAGCGTGATGCAGATCCCCAAACTCGACAAGGTGGTCGTGAACGTGGGCTGCGGCGACGCCAAGGACAACCCCAAGATGATGGACGCCATCCTGGGCGACATCGCCACCGTCACCGGCCAGCGGCCCGTGATCTGCCGCGCCAAGAAGAGCGTTGCGAACTTCAAGCTGCGCGAGGGCATGCCCATCGGCGTGAAGGTCACCCTGCGGGGCGAGCGGATGTACGAGTTCGTGGATCGTCTATTCAGCGTGGCTCTGCCCCGCGTGCGTGACTTCCGCGGCATCAACGGCAACTCCTTCGACGGCCGCGGCAACTACGCCGTGGGCATCAAGGAGCAGCTGATCTTCCCTGAGATCGACTACGACAAGATCGACGCCGTGCGTGGCATGGACATCTGCTTTGTCACCACCGCGAACACCGACGAAGAGGCCAAGGAGCTCCTCAAGGCTCTGGGCGCTCCGTTCGCTAACTGAGGGAGGGTAAGACTGTGGCAAAAACTTCTATGAAGATCAAGCAGCAGCGCGAGCCCAAGTTCTCCACCCGCGCCTACAACCGCTGCAAAATCTGCGGCCGTCCCCATGCCTACCTGCGTAAGTACGGCGTGTGCCGCATCTGCTTCCGGGAACTGGCCTACAAGGGCGAGATCCCCGGTGTGAAGAAGGCCAGCTGGTAAATCCCGCTGCCTGCCGGCCCAAAGCCGGCGGAGCGGGCGGGCGGCCGGCGCCTGCGGGCGCGCCGCCCCGCCGCTTTTGAAACAAGAACCCAAACGAAGAACCTTAAGGAGGTTAGTGGCATGCATATCACCGATCCCATCGCGGACCTGCTCACCCGCATCCGCAACGCCAGCTGTGCCAAACACCCTTCTGTAGACGTTCCCGCTTCCAACCTGAAGAAGGCGATCTGCCAGATCCTGGTTGACGAGGGCTACATCAAGAGTGTGCAGCTGATCGAAGACAACAAACAGGGCACCCTGCGCCTGACCCTGAAGTATCAGGACAACGGCCAGCCCGTCATCGCCGGCCTGCGGCGCGTTTCCAAGCCCGGCCTGCGCATCTACACCAACTGCGAGGATATGCCCCGGGTCATGAAGGGCCTGGGCACCGCGATCATTTCCACTTCTAAGGGCGTTATGACCGACAAGGCTGCCAGAGCCGCCAATGTGGGCGGCGAAGTACTCGCCTTTGTGTGGTAAGAAAGGGGCATAAAGACAATGTCGAGAATTGGAAGAAAACCCATCGTCATTCCTGCGGGCGTCGAGGTCTCCATCGACGGGCACGACGTTACCGTGAAGGGCCCCAAGGGCACCCTGCATTCCAAGATCCATCCGATGATGACCGTCAAGGTCGAGAATGGTGAAATCCTGGTGACCCGCCCCAATGACGAGAAAGAGGCCCGCAGCCTGCACGGCCTCACCCGCAGCAACATCTCCAACATGGTGGAGGGCGTGATGCACGGCTTCGAGAAGAAGCTGGAGGTGCAGGGCGTCGGCTACCGTGTGGCCAAGCAGGGCAAGAGCCTGGTGATGAACCTGGGCTTTTCCCATCAGGTGATCGTGGACGAGACCGACGACATCAAGATCGAAGCGCCGGACGCCAACACCATCATCATCAAGGGCATCGACAAACAGAAGGTCGGCCAGTTTGCCGCGGAAGTGCGCGAGAAGCGCCCGCCGGAGCCTTACAAGGGCAAGGGCATCCGCTATGCCGGTGAGCACATCATCCGCAAAGAGGGCAAAGCCGGCAAAGGCAAATAAGGTAAGGAGTGAAAGACAATGGTTAATAAGCCTGACAAGAACGAAGCCCGGCTTCGTCGTCACCGCCGTGTGCGCGGTAAGATCAGCGGCACCGCTGAGCGCCCCCGTCTGGATGTATTCCGCTCCTCCAAGCACATCTATGCCCAGATCATCGATGACGTGGCCGGCGTGACCCTGGTCAGCGCCTCCACTGTGGAGAAGGGTTTTGAGGGCTTCGGCGGCAACGTCGAGGCGGCCAACAAGGTCGGCAAGGCGATTGCCGAGAAGGCCCTGGCGAAGGGCATCAAGACGGTCGTGTTCGACCGCGGTGGCTTTGTGTATCACGGCCGCGTGAAAGCTTTGGCCGAGGGCGCCCGCGAGGGCGGCCTGGAGCTGTAAGGAGGAGGATACAATGGAAAGAAGAAATCGTGAAGTTGACGACGGCATGCTGGAAAAAGTCGTTGCCATCAACCGCGTATCCAAAACCGTTAAAGGCGGCCGCGTGATGAAGTTCAGCGCTCTGGTTGTCGTTGGCGACGGCAAGGGCACCATCGGTTTTGGCATGGGCAAGGCCGGCGAGGTCCCCGAGGCCATCCGCAAGGGTCTGGAAGCCGCCAAGAAGAACATGCACAAGATCAACATGAAGGGCACCACCATCCCCCACGAGATCGTGGGCGAGTTCGGCGCCGGCCGCATCCTGATGCGTCCCGCCGCCCCCGGTACCGGCGTGATCGCCGGCGGCCCCGTTCGTGCGGTCCTGGAAGTTGCCGGCATCAAGGACATCCGTACCAAGTGCCTGCGCTCCAACAACCCCTGCAACGTGGTCACCGCCACCTTCGACGGCCTGTGCCGTCTGGTCAGCGCCGAGGAAGTTGCTGCCAAGCGCGGCAAGACCGTGAAAGAGATTCTGGGTTAAGGAGGTAGCTCACAATGGCAGAAACCGAAAAGAAGGTAGCGGCCACCGAGGCTGCCGCCGAGAAGAAGCCCGCCGCCAAGAAGGCCACCGCGGCCAAGAAGCCCGCGGCCAAGAAGGCGGCTGACGGCGAGGCCAAGCCCGCCGCCAAGAAGCCCGCGGCCAAGAAGCCCGCCGCCAAAAAAGCGGCTGCCGGCACCGTGACCGTGAAGCTGGTCAAGAGCCTCTCCGGCCGCGGCGAAAAGCAGATCGCCACCGCCAAGAGCCTGGGCCTGAAGAAGATCGGCGACGTGACCGTGCAGCCCGACAATGCCCAGACCGCCGGCAAGATCGCCAAGATCGGCCACCTGGTCGTGGCCACCAAAGCGTAACAGCAAGGAGGTGCAAGCAGATGAAGCTTCATGAACTTAAGCCCGCCGAGGGCTCCAATGTGGCAGCCAAGCGCAAGGGCCGCGGCCACGGCAGCGGCAACGGCAAGACCGCCGGCTACGGCCACAAGGGTCAGAAAGCCCGGTCCGGCGTCAAGAAGGCCGGATTCGAAGGCGGCCAGATGCCGCTGCAGCGCCGCCTGCCCAAGCGCGGTTTCAACAACATTTTCGCCACCCGGTATGCTACCGTTAAGGTGAGCGACCTGGAGGCCAAATTCGCCGCCGGCGCCGTGGTGGACACCAAGGCTCTGGTGGAAGCCGGTCTGATCAAGAAGAGCCTGGACGGCGTGAAGGTGCTGGGCAACGGTGAGATCACCAAAGCCCTCACCGTTCAGCTGGCGGCCTACACCGCCACTGCCAAAGAAAAGATCGAGAAGGCAGGCGGAAAGGCCGAGGTGATCTAAGGTGTTCGATACGTTCCGCAATGCATGGAAGATCCCCGAACTGCGCAAAAAGATCCTGTTCACCCTGATGGTCCTCGTGATCTTCCGGCTGGGCTGCGCCATCAGCGTGCCCTATGTCAACGTGGATGCGCTGGAGTTGTTCCGTCAGCTGGGCGGCAGCGGCAACATGCTGGATTACCTGAACATGATGAGTGGCGGCGCGCTGAGCCAGTGCGCGATCTTCGCTTTGAGCGTATCGCCCTATATCAATGCCTCCATCATCATTCAGCTGCTCACCGTGGCGATCCCCGCTCTGGAGCGGCTGAGCAAAGAGGGTGAGGAGGGCCGGCGCAAGCTGACCCGCATCACCCGCTACACCGGCGCCGGCATCGGCGTGGCCATGAGCATCGGCTACTACATGGTGCTGCGCAGCTGGGGCGTGCTGACCTACAACACCGGTTGGCAGGCCTGGTTCAGCGCGGTGGTCATCGTGCTGAGCTTCGCCGCCGGCAGCCAGCTGCTCACCTGGATGGGCGAGCAGATCGACGACAAGGGCATCGGCAACGGCGTCTCCCTGCTGATCTTCGTGGGCATCATCTCCCGCTGGAGCAATGTCATCGGCAGTGTGCGGACCCTGCTGACCGAGGCCGCCGCCGGCAAGGTGCAGTACTACGTCTACATCCCCGTCATTGCCATCCTGGCGATCGTGGCGGTGGTGTTCGTGGTCATCCTCACCAACGGCGAGCGCCGCATCCCGGTGCAGTACGCCAAGCGCGTGGTGGGCCGCAAGATGTACGGCGGTCAGGCCAGCCACATTCCCATCAAGGTGAACATGAGCGGCGTTATGCCGGTCATCTTCGCCAGCACCCTGTGCAGCATCCCCAACATGATCGGCAGCCTTCTGCAGGTCAAGAGCGCGTTCTGGGTGGCCTTCTTCCAGGTGTTCAACTACAACAGCGTGCTGTACGCTGTGGTGTATCTGCTGCTGATCCTGGCCTTCAACTACTTCTATGTGGCCATTCAGTACAACCCCGTGGAGATCGCCAACAACCTGCGCAAGAACAACGGCGCCATCCCCGGCATCCGCCCGGGCAAGCCCACCAGCGATTTCATCACCAAGAGCCTGTCCAAGATCACCCTGATCGGCGCAGTCTTCCTGGGCATCGTGGCGGTGCTGCCCATCATCCTGGGCAATGTCACCGGTGTGAGCATCCAGCTGGGCGGTACCAGCCTGCTGATCGTCGTGGGCGTGGCGCTGGACACCGGCCGCACCATGGAAAGCTATATGCTGATGCGGCACCACAAGGGCTTCCTCGAGTGAGCCTTTGGGCAAACAGAATACAGAAAGGGGACAAACGAGCATGAATCTGATTCTTTTGGGCGCCCCGGGCGCCGGCAAAGGCACCCAGGCCGAGGTCATCTGCGACAAGCTGGGGATCCCGGCCATCAGCACCGGCAACATCCTGCGGGAAGCCGTGAAGAACGGCACCGAGATGGGGCTGAAGGCCAAATCGTATATGGACAGCGGCGCGCTTGTCCCCGACGACGTCATCATCGGGATCATCAAAGAGCGCCTGGCGCAGCCCGATTGCTCCAAGGGCTTCATCCTGGACGGCGTGCCCCGCACGGTGGCCCAGGCTGAGGCGCTGGAGCAGATGGGCGTGGCCATCGACAAGGTGGTGGACCTGGAGGTGGCGGACGAGGTGATCATGCGGCGGCTGTCCGGCCGTCGGGTGTGCTCCGCCTGCGGCGCTTCCTACCATGTGGAGTTCAAGCCCAGCCGCGAGCCCGACCGGTGCGACCGGTGCGGCGGCCCGCTGATCGTCCGCAAGGACGACGAGCCCGCCACCGTGCGCGACCGGCTGGCCGCCTACCACGAGCAGACCGAGCCCCTGGTGGACTTCTACCGCCAGCGGGGCAAGCTGGTGGTGGTGGAAGGCCAGGACTCCATCGCCGACACCACCGCGCTGCTGCTGAAGGCATTGGAGGCGTAAAAGCGTGATCCAGCTGAAAAACGCCAAGGAACTGGCGGCCATGCGCAAGGCCTGTGAGATCAGCGCCCAGGCGCTGCGCCGCGGAGGCGAAGCCATCGAGGCGGGCATTACCACCGCCGAGATCGACAAGATCATTTACGAGTATATCAAACGGCAGGGCGCCAGGCCCAACTTCAAGGGACTGTACGGCTTTCCGGGTACCGCGTGCATCAGCGTCAACGACGAGGTGATCCACGGCATCCCCGGCCACGCCAAGGTGATCCGGCCGGGCGATATCGTCAGCATCGACACAGGGGCTGCCTGGGGCGGCTTCAACGGGGACAACGCCTGCACCTTCGGGTGCGGCAAACTGGACCTGGAGGCCCAGCGGCTTTTGGACGTCACGCGCGAGTCGCTGCACCGCGGCATTGCCGCCGCGGTGTTCGGCGCGCGGGTGGGGGACATCAGCAACGCGGTGCAGACCTATGTGGAGGAGAACGGGTTTTCCGTTGTCCGCAGCTTCGTGGGTCACGGCGTGGGCAAGGAGCTCCACGAGGACCCGGAGGTGCCCAACTTCGGGCACGCCGGGCGGGGCCCGCGGCTGGTGGCCGGCATGACCCTGGCCATTGAACCCATGGTCAATCAGAAACACTATTCCGTGGTGACCCAGGCCGACGGATGGACGGTGAAAACGGCGGACGGCGGCCTCTCGGCTCACTTCGAGCACACGGTCGCCATCACCGCCGCCGGTCCGGAAGTTCTGACCAAAGCGTGGGAGGGGCCGGAATGGACTTTGTAAAAGGCCAGCTGGTCCGCTCCAAAGCCGGGCGGGACAAGGGCCGGACCTTTGCGGTGATCGGAATCGAAGGCCAGATGCTTTTTCTCGCGGACGGAAGTCTGCGCAAACTGGATCGGCCGAAGGCCAAAAAGATAAGGCATGTGGCCCCCACCGCAACCGTTCTGCGGGGCGAGAGCCTTGCAACCGACAAACAGCTCGCAGCGGCGGTGAAGGCGTTCGACGCCCTCCACCCCGCAAAGCCATGAGGAGGGAAGAGTTTGTCTAAAGAAGACGTCATCGAAGTTGAGGGCACCGTCGTGGAGGCGCTGCCCAACGCCACCTTCCGGGTGGAGCTGGCAAACGGCCATCGGTTGCTGGCGCACATCTCCGGCAAACTGCGGACCAATTTCATCCGCATCCTGCCCGGGGACAAGGTTACACTGGAAATGTCGCCCTACGATCTCACCAAGGGGCGCATCACCTGGCGCTCGAAATAAGCGCCAAAGCACAAAGGAGGTTCATCAGTATGAAGGTCAAACCTTCCGTGAAACCCATCTGCGAAAAATGCAAGGTCATCAAGCGCAAAGGTCGCGTGATGGTCATCTGCGAAAACCCCAAGCACAAGCAGCGCCAGGGCTAAGGCCCCAAGCGCCAGGGGGGCAAGTGCGTAGATTCCCGGCGCAGCCCCCGACACGGACATGGGATGTTATTTTAGGAGGTTTTTGAAACTATGGCACGTATTGCCGGCGTTGACCTGCCCCGCGAAAAGCGGGTGGAAGTAGGCCTGACTTACATCTATGGCATTGGCCCCAGCACCGCCAAGAAGATCCTGGCGGCCACCAACATCAACCCCGACACCCGCGTGAAGGACCTGACTGCCGAGCAGGAAGGCCTGATCCGTGAGTATCTGGACAAGAACAACGTCATCGTGGAAGGCGACCTGCGCCGCAACGTGGCGCTGGACATCAAGCGCCTGGTGGAGGTCCAGTGCTACCGCGGTGTTCGCCATCGCAAGGGGCTGCCCGTTCGCGGCCAGCGCACCAAGACCAACGCTCGCACCCGCAAGGGCCCGAAGCGCACCGTCGCGAACAAGAAGAAGTAAGGAGGAGCAAGAGAAATGGCAACTAAAGCTGCTGCTAAAAAGGGCGCTGTGCGTACCAAGCGGCGCGAGCGCAAGAACATCGAGCGTGGCGCTGCGCATATCCAGAGCACCTTCAACAATACCATCGTTACCATTACCGATACGCAGGGCAACACCGTTTCCTGGGCCAGCTCCGGCGGTCTGAACTTCCGCGGTTCCCGCAAGAGCACTCCCTTCGCCGCCCAGTCCGCGGCGGAGGCCGCCGCCAAGGTGGCCATGGAGCATGGCATGAAGACCGTTGAGGTCTACGTCAAGGGCCCCGGCGCCGGCCGTGAAGCCGCCATCCGCGCGCTGCAGGCCACGGGCCTCGAGGTCAACATGATCAAGGACGTGACCCCCATCCCCCACAATGGCTGCCGCCCGCCCAAGCGCCGCCGCATCTGATTTTTAAGGAGGAACAAGAATGGCAAGATATACAGGCGCAGTGTGCCGTCAGTGCCGCCGCGAAGGTCAGAAACTGTTTTTGAAAGGCGAGCGCTGCTATTCCGACAAGTGCGCGTTCGCGCGCCGCAGCTTTGTGCCCGGCCAGCATGGCGCCGGCCAGATGCGCAAGAAGGTCAGTGAGTATGGCCTGCAGCTGCGCGCCAAGCAGAAGGCGAAGCGCTACTACGGCGTGCTGGAGAGCCAGTTCGCCCACTACTTTGACATGGCCGAGCGCAAGAGCGGCATGACCGGTGAGAACCTGCTGCGCATCCTGGAGAGCCGTCTGGACAACGTGGTCTACCGCGCCGGCTTTGCCATGAGCCGCAAGGAAGCCCGTCAGCTGGTGCTGCATCGCCACTTCACCGTGAACGGCAAGACCGTGAACATCCCCTCTTACCTCCTCTCCGCCGGCGACAAGGTGGAAGTGAAGACCACCGACAGCGCCAAGCTGAAGGAGTGCGCCGAGAAGAATGCCTCCCGCCCTGTGCCCGGCTGGATGACCAAGGACCTCGAGAAGATGAGCGTTGTGGTCGACAAGCTGCCGGACCGCGCCGACATCGACTTCGATGTGGCCGAGCACCTGATCGTTGAGTTGTACTCCAAGTAACAAACTCACCCAAGGGAAAGCGAACACTACAGGCCGGCCTTTCGGGGCCGGCCGCCAAGGGAGGATTTAATTATGATGGAGATCGAACGCCCCCGGATCGATACCGCGAGCCTGTCGCCCGACGGCCGTTACGGCAAGTTTGTCGTGGAGCCGTTGGAGCGAGGCTTTGGTACCACCCTGGGCAACAGCTTACGGCGCGTCCTGCTCTCGTCGCTTCCCGGTGTAGCCGTCACCAGCGTTAAGATCGACGGCGTCGTTCACGAGTTCAGCACGGTCCCCGGCGTCAAGGAAGACGTGACCGAGATCGTTCTGAACCTCAAGGGCATCGCCGCCAAACTCTACGCCGACGGCCCTGTCACCGTGCGCATCGAGGCGTCCGGTGAGTGTGAGGTTACTGCTGGCAGCATCAAACCCAGCGATGAGATCGAGGTGCTCAACCCCGAATGGCACATCGCCACCCTGGACGAAGGCGGCAAGCTCGTGATGGAGCTCACCTTCGACAAGGGCCGGGGCTATGTGCCCGCTGAGCGCAACAAGCAGCTGCTGATGGAGAAGAACGATCTGAACGTTCTGCCCGTCGACAGCATCTACACCCCTGTTCTGAAGGTCAACTACACCGTGGATAACACCCGCGTTGGCCAGATCACCGACTACGACAAACTCACCATCGAGGTGTGGACCGACGGCACCATCAACGCCAAAGAGGCGGTGAGCCTGGCGGCCCGGGTGCTCACCGAGCATCTGAACCTGTTCGTGAACCTGTCGGAGGAGGCCATCGGCGCCGAGATCATGGTGGAGAAGGACGACAAGGGCAAGGAAAAGGCCTTGGAGATGACCATCGAGGAGCTGGATCTGTCGGTGCGTTCCTTCAACTGCCTCAAGCGCGCGGGCATCAACACCGTGGAAGATTTGATCAACAAGTCCGAGGACGAGATGATGAAGGTCCGCAACCTCGGCCGCAAGAGCCTGGAAGAGGTCATGGCCAAGCTTGATTCTCTGGGCTTTACCCTTACCAAAGACGACGAGTAATTACTGCAAAGGAGTGAAACGGGATGCCCGGTACCAGAAAACTCGGCAGGACCAGCGAGCACCGCAGCGCCATGCTGCGCGCCATGGTCACCTACCTGTTTGAAAATGGCAAGATCGAGACCACCGTCACCCGTGCCAAGGAAGTTCGTTCCATGGCCGAGAAGATGGTGACCCTGGGGAAGAAGGAGGAGCTGCACGCCAAGCGTCAGGTCTACTCCTACATCACCAAGGAGACCGTGGCCAAGAAGGTCATCGACGAGTACGGCCCCAAGTATGCCGACCGCAACGGCGGCTACACCCGCATCGTCAAGATCGGCCCCCGCCGCGGCGACGCCGCCGAGATGGCCATCATCGAGCTGGTCTGAGCCCAGCGCGAACGAGCGTTTTCAGCCGCCCCTGTTCCCTCGGGAACGGGGGCGGCTGTTGCTTGTGAAAGGGGGGGGGCACAGAGCGTTTTTGGGCATATTCCCCAATTTTTGGGCCATTGCGGTCGTACCGCGTTGCGCTGGACGAAGAAAATGCCGAAAAACGCGCAGAGTGCTGTTCCTTTCGCAAAAAGTATGTTAATATGATGTTGTGAAAATCGTTGCCTGGCGCAGCCGGGCCGGAATTGAAAAAAGAACAGGAGTTGTTTGTTGGAATGGAGCAGCAGCAGCACAGCGGAAGCGAGTTTTTCATCGACGGCAACGGCGTTGCTGATCTGGGTCTCATCGCTACCCCCGGCGCCCATGAGCTGACCGCGCTGATCGACAGCCATCTGGTCCGCTGGGCCAACCGGAAGGGCATGAACAAGGAGACCTTCATCATCCCCAGCGAGTGCCCCCGCTTTTCCTCCGGCGACGGCAAGGGCGTGATCAAGAGCACCGTCCGGGGCGACGACCTCTATTTCGTGGTGGACGTGGGCAACTACAGCTGCAAGTACCGGCTGTTCGGCACCGAGAACAACATGAGCCCCGACGACCACTACCAGGATCTGAAGCGCCTGATCCAGGCCGCCAGCGGCAAGGCCCACCGCATCACCGTCATCATGCCGCTGCTCTACGGCAGCCGCCAGCACCGCCGCACCTACCGGGAAAGTCTGGACTGCGCCTACGCCCTGCAGGAGCTGCAGAGCATGGGAGTGTCCAACATCATCACCTTCGACGCCCACGATCCCCGGGTGTCCAATGCGGTGCCCCTGATGGGCATGGACAACGTGATGCCCACCTACCAGGTGATGAAGTCGATGTTCAAGAACATCCCGGACTTCCGCCCCACCCCGGACAGCTTCATGGTCATCAGCCCCGACGAGGGTGCCATCAACCGGAACATGTACTACGCCAGCGTGCTGGGCGTGAACCTGGGCATGTTCTACAAGCGCCGGGATTACAGCCGGGTGGTGAACGGCCGCAACCCCATCGTTGCCCATGAGTATCTGGGCGAGAGCGTGGAGGGCAAGGACGTGTTCATCGCCGACGACATCATCTCCTCCGGCGAGAGCATGCTGGACATCGGCTACGAACTGAAGAAGCGGGGCGCCAAGCGCATCTACTGCAACGCCACCTACGCCATCTTCACCGCCGGCCTGGCCGAGTTCGACAAAGCCTATGAGGACGGCATCATCAGCGGTGTGTTCGGCACCAACCTGACCTACCGCACCCCCGACCTGCTGAGCCGCGAGTGGTTCCACGAGGTAGATGTGTCCAAGTACATCGCCTACTTTGTGGCGGCCATCAACCACGACATGAGCGTGAGCAGCATCATCGACCCCCACGCCAAGATCGAGGCCCTGCTGCAGCGCTACGGCGTAAAATAATCAGTAATTTGTACAATTCGTAATAATCGTGCCCAAAAGAGGCTCCCGCCGCATCGCGGCGGGAGCCTCTTTTTGCGCTGTAAAGGGAATGGTCGGTCCGGGCTGCGCCGGTTTTCCTCCGTGCCGGGGCACGGGGATGCCGGCGGGCAAAGGTGAGCGCCTCAATCGCCGCAGTGGCCGCCGCAGGCGTGGCCCTCGCCGTGACCTTCGTGATGGGCGCAGGCGGCGTCCGGGTCAAAGGACAGGGTGCCCGCCGCCAAAGCGGCCGCCGCGGCGTCGGCGCTGCCGGTCACGCCGGGATATACCGTGATGCCTGCCGCGGCCAGGGCGGTACGGGCCCCGCCGCCGATGCCGCCGCAGACCAGGGCGTCCACGCCGTTTGCCGCCAGCAGCCCCGCCAGCGCCCCGTGGCCGCTGCCGTTCGCGGGCAGCAGGGCGCTGCCCGTCACCTTGCCCGCTTCTGCCTCGTAGATCATGAAGGCGGCGCTGTGGCCGAAATGCTGAAAGACCTGGCCCGCCTCATAGGGAATCGCGATTTTCATAGATCCAATGCTCCTTTGGAAGGGCGGCCCGTCCGGCCGCCCTGTTTTGCTCCCATTATGGCCCCCGGGGCGGAAAAAGTCAAGGGAAGGGCACGGGCCCTTGCCCCGGACAGCGGGGAAGGCCGTCCCCGCAGGTGCGGAAGACGACATGCCCCGCAAGGCTCACAGCGCTTTGTACAGCACCAGGGCGGAGCTGGTCTTGCCGCCCCAGGTGAGGTTCACCCGCTGGCTGCCGGCGTAGCCCAGCCGCTGCCAGAAGGGCAGGGGACTGCCGGGATGGCCGTCCACCACGTCGATGCGCACCCGCCGGCTGCCGCCGGAGCGCAGATGTTCCTCCAGCAGGGCGGCGCACCGCCGCCCCAGCCCCCGGCCCTGGGCGGCGCGGGCCAGAATGAGCAGCGAGAGATAGGCGGTCTCGCCGCCCCGCACACCCGCCGCGGCCACCACGGGGCCGCCCGTTCCCTCGGTGATCAGGAAGGAGGCAAAGCCCGCCCGGGCCATCTCCTCCAGTTCGGCGCGGAGAAAGGCCTCGTCCACCCGGCTGCGCCCGAGGTGGTGGGTGAGAAAGTCGGGATTCGAATTGTAAATGGCGGCGATGACCGCCGCGTCCCGCCCGCCGGTGGGGCGAAGACACAATGCCATGGCGCCTCCTCCTCTCTGGCGGAAGTATACCACGTCGGCGGACGGAAGGCAAACGAAGGCCGGTAAGCACCCGTCCCCGGCCCGGACGGGTGCGGCAAAGAGCGGGGCGGGAAGCGGCGGGCGAAGGGGCAAAAACGGGGAATATGCGGGCGGCCGAAAAACGGGGGAAAGGGGAAGTTTTGCCGCATTTTGCGCTTGCGACGGGCTGCGGCAAAAAGCGGAGGGAGCGGGGGCTATACTGGGGATGAATGCCGGCGGCAGACGCCCGCCGGTGGTACCACAGCAGTCGCGGCGGCCCGCCGTACATAGGGACACGGGCCGCCGCCGCGCTGACAACCAAAAAGGACGAAAAACGAGGTGGAAGAAGATGAACGAACACTTGCGCGCCCTGCGCCTGCGCCGGCGGCTGGAGCAGGCGGGCCCGGCCCTGTGGCAGTTGGCGGCGGGAGGCAGCGGCTTCGCCCTGGCGGCGGGGGGCGTTTTCGGCGGGCTGCACCCCTTCGGGCTGGCCCTGGTGCTGGGGGCGGGGCAAAGCTGGCTGCAAAGCGCCGCAGCGGGGGCGGCTCTGGGGTACCTGGCCCTGCTGGACCCGGTGGACAGTCTGCGCTGGTTGGCGGCGCTGGCTTCCGCGCTGGCCGGGCGCTGGCTCTTCCGCACCGTATTCTGGCCGGCGGCCGCCGCCGGCTGCGGCACCCTGTTGCTGGTGCAGCTGATGTTGTCCATGGCGGGGCTGTCCACCCCGGCGGCGGCCTTTGCCACCCTGGGGGCTGCGCTGCTGGCCGGGGCGGCCGGCTTTGCCCTGGTCAAGACGGCCCGCACCCGGCCCCGCCTGTCACAGCCTCTGGCGGGACAGGCCTTTCCGTTGGCGATGCTGGCATTGCCCGCCCTCTGCGCCCTGCCCGCAGGCCCCCTGGAGCCAGGGGTGACGGTGCTGGCGGCGGCGGGGCTGTGGCTGGCCTATCGGGGGCGTGTGCGGGACTGCGCCGCCCTGTGCGCGGTGGGGGCGGTGATGCTGGCCGCCGCCGATCCGGACTTGGCCTTTGCCGGCCTCGGGGTGACGGCGGGCTGCCTTGCCGCCGCCTTCTTCACCCCCGGCGAGCGGATGGGCAGCGGCGCGGTGTTCCTGGGCACGGCGGTGCTGTGCAGTCTGGCCGCGCCCGCACCCGCGGCGCTGCTGGGCTTTCTGGCCAGCGCGGCCCTGGCCGAGGCGGCCTTCTTCGCCCTGCCCCGCCGCTGGCTGGCGGCGCTGCCCGGCCAGGCCGAGCAGGCGGCGGAGAGCGCGGCGCGGCCCCGGGTGGCGAGCGCCGTGGGGCAGCTGGAGCATGTGGCCCGGGCCCTCATCGGCATCGCCGACACGGTGGACAGCGTTTACAAGACCCTGCCCAAAAAAGGGGAGAGCTACAACTGGGTGATGGATCATGTGGCGGAGGAACTCTGCCGGGGCTGCGGCCAGCGGGAGCGCTGCTGGGTGGAGAATTACTCCGACACGGTGGATGGCTTTCTGCGCCTCAAGCCCATTCTGGAGCAGCAGGGCCGGGCGGCGCTGGAGCAGCTGCCGGGCCAGTTCTGCCGCTGTGTGCATCCGGTGGAACTGTGCAGCGCGGCGGGGCGGGCCTATACCCTTTACCGCAGCCGGCGGGAGAGCCGGGTGAGGGCGCAGGCGATGCGCAGCGCCCTCACCGAGCAGTACACCGCCATGGCGCAGGCCCTGGGGCAGATGGCGGGCCAGCTGGGGCAGACCGTCGCCCCCGACGAGGGCAAGACCGCCCGGCTGTCGGCGCTGTTCGCCTCCCTGGGGCTGGAGCCGCTGGAGGTGCAGCTGGGCTACGACGCCTCCGGACGGCTGCGGGGCACGGTGAGCGTCAACCGCACCGCCTTCTCCCACGAGGAACTGGCGGAACTTTCCAAGGAGGCCGCCGGTATCTGTCACCGGGCGCTGGCGCCCTTCGGGGTGGATCACGCCGGCCCGATCACCACCCTTACCCTCACCGAAAAAGCGGTGTATGACCCGGTGTTCGGCCTGGCGGCCTATCCCGCCCGGGAGGAGGCATGCGGCGACGCGGTGCAGCAGTTCTGCGACGCCTTTGGCAACGCCCACCTGCTGCTCTGCGACGGCATGGGGGTGGGCAAGCCCGCCGCCATCGACGGCACTCTGGCCTGCACCCTGGCCGCAAAGCTGCTGAAAGCGGGCTTTTGCGCCGAGAGCGCCGCGCGGCTGGTGAATGTGGCGCTGTCCCTCAAGAGCGACGAGGAGAGCGCCGCCACCCTGGACCTGGTGAGTGTGGACCTCTACACCGGGCGGGCCAGCCTGTACAAGGCGGGGGCCTGCCCCACCTTCCTGGTGCGGGGCGGCAAGGCGGAACCGGTGGAGGCCGCCGGCCTGCCGGTGGGCATCCTGAGCAGCGTGGTGGGCGCGCAGCACACCCTGACCCTGCATGAGAAGGAACTGGTGGTGCTGGTGAGCGACGGGGCGCTGGTGGACGGCCCCGGCTGGATCTGCCAGCAGCTGGAACTCTGCGCCGCCATGGGCAGCACCCCCGCCGAGATCGCCCGCATTCTGGCGGACATGGCCAAAGGCCGGGCCAGCCGCAGCGCCCGCCCGGACGACATCACCGTGGCGGTGCTGGCGCTGGAAAAGGCGGTGTGACCGCGGCTTTCACAACAAAGCGCCCCTCCGGGACCCTTGCGGGCCCGGAGGGGCGCTTTGCTCTGCCCGGCGAGAGAGACCGGCTTGCCCCGCCGCCCCGTGCCTGCTCCGCCGCGCTGCCTGCCGCCCTGGCCGTGGACCGCCGGGTTGCGGCCAAGGGGCGCGGCGTGCCGTTCGCTCCGCGCCGCGCCCCTTGAAAAAACTGTGAAAAGAGCGGTCCGGGGGTTGCATTTATCTTCTACATGATGTAGTATTAAATCGTCGACAAGATGTAGAAGATGGAGGCGAAGAAAATGAAACTGTCCGACGCGGAACTGGAGATCATGGAAAAAGTCTGGGAGCTGGACGCGCCGGTCACGGCGGCGCGGCTCACCGAGCGGCTGGCGGAGAAGGGCTGGAAGCCCTCCACCCTGCTCACCTTGCTGGCCCGGATGGTGAACAAGGGGGCCCTGGCGGTGGAAAAACGGGGCAAACAGAACGTCTACCGGGCGCTGGTGAGCGCCGACGCCTACCGGGCCGAGGCGGCCCGAGAAGTGCTGGGCCGGTATTACAGCGGCAGCGTCAAAAGCATGGTTGCGGCGCTGTACGACGGCAAGGGCCTCTCTGCCGGGGAACTGGCGGAACTGCGGGCCTGGCTGGACGAGGAGGCGAAGGGCCATGAATGAACTGTTTTACGCATGGGTGCTGCCCCTCTCGGCAGCGGGGGCGCTGGCGGTGCTGGCCTGCCTGGCCCTCTCGCCGCTGCTGAACAAGCTGCGGCCCGCCGCCCGGGCCCGGGCGCTGGCGGCGGCCTTTCCCTTCTTTTTGGTGCCGGTGGGGCCGGTGCTGGCGCTGCTCTTCGCGGCGAGGCCCGCTCCGGTGGCCGCGCCCCTGGCCCCGGTGGGCCGGGCGCTGAACACGGCCGCCCGCGCCGCCCAAAGCGCCGCCCCGGCGGCTCTGAGCCCGATGCCCGCGGCGGCTCCCGCGCCGGATCCGGTGGCCCTTGCACTGGCGGCGCTGCCCTGGGTGTGGGCGGCAGGCGCGGTGTTCTGCACCCTCTGGCAGTGGGGGCGGTATCTGCGCTTTGTCCGGGGGCTGGAGCGCCTCTCCACCCCCGCGGGGGAGGAACAGACAGCGCTGTGGGGGGAGGTGTGCGCCCGGTCGGGCGTGCTCCGCGCGCCCCGGCTGCGGGCCTGCCCCGGCCTTGCCGGCCCGGTGATGACCGGCCTTGTGCGTCCGGTGCTCTACCTGCCCGCCGCCATGGAACTGGGGCGGCTGGAACTGGCCCTGCGCCACGAGGCGGCCCATCTGAGCCGGGGCGATCTGTGGGTCAAGGCGCTGGTGCGCTGGTGCTGCCGGCTGCACTGGTTCGATCCTCTGTGTGCTTTCCATGCGGCCCGCTGGAGCCGGGCCTGTGAGTACGCCTGCGACGCGCAGGCCGCCGCCGGCCTGGACGAAGCCGCCCGCCGCGCCTACGGCCTTCTGTTGCTGGACGCGGCCCAAAGCTGCCCTCTGCCCGCCGGCGCGGCGGGCCTGGGCGGCAGCAAAAAGGAACTGAAGGCCCGTTTGACTGCCCTGCTGCACCCGGCGACCCCCGGCCGCCGGTTCACCGCCGGGGTGGCGGCGGCGCTGGCCGCCGCCCTCTGCCTCACCGCCTGCGCGGCGGCGGGCCTTTCGGCCTCTGACGCCCCGGTGTCCGCCCCGGTGAGCAGCGCCTCGCCCCAGCCGCTGGCAGGCATGTCCTCCTCACAGGAGCAGGATGCGCCGGACTCGGCTTCGCAGCCGCCCGCCTCCCAGAGCGCGGCCGCAGCGGACAGCGCGCAGCCGCCCGTTTTCCAAAGTGCTGCGCAGGCAGACGCCGCGCAGCAAACGGAGGAGTTTATCTGGCCGGTGCCGGACTACACCGGCGTTAGCCGCTGGAAGAGCGACTACCATAAGGGGGCGGATCTGATGGCCCCCAAAGGCAGCGAAGTGCTGGCCATGGCGGCGGGCACCGTGACCATGGCTCAGTTCCATTACAGCTACGGCAACGTGGTGGAGATCGACCACGGGAATGGCCTTTCCACCCTTTACGCCCACCTGGATAGCATTGACGTGGCCGAAGGGGATGTGGTGGAGCAGGGCCGGCAGATCGGCACGGTGGGCACCACCGGAGACACCACCGGCGTGCAGTGTCATACGGAGGTCCGCCAGGACGGCGCGCTGCTGGACCTGCGCGACTACTTCCCCGACGCCTGACCGCCGCCCGGAGGGAAACCGACAAACGCGGCCCCGGCACACACAAAAAAAGACCGCCCCGGTGGGGCGGTCTTTTTCGGTTCAATGGCAAAGGGGAAGGGGACGCTTACGCCTTGTTCACGCTGCCGAACAGTTCCATCTTCTCCTTGACGGTGGCCTTGATGGCCTCAAAGCCGGGCAGCAGCAGCTTGCGGGGGTCGTAGCCCTTGCCCTGCTGGTCCTTGCCGGCCTCGATGTATTCGCGGGTGGCGGCGGCGAAGCTCAGCTGGCACTCGGTGTTCACGTTGATCTTGGACACGCCCAGGCTGATGGCCTTCTTGATCATGTCGGCGGGGATGCCGGTGCCGCCGTGCAGCACCAGGGGGATGCCGCCGGTGGCCTGGTGGATCTTGTCCAGCGCGTCAAAGTCCAGGCCCTTCCAGTTGGCGGGGTACTTGCCGTGGATGTTGCCGATGCCCGCGGCCAGGAAATCGATGCCCAGGTCGGCGATGCGCTTGCACTCGGCGGGGTCGGCCACCTCGCCGGCGCCGATCACGCCGTCCTCCTCGCCGCCGATGGAGCCCACCTCGGCCTCCACCGAAACACCCATGGAGTGCGCCAGCTTCACCAGTTCGGTGGTCTTGGCCACGTTCTCGTCGATGGGGTAGTGGCTGCCGTCGAACATGATGCTGGAGAACCCGGCCTCCAGGCAGGCCTTGGCGCCCTCGTAGCTGCCGTGGTCCAGATGCAGGGCCACCGGCACGGTGATGTTCAGGGTCTCCACCATGGCCTTGACCATGGCGGCCACGGTCTTGTAGCCGGTCATGTATTTGCCCGCGCCCTCGGAAACGCCCAGGATCACAGGGCTGTTCATCTCCTGCGCGGTGAGCAGGACGGCCTTGGTCCATTCCAGGTTGTTGATGTTGAACTGACCCACGGCGTAATGGCCGTCCCGGGCCTTCTGGAGCATTTCAGTGGCATTCACTAACATATTTATGACCTCCGATCGTTTGGATGGGATGAAATTCCTCAAACAGTATACCCCATCGGACGGCCAAAATCAATCGTTCCGGCGGGGTTTTGTCGTTTTTTTGTCCGCTGTCTTCCGGGGGAGAACATCCCGGGCGTAGTCGAAGATGAACTGCTGGGCGATGCCCTGGTACGGCCGGCAGCACACCGGCGCGCCCCGGGGGAAAAGGCGCGCCATCGCCCGCTTCATCCACACGTCCATGGGCACCACGCTCCAGCGGGAGAGGCTGTAGAGCAGCACACAGTCCGCCACCTTGGGGCCCACCCCTTTCACGGTCATCAGCAGCGCCCGGGCCTCGGCGTCGGGCAGGCTTGTGAGCGCCGCCTCGCTCACAAGCCCCGAGGCGACCCTGCGGGCCGCGTCGATGAGATATTCCGCCCGCCAGCCCGCCCGCAGAAAGGCAAGGTCCTCCGGCCGGAGGGCGGCCAGCACCTCCGGGGCGGGAAAGGCGTGCAGGCCGCCGCCCAGCGGCGCGCCCAGCCCCTCGCACAGCCGGCCGGTGATGGCGGTGATGCGGGGGATGTTGTTGTTCTGGCTGATGATAAAGCAGCACAGCGTCTCAAAAAAGGGCTGGCGCAGCACCCGGATGCCCGGGCTGTGCTCCACGCAGGCCGCCAGGCGCTTGCTGCCGGCGCAAAAGCGCCCCAGCAGGGCGGGGTAGTCCAGGTCCAGGGCGAAGTAGCGCTCCCAGAAGGCCCGGTCCGCCTCATCCGCCCCCTCCAGCACCAGCGCCTTTCCCTCCATGCGGGCGGTCACCGCCCGCCCGGCGGCCGTGCCGGCCCAGCCGCCGCCCTCCAGCGGCCGCCACAAAAAGGTCTGGCCGCAGCGCAGGGTGGCGTCCAGATCCAGCCCGCCGGTCTCTTCAAACAGCAGCATGGCGTCTCCTTTCAAAAGCGAAATCTTCTGTCTGTACAATAGCGGCCCGGGGCGGCAAAGTCAAGAGCCGCGCCGCCGCTGCGGGGCGCGTTTCGACGCGGTAAATTAAGAGAAAAAAGGGGCAAAATCCCTGTAAAAACCGTCGAAATTCCAATATTGACAGGCCGTTTATAACCCCTTGTTTACAGAAAAACTTTCAACAACGTTGTGGAAAACCGGGTTGAAAACCTGCCTCGCTGTGGAAAAAGTGCCCCGGACAGGCCGTTTTTTAACATTTTCCACAGAGTTTTCAACATGTGGAAAGCCCAAGACGCCATTACCAAGTGTATAACCGTCTTTACAAAAGCGGGGCGCGGCCGTCTACTGCCAAAGATTCGGAATAAATTTTTGCCAGAATGCCAAAAATCCCGCCGGGGAACGCCCGCCGGCGCAGGGGCGGGGTCGAAACGGGGCGAAACTTTGTGTCAAACACTGGCAAAAGCCGCGGCAGGGTGGTATACTTTTCTGTGTATATGGATACGGCAAGCAAGGCGGCGCAGGCCGCCGGTTCAAAAAAGGAGACACTATGCGCAACAGCCCCGATAAACACGAGAACGGCGGGCCCGAACAGAGCCTGGTATACGGCAAGAACCCGGTGACGGAACTGCTGAAAAGCGGCGCCGGCGTGGACACCGTGCTGCTCAGCGAGAGCCTGCCGGAGGCGGTGGCGTCCTACTACACTGCGCTGGCCAGGCAGGCGGGCGCGGTGGTCAAGCGGGTGCACCCCAACAAGCTGCGCCTCACCTGCGGCACCGACAGCCATCAAGGGGTGGCGGCCTACGCCTCCTCCATCTCCTACGCGGCCCTGGACGATCTGCTGGCCGCCGCCCGCCAGAAGGGGGAGCCTCCCTTCCTGGTGCTGGCCGACGGCGTGGAAGACCCGCACAACCTGGGGGCGATCATCCGCTCGGCGCTGCTGTGCGGCGCGCATGGGGTGGTCATTCCCAAGCGGGGCGGCGCGGCCGTGACCCCCACGGTGCTTAAAAGCAGCGCCGGCGCGGCGGCCCGCCTGCCGGTGGCCCGGGTGGCCAACATCGGCGAGAGCATCCGCCGCCTGAAGGAACAGGGAGTGTTCGTCTACTGCGCTGACCTGGACGGTCAGCCCCTGGAACAGGCGGACCTCACCGGCCCGGTGGCGCTGGTGCTGGGCAGCGAGGGAAAAGGGGTGAGCCCGCTGGTGCGCAAGCTGTGCGACGGCGCGGTGCGCCTCTCGATGGCCGGGCGCGGCACCGGGGTGGACAGCTTCAACGTCTCGGTGGCGGCGGGCATCATCCTGTACGAGATCGCCCGGCAGCGCCGCTGAACACATACGCCCATATGGCATGGAGGGATCGAAGGTGCCAGACAACAAATTTTCCAGCTCGGTGGACGAGATTTTGGAAACACTCAAGCAGCAGCGGGCGGCGGAGCCGGCCAGCGATCAGGCGGTGGATGAGATCCTGGCCGACCTGGGCCTGGGCGACCGCATCCCCCTGCCGCCCGTGAACAGGGAGGCGGCCCGCGCCAAGCCGACGGAACAGGCAGGGGCCCCCGGGGAACAAACGGCCGCGGCCCCGCCGCCGGCCCGGCAGCCGGCGGCGGGCGCTCCCGTCAACGAGCCTCCCCGCCGCCGGCCCTCCCGGGAACAGGGGGGCGCCCCGCGCCGGAGCCCGGAAAAACAGGCTTCCGCCCCCGCGCAGGAGCCCGCCCGGCGGCAGGCCCCCGAACAACAGGCCGCGCCGCAGCCGGTCCGCAGCGCCCCCGCGCCCGCGGAGAAGCCGGCCGCCGCGGAGCAGGCCCCCGCGAAGGAGGAGCGGCGCGCCCGGCACATCCAGCGCCCGGCGGCGCGGGGCGCCGAGGAGGCGTCCGCTGCCCGCCGGCGGGATGCGGACGGCGCGGACGAGGTGCTGCGGCAGGTGCAGCAGACGGTGGCGGAGCCCGCCGCCGTCACGGCGGACCCGGCCCATTTCACCGGCACCATCAGCGAGACGATGCAGTTCGACGCCGAGTTCCAGAAATTCTTCAGCGAGAGCGTGGCGGTCATCCCCGACGAGGAGCCGGAGCAGCACCCGGGCTTTTTCGCCCGCTTCCTGCGCCACAAGGACGACGCCGGCTTTGAAGAAGAGGACGAGGAGCTGGGGGAGACCGGGGAGATCAGGGTGGACGAGCCCACCCTGATGATCCCCAACACCCACCCCGCCCCCCGGCCGGAGGAGGAACCGGTGGCGCTGCCGGTGAACGGCGAGCCCACCCGTCCGGTGGAACCTGCCGCCAGGGGCGGCGACACCGGCGTCATCGAACTGGAGGGGCCGGAGGAGCCCACCCGCCCGCTGGACGATCTGGAGGCGGCCGCCGGCAGCATCCGCTTTGAGGAGGAGCCGGAGGAAGCCCCCGCCGAGGAGGAGGAGGAACCCGCCGCCCGCCGCGGCCTGCTGCCCAGGCTGTTCGGGGGCGAAGCGCCCGCCGACGCGGTGTTTGACGAGCCGGAGGAACCGGAATACATCGACGATTACGAGGATCCCGCCGACGCCGGCGCGGTGCAGGCGGACCTGGACGGGATGCGCCGCCGGCTGGCGCTGCGCACGGTGGTCACCGGTCTGGTGACGGCGGTGCTGCTCTATCTGGGCCTGGCGGTGGAGGGCAGTCCGCTGCCCCCCGTGGGGCCCCTTGACCCGGCCACCGCCCCCGCCGCCTGGCTGGCGGTGCAGCTGATCGGCCTGCTGGCGGTGTGCGCCGTCAACTGGCGGGTGTTCGCCGCGGGCATCCCCGGCATCTGGGCGCGGCCCAGCGCCGACACCGTCCCCGCCCTGGCGGCCCTGGGCGCGCTGGTGCAGCTGGTGGTGCTGCTGGCGGGGGCCGACCGGTTCGAATCGGACAAACTCACCCTTTTCGTGGCGCCCGCGGCCCTGCTGCTGTGCCTCAACGCTTTCGGGCGCTTTGTGATGCAGGGCGTGGTGGTGCGCAACTTCCGCATGGCCAGCGCCGGCAGCGAACACACGGCGGCGGTGCCCCTGCAGGACGCCGAGCTCACCGCCCGGCTGGCGCAGGGCCTGGGGGAACCGGAGCCCTGCCTGCTGGTGAACCGGCCCACCTCGCTGGTCAAGGGCTTTTTGCGCCAGAGCTTTTCCCGGCGCGCCAGCGACGGCCTGGCCCAGAAGCTGAGCTGGCTTTTGCTGGGCGCTGCGCTGCTGAGCGCCCTGGTGAGCCTTTTCGCCGGCCACGGCGGCCTGGCCGCCGTCAACGCCCTGGCGGGGGCGCTGTGCCTGGGCGCGCCGCTGGCGGCCACCCTGCTGAGCGCGCTGCCCAGCCTGCTGGCGCAGAAGAGCGCCGTCCAGGTGGGGGCGGTCATCCCCGGCGCGTCCGCCATGGAGCAGCTGGGCCGCGCCAACATGGTGGTGGTGGGCGCCCGGGACCTGCTGCCCAGCGCCAGCGTGCGGCTGCACGGCATCAAGACCTTCGACAAGCAGCGCATCGACCTGGCCATCCTCTACGCCGCCTCGGTGCTCATCGAAGGGTGCGACACCCTGCGGGATGTGTTCATGACCATCATCCAAGGCAAGACCGAGATGCTGTTCAAGGTGGAGAACCTGGAGAACCTGCCGGGCTACGGCTTCACCGCCTGGGTGAACAACAACCGGGTCATCGTGGGCAACCGGGCCTTCATGCAGCAGCAGGGGCTGGAGATCCCCAGCCTGGACTATGAAAACCGCTACACCAAGGGCAAGCGCCTGCCCATCTATCTGGCGGTGAGCGGGCGGCTGTTCGCCATGTTCCTGGTGAGCTACAAGGCCAACGCCCAGGTGGCGGCCACCCTGGCCGACCTGCGGCGCCAGGGCGTCTCGCTGCTGGTGCAGAGCGACGACTTCAACCTCACGGGCGAGGGGCTGGCGGTGCTCTACGGCCTGCCGGCCGACAGCGTCAAGGTACTCACCGGCGCCGAGCGCCGGCTGCTGGCCCCCCACACCGCCTACGCCGAGACCACCGAGGGCTGCATGACCCACATGGGCAGTTTTGCCTCCTTCGTGGGCGGCCTGCGGGCCGCCGCGGGCGCGGCCTGGGGCGAGCGGGTGGCCAGCCTGGTGCAGGCGGCGGGGGTGGCCATCAGCTGCCTGCTGGCGCTGCTGCTGGCCTTCACCGGCGGCATCGGCGCGCTGGGCCTGCCGGCGCTGGTGCTCTACCAGGCCGCCTGGGCGGTGCTGACGCTGGCCATGCCGCTGCTGAAAAAATATTGATTTCTTGTTCCCCCGCCGGGCAGCCCCCGGCGGGGATTTTTGTCGCTTTTGCGGCGCGTTTACCGCCCGTCAATAGGCAAAATAGACAAAGCTTTCGGCGGATTTTGTGCGGCGCTCCCCCCGCTTTTACAGGGAATTGTTCTTTAAAAAATGTATAAACTATGCTAAAATTTTGTATAGGTTGCTACCGCCGCATTACCTTTGCAAAACACGCGGTAGAAGAGAGGGTTATTTAGAATGAAGAACTACGCCAACACGAACATCCGAAACATTCTGGTGGCCGGCCACGCCGGCTGCGGCAAGACCACTCTGGTGGAAGCGCTGCTGTACACCACCGGCGCGCTGGAGCGCATGGGCCGCGTGGAAGACGGCAACACCGTGAGCGACTTTGACCCCGAAGAGGCAAAGCGCCACGCGTCGCTGAACCTGGCGGTCGTCCCCGTGGAGTACGAGGACGTCAAGCTGAATTTCCTGGACGCCCCCGGCCTGTTCGACTTTGAACTGGGCCAGTACGAGGGCATCCGGGCCGCCGGCAGCGTGCTCATCACCGTTTCGGCCCGTTCGGGTGTGACCGTTGGCGCCGAAAAGGCTTACCGCCTGGCCGAGAAGATGGGCCGCAGCAGGGTGGTGTTCGTCAGCAAGACGGACCTGGAGAACGCCAACTTCTACAAGATCCTGGAGGAACTCAAGACCAAGTTCGGCCCCTCGGTGTGCCCCTGCGTGGTGCCCACCCGCCAGGAGGACGGCACGGTGATCTATGTGAACCTGTTCAGCCAGAAAGCCTTCAAGTATGAGGGCGGCAAGCAGGTCCAGGTGCCCCTGCCCGACATGGGTCACCGGCTGGACGGCCTGGTGGAGGCCATGAGCGAGGCCGTGGCCGAGACCGACGACGCCCTGATGGAGAAGTTCTTCTCCGGCGAGGCGTTCACCACCGAGGAGATCGTGGAGGGCCTGGCCAAGGGCTGCAAGAGCGGCATGATCACCCCCGTGTTCTGTGGCAGCGCCGTCAACCTGCAGGCGCTGGACATGTTGCTGTATAACCTCAAGGTGCTGCTGCCCAGCCCCGCCGAGGTGCCCGCCCCCGTGGCCCGCACCGCCGCCGGCGACGAGGTGGAACTGGCATGCGACCCCGCGGCCCCGGTGGCGGCCTACGTCTTCCGCACGGTGGCCGACCCCTTCGTGGGCAAGCTGAGTTATGTGAAGGTGCTCTCCGGCACCCTCACCGGCACGTCCAGCCTGGTGAACGCCCGCACCGGCGAGGCCGAGCGCTTCGGCAAGCTGCTGAACATGCGGGGCAAAAAACAGACCGATGTGGATTCCATCACCGCCGGCGACATCGGCGCGGTGACCAAACTCTCCGCCGCCCAGACCGGCGACACCCTGTGCGACCCCGCCCGGGTGGCGGCGCTGCCCGACCCCGTCTTCCCCAACCCCACCCTGTCCATGGCGGTTCGGGTGACCAAGAAGGGCGACGAGGGCAAGATCGGCGCGGCGCTGGCCCGCCTGATGGAGGAGGACCGCACCCTGGCCTACCGTGTGGACGCCGAGACCGGCCAGCAGATCATCTCCGGCCTGGGCGAGCAGCATCTGGACGCCGTGGTGGCCAAGCTGAAGGCCAAGTTCGGCGTGGATGTGGAGCTCACGCCGCCCCGGGTGGCCTACCGGGAGTCGGTGCGCAAGAAGTGCAAGGCCCAGGGCCGCCACAAGAAGCAGACCGGCGGCCACGGCCAGTTCGGCGACGTGTGGATCGAGTTTGAACCCTGCGACAGCGAGGAACTGGTGTTCGAGGAGAAGGTGTTCGGCGGCAGCGTGCCCAAAAACTACTTCCCCGCGGTGGAAAAGGGCCTGCGCCAGGCCGCCAAGCACGGCGTGCTGGCCGGCTATCCGGTGGTGGGCCTGAAGGCCACCCTGCTGGACGGCAGCTATCACCCGGTGGACTCCAGTGAGATGGCCTTCATCATGGCCGCGAAACTGGCCTACAAGGCCGCCCTGCCCGAGGCCGGCCCGGTGATTTTGGAGCCCTTCGGCACCCTGCGCGCCCATGTGCCCGGCGACAACACCGGCGACATCATGGGCGAGGTGACCAAGCGCCGGGGCCGCGTGCTGGGCATGACCCCCGACGAGGATGGCCTGCAGGTGGTGGAGGCGGAGGTGCCGCTGGCCGAGATGCAGGATTTCACCACCTTCATGCGGCAGCTCACCCAGGGCCGGGGCCACTTCACCCTGGATTTCGTGCGCTATGAGCCGCTGCCCTCCAACCTGGAGGACAAGGTCATCGAGGAGGCGAAGAAGCTGGGCAATGGCGCCGAGGACGAGGAGTGACCTTCCGCTTTCGCCCGGCCGCAAACAAAAGCAAAACGAGCACACGGCCCTGCCGGCGGCGGGGCCGTGTGCCTTTGTGCCGCGGGCGGCATAAAATACCCGGCAGCCGCATACACTGAACAAAGCAGGCGCCAAAGGGCCCATCGACGGCCGGCGGGGCGTTTTCGCGGCACAAAAAAGAAGCGCCCTTTTTGGCGAAATAGCTGAAAACAATCGCCCAATCTTGACAGTCGAGGTGAAATCAGCTATACTTTCGAAATTAGGATGCGCGCATTGCAGCGCCCTTTTTTTTGGGCCTGCGGCGTGGTGGCGCGCTGCCATCCTGAGACTCAAAACGCACGTCGGTGCGAAAACATTATCGTTAGGGAGCAATCAAAGCCATGAGCATGAAGGAAATTGTGATGACCCGCGCCGGTCTGGAGGCGCTGGAAAGCGAGCTGGAGGAACTGAAGACGGTCCGCCGCAAGGACGTTGCCGAGAAGATCAAGGTGGCCCGCGGCTTTGGCGATCTGTCGGAAAACAGCGAGTACGACGAGGCGAAGAACGAGCAGGGCTTCATCGAGAGCCGCATCGCCCAGCTGGAGGCGATGCTCAAACACGCCCGGGTCATCGACAACGACGAGCTCTCGCTGGAGCAGGTGTCGGTGGGCACCCATGTGAAGATCGAGGACGAGGACGGCGAGGTGGAGGAGTACGACATCACCGGCTCCACCGAGGCGGACCCGCTGAACGGCAAGATCAGCGACGAGAGCCCGGTGGGCGCGGGCCTGCTGGGCAAAAAGGCGGGCGAGACCGCCGAGATCACCCTGCCCAATGGGGCCACGGTGGCCTTCAAGGTGGTGGAGATCACCCGCTCCGCCCTGTAAACGTGGTTTTTGGCCGCAAAACACAAGGAAATTCTGCAAAAACAGGTGCCACGGCACCTGTTTTTGTGTTATAATAAGCCTTACTGTAGACAAGGGCCGCACCGGCGGCCGTTTTATACCGCAAAGGAGAGAATAGAATGGCACAGACGAACCAGACCCCCGCGGACGCCGGGGAGATGACCCAGCAGGAGTACAGCGAACTGGTGGCGATCCGCCGGCAGAAGCTGGCGGAATTGCAGCAGGCGGGCAAGGACCCCTTCCAGATCACCAAGTGGCCCCAGGCGGACTTTGCCGCCGAGGTGAAGGCCAGCTTCCAGGACCTGCCGGAGGACGCCGCGCCGGAGCAGCACCGCCAGGTGTGCATGGCGGGCCGCATCATGAGCAAGCGGGTGATGGGCAAGGCCAGCTTTGCCGATCTGCGGGACACCACCGGCAACATCCAGATGTACGTCAAGCGGGACGACGTGGGCGCCGATGCCTACCAGGAGTTCAAAAAGTATGACATCGGTGACATCGTGGGCGTGCGGGGCTATGTGTTCCGCACCAAGATGGGGGAGATCAGCGTCCATGCTACCCAGGTGGTGCTGCTCTCCAAGAGCCTTCTGCCCCTGCCGGAGAAGTTCCACGGCCTGAAGGACCAGGAGACCCGCTATCGCCAGCGGTATGTGGACTTGATCGTCAACCCCGAGGTGCGCCGTACCTTTGAGGTGCGCAGCCGGTTCATCCGCTTCATGCGCAGCTATCTGGACCAGCGGGATTATATGGAAGTGGAGACCCCGGTGCTGAACACCATCGCCGGCGGCGCGGCGGCCCGCCCCTTCATCACCCATCACAACACCCTGGACATCGACATGTACATGCGCATTGCCACCGAGCTGCCCCTCAAGCGGCTCATCATCGGCGGCATCGACCGGGTGTACGAGATCGGGCGCATCTTCCGCAACGAGGGCATGGACCCCAAGCACAACCCCGAGTTCACCACCGTGGAACTCTACCAGGCCTACGCCGACTTCCACACCATGATGGACATCGCCGAGGATATCCTCTCCGGCGCGGCCAAGGAGATCCTGGGCACCTACCAGGTGGAATGGCTGGGCGAGAAGGTGGACCTGACCCCCGGCTGGCGCCGCCTGACCATGGTGGACGCGGTGCGGGAGTACGCCGGTGTGGACTTTGGCGCCATCACCGACGACGCCGAGGCGGTGGCTGCCGCGAAGGCCATCGGCGTGGAACTGGCGGACGCCGCCGAAAAGACCTGGGGCAACGCGCTGTACGCCTGCTTCGATCAGAAGGTGGAAGGCCAGCTGGTGCAGCCCACCTTTATCACCATGTATCCGGTGGAGGTCTCGCCGCTCACCAAGCGCAGCCCGGCGGACCCCCGCCTCACCGAGCGGTTCGAGCTGTTCATCTGCCGCAGCGAGCTGGCCAACGCCTACTCCGAGCTCAACGACCCCATCGACCAGCGCCAGCGCTTCGAAAAGCAGGTGGAGCAGCGGGAGCGGGGCGACGAGGAGACCGAGATGATGGATGAGGATTTCCTCACCGCCATGGAGTACGGCATGCCTCCCACGGGCGGCATGGGCATGGGCATCGACCGGTGCGTCATGCTGCTCACCGGCAGCGCCTCGGTGCGGGACGTCATCCTCTTCCCGACTATGAAGCCTCTGGACAAATAATCCACAATATATTGTGGATGACGGAGTAGGACGAAACAAGATGTAGTGAAAGAGGCTTACAACCACAACTTTTTCACAACTTTTGCTTGAAATCAGACGGCATCAGACGGGCCAAAATGAAGGGCAAATCCGCGCTTTTAACTGCGGATTTGCCCTTTTTTGTAATTTTCACATCAGCACCAAATTACCCTTGATTGTTGCTGCTTTTTCCTCCATATTTTCCTGTGTGATGTGGGTGTAGATGTCCATGGTCGTGGAAAAATCAGCGTGGCCCATTACCTGTTGGATAAACTTGATATCGTTCGTGCTTTCGCAGAGTCTTGTACAGAAAGTGTGCCGCAGATTATGGACGCTAAAGTGAGGAAGAAGCTCTGGCGCACGATCCTCCAATTCGGCTTGATCCAGTTCTTCCATGTTGTACGCTGTAGAGATGCGCTCAATGGCCCGATTGATATTATGAGCAGAGAGAAATTTCCCATAGCGATTTCGGAAGATGAAACCGTGATAACCGTTCAATACCAACTTATCGTTCGGATATAACGCATCCATTACCTCGATTTGCTGGCGAAGCTGTTCAATGACTTCTGGATAGAGGATCGGGATAATGCGTGTACCGCTTTCCGTTTTGGGTGTTGTGATATGAAAGTCAGCCTTTTTATCAATGACCCGATAGATTAACGCATGGTTGACGGAAATCCGGCCCTTGTTCAAGTCTACATCATCTTTTGTTAAACCAGTACATTCTCCTACACGAAGGCCGGTTCCAAGGAGTGTTACCATGACAGGCAGCCAGTGGCTATACATAGGAGATTTTGCGATATACTGGAGGAAATTTTTTTGCTGTGCTTTGGTAAGAGCAATACGCTTTTTCGGTTTCGGCGCGCTTCCATCTGTTTTTAACTTGGTATAGATGCCTTTGCTGGGGTTCTTCCTGATATAATCATCCGCTACAGCCAGTTCGAAAGCAGGATGTACGATGGTGTTGATGCTCTCCAGCGAGTTAATGGCGAAACCGTGTTTGAGCAGTTTGGTATAGAATCCAAGAACATCGCTTCGACGGACATTTGGAAGTGGCTCATTGGCGAAAGGTTCATCCTTTACATAGCGATCCCAAAGATACTCATAATTGGCCCGCGTAGATGGCTTCAACCTGATGTTGTTATCCATGTAGACCTTGAACATATCATTCAGGGTAAGTTTCATTGCTTCCTGTGTACGGATACCATCATCAGCATCTTTCGCAATTTGCTTTTCTTTTGCGCGAAGGGACGCCAAATCGGTATCATAAATGTACTTTTTCTTAGTTCCCAGCTTATAGACGAACATATAGCTGCCATCTGAGCGTTGCGTTTCCCCTGTCCGCAGATTGCGGCCTTTGTTGTCTTTTCTAACTTTTGGCATAGGCTGATACCTCCCGATGTTTTGTGAGTTGTTGTGCCCGGAATGGGCAAGGTTCTGTTAGCATGAGATCTCGTACAAGTATTCCTTTACGCGCTGAACGCTCCAAAGGACACGAGAATTCATGGTAATGCGGGCGTGGGCCAAGTCGCCGATCTGGACGGCCGTGTGCCGCCCGCAGTCGAGCAGTTTGCAAAGCGATTCCGTATCGACCGCCAAGCACTGATCCGGTGAAAGGTCATTGGGTTTTCTTTTTTCCATAATTGCCCTCCTTTATTTGCAATTACATATATCCCCTAC